>JADFNR010000125.1 GCA_022563275.1 Chloroflexota bacterium | reverse complement strand
GAACGATGGGCTGTGCTTCCTCCGTTCTTTCGACATATCCCACTCCTTCTTCACAGCAACAGCTGCGGCTATTTTAGGAGCAGAACTCTCACTTAACCACCTGTCCGAATTTCCGGGTCCACCTCAGCCTATAACCTTGCCATTGTCTTGGTTCGAGGCTGGGCCCAATTCCCCACAACTGGACCCAGACGATTTCGAAGTAATTGATTTCGGACAGACTATCCGGTTGGACAAGTTCGAAGCCGGCACGGAAGCGATTTTATATGAATTTGATCCATTATTTCGCCGCAGAGACAAGGAACAGCGAATAGACGCGGATGAATCTTTTGGTGGGGCTTTGCGTCAGCTGAGGTTGCAAAAGGGACTAAAACAGAGTGATTTTTCGCCAAAGATAAGCGCCAAGGAGATCGGCCGCATTGAACGTGGCGAAGTCAAAACGTTACACAAGAAAACACTAGAAACCCTAGCGCAATATCTTGGTGTTGCCGCTGAGGAAATCGAGACGTACTAAAAAAGGGCTACTGCCGGTCCTGCAACTCGTCGATCTGCTCTCTGGTGCGGTCATATATCTGAGGCACGTCCCAGCCCTCTAGACCGGCGTAGGTGTCGATCTGGGAGCGGTGGTGCACCTCATGTTCCAGGAGCATCATCAAGATTCGCCAGCCGCTGAGTGTGCCGTCGGTGTCGATCATCTTGATGCGCCGGTCCAGCCAATCCCTTGGCGTCCCTTCGATCCGCTTCTGGAACTCCGCTGCCGAGGCCTCCAACGCCGGGACCCAATCCGATTGGTGTTCGGTGCTGGGTGCGTCCCAATCGTAGCGCCATCCCTTGCCACAGTAAGCCGAGGCGAAATAGATCCTGGATTCGGCGATGTGATAGACGATCCGGGCGATCCCCCAGCCCTTCTCTCCTTCTCCAACCGGCGGCTCCCAGCCCTCGGCGGGCGAAGGCAGCGCCGCGATGTCCCGCAGGGTCCGCCGGTGGATCGACCGGAAATAATTCAGATATGCCTCAGGGTCGGTGATCATATGAATACCTCTGGGATCAAGCTCCAAGTCTCAGCGCGCGCGGCGCCCTACTTCACCGCCAGCAGATCGTAGGCCAACGCCAGCATTATCTTGGTACCGCTGATCAGGCTCCGGATGCCCACCGATTCGTTGGTGCCGTGGATGAAGGTAATCATCGGGTCGTCATCGGGGTGGGAGCCAACCATGCCGTAGGTGATTGTGCCCAGGTTGCGGGTGAACCGGGAGTCGGTGAACCCGGTGCTCAGCGACGGCACCCACTGGATGTCGTCCCGGTCCAGGGCGTTGGCAGTGCTGATCTGGATCCGCTGGGCGAATTCCGTCTCGAAGGGAGAGGCGTTGGGAATGGACATATAATCGATCTCTATCTCCACCCCCTGGATACCGTCCAGTATCTTGGCCAACTCCTGCCGGACGTAGGCCTCGTCCTGGTGGGGCAGCGTACGCACGTCGCAGGTCAGCCGGACGGACTCGGGGACGCTGTTGGACTTGATGCCTCCCTGAACCATGGTAGGCGTGATGGTCATTCGGGACAGGGCCTTCATGATCGACGCGAAACGCGGGTTGCGGTTCTCGGTGTCCGCGATGATCTGGTCGATGTTCTCCGGCGACGGTTTGTCCTCGATGGCGAAGATGGACAGGTGCTGGAACAGGCTGGTGGAGGTGTCCCGTTCCGCCTCGTAGGCCTCGATGCGCTTGACGACCTCCGACAGCCCGAATAAGGCGTTGGTTCCCTGCCAGGGGGTGGAGGCGTGGGCGCTGGTCCCCCTGACCTCGATCTCCAACTGGAGGCGGCCCTTCTCGCCCACTCCCAGCAGGTAGGTCAGGTTCCCGGCGGCCTCGATGGGCACGCCGCCGCCTTCGTTCACGGCAAAGGGGGCGGCCAGCTTCTCCGGGTGATGCTCGGCCATCCAGCCGAACCCGTAACGCCCGCCGTGCTCCTCATCGGCGCAGGACGCCAGGATCAGACTGTCTTCCAGTTCCACCCCATTACGCTTGAGGAGGCGCATGGCCATCAGTTGGCAGGTGAGCAGCCCCTTGCAGTCCGATGCGCCGCGCCCAAAGACCCGGCCGTCGGCTATCGTGGCGCTGAAGGGAGGGAAGCGCCACTTCTCCTCTTCCTCCACCGGCACCACGTCGGTGTGAGACATGAACATTAGGCCGGCCTTGCCCGAGCTGCCTTCCAGCCGGGCGATGAAGTTGCCCCGGCCCGGCGCCGACTCGATTGTCTCGGAGCCGATGCCGTCTTCGGCCAGCCATTTCTCCATGTACCGGCAGACTTCCGTCTCGTTGCCGGTGGGCATGAATCCGGTGTTCACGGTGGGTATGCGCACCAAGTCCTGCTCCAGCGCCACGATCTCATCCCGCAGCTCGTCGACTTGGTCCAACATGCTCTCTAGGTCGGGCATCAAATCCTCCAGCATCATGTAATCGTCCCTTCCTCCGCTTGCAGGGGAAGGTTAGGTCCCCCGATACATCGGGGAGACTCTCGACAAGTCGGAGATGGGGCGGCCCGCCGGTTAAACCTCTCCGGCCGTTTGGTCTATGAAACTCCGGGCAAATTCCCAGAACTTGTAAACGTCGGCAAAGTTGGACGCCAGGCCCATGGATATGCGGACCGCGCCGGCGTTCTTCCCGTCCCGGTCTTCCAACACGCTCAAGAACTGCTCAAAGGTCATGCGCTCGCTGTTCTCGAAGGCCGCGGCCATGTCCTCCTCGGTCAAGCCGTGGGCCATCTCTCCGGCGCCGGGGTTGCAGAAGCACCCGGTCCGTAGTGAGATTCCTACTCTACTAGCCAGGTCATCGATGCGGCGGTGGTCGATCAAGGCGTCTTTGGGGTCGTAGAAATTTATGGTCAAGGTGCCGCCGCGGGCCTCCATGGTGGTTGGGCCGTAGACCCGGACCACCGGCGCTCGGTTGCTATGCCGCAGACTCAGCAGGTTCTCCAGCAGCCAGGAGGTCAAGCACCAGACCCGGTCGTGGATGGTTTCGATGCCGATGGACTCTATATATCGCAGTCCTATCTCAACGGCGGGTATGTTCAGGTAATTAAGGGTCCCTTCCTCAAAGGCCTGTTCGCCCTCGGCAAGGTAGTGTTTCTCGGCCTGCACCGAGGCGATGGTGATGGTCCCGCCCGCGAACCACGGCCTGACCAGCTTGGCCAGAGCGCTCTTCCGGGCCAGGAGACACCCAACGCCGGTGGGGTAGCCGAACATCTTGTAGAAGGACAATGGCACAAAGTCGGGGAGCGCCTGGGCCAGGTCCAGCCGGTTGGAGGGCGCGAAGGCCGCGCAGTCCAACAGGACGTCCCACCCTCTTTCTTGGGCGTAGGTGGTCCACTCCATGGGATGCTGCACGCCGGAGAAGTTGGACTGGGCCGGGTAGGCGAACAAATTGTGTCCACCCTCGTTGGGCTGATCCAGTTGCGTCCTTAACTGGGCTTCGTCCAACCGTAGGTCAGGCGGGATAACTGGCACATACGTGACATCCGCATCCTTGGCGCGGGCGAATTCACGTACTCCGTTTATAGAATTATGGTTGTCAAAGGCCAGCAGGTACCGGTCTCCGGCCTGGAACGGGTAGGCCTCCGCCACCAACTTGATGGCGCCGGTGGCGTTGGCCGTGAAGATGGCCACGTACTCATCGGTTGGCGCGTTGAAATACTTCAGAACAGAATCACGGGCCCGATCCACCAAAACGGTCGTCGCCGACGACGCGGGGCTGTCCGAATGTGGGTTCCCGAAGATACCGCCTTCCAGCAGTTCTGAGAATTCCCGTATCTGCGAGTCGGCGTAGAGTCCGCCACCGGTGTAGTCGAGGAAGACCTGGCCCAGGCGGTCCAACCGGCCGTATTCCGTGCGGCGCAGTTCGTCCAATACCCGGGTCGACTCGAATGCCGGATGCGCCTTCAGAAATTCCTGAAAGGCCCGGTCCATGTTGTTATCAGGTGCGGTCATATCGGCTCTAGGCGCAGGCTCAGATCAATCAGAGGCATTCTAGCAAAATACCCAAGCAACCGGAGCGGGTCCCAATGTGCGGGCCCCCGCCGGTCCGTGCGGATAAACTCGCTAGGATAGTATCAATTGTTTGGATTCAACCTCGACTGAGAGTAAACTAAACACACCGCTTGCCGGTCAACATCCGCCTCCTGCCGGCGGTGATCAGAGACAGCGGCAACCACGGGAGGGAGCAGACAAAGCTCCGAAGGAAGAACCAGATGGATATGCCTAAACGGATGAAATTCGGTTCCTTCATGGGGCCGTTTCATCGGGTCGGAGAGAACCCAACACTGGCCTTGGACCGCGACCTGGAGTTGATCGACTGGATGGACACCCTGGGTTTCGATGAAGCCTGGATCGGCGAGCACCATTCGGCGGGATGGGAAATCATCGCCTCGCCGGAGATCTTCATCGCCGCCGCGGCCCAACGGACCCGTTACATCAAGTTGGGCACCGGCGTCGTGAGCCTGCCGTACCATCACCCGCTGATGGTCGCCGACCGCATGGTGCAGCTTGACCACATGACCCACGGCCGGGTGCTGTTTGGGGTCGGGCCGGGTGCCCTGCCCGGCGACGCCTACATGATGGGAATCTCCCACGAGACACAGAGGGAACGCATGGACGAGTCGCTGGGGATAATCCTGCGGCTGTTCACCGAGTCCGAGCCCATCACCTATAAAAGCGATTGGTTTGAACTTAACGAAGGCTTGCTCCAATTGCGCCCGTTCCAGCAGCCCTACATGCCGGTGTCCGTGGCGTCCATCCAGACCCCAGCCGGGGTCGCGCTGGCTGGGAAACACGGGGCGTCGGTGCTCACCATCACGGTGCCGCGGGACCCATCGGCCGGCCCCGCCGACCTGAAAGGGCTCTGGGCGATAGCCGAGGAATCGGCGAGAGAACATAACCAAACTATGAATCGGCACGATTGGAGATTGGTCCTGCCCGTCCATCTGGCCGAAACCCGCAAGGAGGCCCTGGACGATATCCGAGTGGGCTCAGCCCAATATCTCCGGGAATATTCCGAAGGCACCAACGGGAGAAAACCGGTCTTCGACGGCCCCATGGACAAGGTGGTCGATAACATGTCCGAGTCCGGGTCCTGGATCGTCGGCACCCCGGACGACTGCATCGAAGCGATAAACCGGCTTCAGGAACAGAGCGGGGGGTTCGGCGGGTTCCTGGTCCAGACCGTGGACTGGACGTCCCGGGAAAAGATGCTCCGCAGCTACGAGCTGTTGGCCCGCTACGTCATGCCCCAGTTCCAAGGCACCGTGGCCGCCACCATAGCGTCCAACCGCTGGGCGGCCGAGCGCAAGGACAAGCTGGTGGCCGGACGCGTGCGGGCCATCGACCGGGCCAAACAGGCATACGCCGACCGGAAGAGTTAGGTCAAAGATCGCGATCGGTTTACCACCGGCGTAGGCGCGGGTTTCCAACCCGCCCTGGCATTTGGAAACGACGCTCGGGTTCTGTAAATGAATCGGTCCGCCGCCGCATGCAAGACCCATCCCATCGGCAACCGCCGTGGCAGACAAAAAGGGCAGGGTTGGAAACCTGCCCCTACAATTTGTCTTGGCCCTATTATTCACGGATACCGGCGTAACCGTGGGACCGGACGTGGCGCCGACCTTAGATCCCCAGCAGCTTTTCCAGGTTCTTGTGTAGGATCGCCTCTTTCTCCTCTTGGCTCAGGCTCTCCAGACCCAGGAGCCATGACACCGGCCAGTCGATGGCCATGTCGAAGGGCCAATCGGTGCCGAAGACCACCCGGTCGATGCCCACGCTGTCGATGAGATAGCGCAGCGCCGTCTCGCTATGGGTGAGGCAATCGTAGTAGAACTTGTCGAGGTAGGCGCTGGGCGGCTGCTGAATGTTGGCCCTCGCCTCCTGGCGCACCTGCCAGCCGCGGTCCATGCGCCCGATGCCGTAGCAGGTGTAGCCGCCACCGTGGCACAGGCAAACTTTGAGACCGGGGCAGGCGTCCATCACGCCACCAAAGACCAACGCCGCGAAGGTCAACGCCCGGTCGGCCGGATTGCCTATGGTGTTGGGCAGGTGGTAGCGGCTGATGCGGTGGTTCACCACGGTCTCGCCGCCCTGGTGCACCAGGATCACCGCGCCAAGGCTCTCGGCGGCTTTCCAAAAGGGAAGAAATTTCTTCTCGTCGAAGGTCTCGCCGTTCACGTTATCGCCGATCATGGCGCCCTTCAGCCCCAGCCCCATGCTCCGCTCCAGTTCGGCGATGGACGCCTTGATGTCCTGCATGGGCAGGGTGGAGAACCCCGAGAAACGGTCCGGGTGGTCTTTGACCAACTCCGCGACGTAGTTGTTGCATTCTTGGGTCATCAGTGAGACCGTGCCGGGGTCTCCGTCATAGTTGTAGAAATAGGCGTTGGTGGACAGCACCTGCACATCCACTCCCAGTGAATTCATGTCGGCCAGGCGCTCTTCGGGTGTCCAGTAAGTCTTGGGATTGTTCCGGTGGATGTTCATGGCGTCGAGGGGCATTCCGTGCCAGTCCTCGCCCCGCTTGCCGGCCTCCACGAATCCCACTGGAGTGACGTGCGCGTGAATATCTATGGTCCGCATGGGTGCTCCTTGACGCTGGATTCGGGTATTGTATGACAAAGTCCTGCCGGAGGCCCCGAACCAGTCCGCAGGCCATAATAGACGCAAGAAGGGAATCAAGCAATGGCGATGAAGGTAGATATCAGGGTACCGGTGGGATTGCCGGTGATCGAGACCGCCGAGTTCATCGCCGGTTGTGAGGCCGCCGGTTTCTCGGGAGTGGGGGTCCACGACCACCAACACAGCGGCCGGGATGTTTACCTGACCCTGGCCCTGGCCGCCCAACGCACTTCCAGCCTCACTGTCTACCCCGCCACCACCAACCCGGTGACCCGCCATCCCGGTGTTTTGGCGTCTCTGGCCCACACCCTGGAGGAGATCGCTCCCGGCCGGGTCCGCCTGACCGTTGGTCCCGGCTATCTGGCGGTGGGCAATATCGGGCGTCCGCGGGCGTCCCTTGAGACGATGCGCCAGGCCATCACCGCCATGAGACGGCTGCTCCGGGGAGAGACGGTGGTCTTCAACGGCACGGAGACCAAACTAAGGAATATCAGCGACCCTCCCACTCCCATCTTCATGACCGCGGCGGGTCCACGGATGGTCGAGCTGGCCGGAGAAGTCGCGGACGGCGCGCTGATGCTGGTGGGTCTGCACCCCGGGTCCGTGGCGGCGGCGCGGCGCAGGCTTCAGACCGGCGCCGAGCGAGGCAACCGCGACTTGGACGGCTTTCACACCATCTACATCACGCCCACGACCATCGACGAGGACGGAGCGAGGGCCAGGCGCTGGCCGCAGTTGTGGTTCCGGGACGACCAGCCGTACCTGAAGTACCCCAGCGACTCCAACCTGTTCTGGCTTCGGGAGGCCGGAATCGACCTCCCTGATGATTTCGTTCCGGAGAAGATCTCCGACAGCCAAGCGGACGCCATCTGCGACGCGTTCGGGCTGTTCGGCACGCCCCAGGAATGCCTGGAACGCCTGAAGCGGGCCGGCTCAGAATCGGGAGTCGAGCAGGTGTTCATCTTCCCGACTCACACTCAGGACGGCGGCTACGAGATGCCAACCAAAGAAGTTGAAGCGTTCAAGAACGTCATCTTCCCCGGGCTTAGCGCTTAAAAAAAACCGGCACCTGCCTCGAATAATCCCCTCCCCCTGGCTAGGGGGAGGATAAGGGTGGGGCCACGCTGTCGGGAGATACAGCTTCTACTTCGAACAGCCGCCCCCATCCTAAACCTTCCCCCAAAGGGAGAAGGGACGAGCCGGCTTGAGGCAAGCCCTCCCGTTAAGCGCCCACCACCCGTACCCGGTGGTTGTTGCTGTCGGCCACGAAGATGTTGCCTTGGGCGTCGATGCCGCAGCCGTGGGGCCGGTCCAGGCCCGCTTCGGTGGCCGGGCCGCCGTCTCCCTCTCCACCCAACCGGCCGCCGGCGATGGTGGTGACGATCCCGGTGGCGGCGTCGATGCGCCGGATGGCATGGTTCTCGGTGTCCACCACGATCACGTTGTCCTGGGCGTCGCAGCGGAGGGCCTTGGGCGATCCCCAAGTTGCGGTCAAAGCCGGGCCGCCGTCGCCTTGAAAGCGCATAGGTTCGTTCAGTAACCCTCATTGGAGAATAAATGTGGCCGCAGATATAGAACTTAGATTTCAAGCACAAAGCGGGAACACCAAGCAGATAATCACTGCGCTCGAGAAGAAGATCGAGAAGCTGGGGAACCGGCTCGATATTGTCGGCAAGAAGGGCCGCAAGGGTGGCCAGTCAATGAAGGGCGGTTTCGACGCGGCAAAAAAGGCTGCTCTCGGCGTCGCCGTCGCTGTGACGGGAATTGGCTCCGCCGTTGACCTGGGCACGAAAGCTTTGTCTATTTTCGTAAAAGAATGGGACGCCGTTCTGGAACGGCAGCGAAAAGCGAAACAGACGCAACTGACGTTCGTTCAAGCATTCGACCAAGCGGTTTTGAATCTCGGACCTGGAGAGACTGCCCAGGACCTGCAGGCGAGAATCAATCGAGTTTCAAAGCAAACCGGCGTGTCTCCGCGTGATGTCGCCGTTGCGTTTTCATCCGGATTATCATCTAAGGGCACGTTGACCAGCGACCAGCTTGAGAAGACGCTTGTCAGTGTCTTGAAGCTCTCCGTGAACGCACCCGGCCTGCAGGGACCGTTGACCGCCGCGACGTTGACGCTGCGAAAGCAATTCGGTGTCTCTGCAAAGCAGGCCCTGGGCTTCGCATTGGCAACCGGGACTCAGGCAACCGTCACCGATCCGGCTCTGGTTGCTCAGAATCTCATTCCCGGCGTCTCTAACATCGCGGCAACCGGTGCAACCCCACGAAACGCGGCTGCATTGCTGGCTGCCATCACCCAAGCGACCGCCGACGTGACCGGTGCGAAATCGGCAACGGCTGGTGTCGCGTTGGCGAGACAACTCGGCGAGTTTCTCCCGAACCTCGTGGGCAACGTCACGATTGAAGGTCAGGATGAGGATTTCGTCCGGGCTCGCGCGGGCCAAACGAATTCCACCACCGAAGATTCTTCCAGAGACTCATCTGGCGGCCGGACAACTGCTGGAGTCGCAGGGCGCCGTCAACAAGGCCATCATCCAATACCAACGGGCTGTGCTTCTCAACCATGATTATGTAGCGGCGTACCATCGGCTTGGCACGCTCTTGGGGCGAAACGGGCGACACGGGCAAGCCATCCGCGCGCTGGAACGGGCGGTCGAGCTAAAGCCGCACCATCCGGTCCTACGGAACAACCTGGGTTTTCAATACGCGCTCATGGAGCGATGGGATAAGGCGGATGAGCACCTGTCTGCGGCGATCCGGCTGGATCCCATGTTCGAGCGCGCGCACATCAACCTGGGCTTGGTGTTAGCCAAGATGGG
>JADFNR010000124.1 GCA_022563275.1 Chloroflexota bacterium | reverse complement strand
TGGGTCAGTTGGCCCTGGACGGCGAGGACATCTACTGGGTGGAGATGCGCCCGTCGGAAGGGGGCCGCATGGTGGTGGTCAAGCGCACCCCGGACGGCGGCATAGTTGACATAACACCGGAACCCTTCAGCGTCCGCACCAGGGTGCACGAGTACGGCGGCGGGGCGTTCCTGGTCCACCAGGGAGCGGTCTACTTCTCCAATTACGCCGACCAGCGGATGTACCGGCAGGACCAGGGCGGGAAGCCGCGGCCGATCACGCCAGAAGCCGGTATGCGCTACGCCGACGGCTGCTTCGACGCCGCCCGTAACCGCATCATCTGCGTCCGCGAAGACCACACTTCATTTGGGGAGGCGGTCAATTCCATCGTATCCGTTGATCCTCAGGGACAGGAGGAACAAAAAATCCTCTACCAGGGGTCTGACTTCTGTTCCAACCCCCGGCTCAGCCCCGACGGCTCGACGCTGGCCTGGCTGACCTGGGACCATCCCAACATGCCCTGGGACGGGACCTCCCTGCTGACCGCCTCATTCGACGATCAGGGACTGCTGGGCGAGCCACAGGTAGTGGCCGGAGGCAAGACCGAGTCCATATTCCAACCCGAATGGTCGCCCGATGGCGTGCTCCACTTCGTCTCCGACCGCAGCGGCTGGTGGAACCTATGGCGCTGGGAGAACGGCCAGGCCCGGCAATTGACCAGCCAGAACGCCGAGTTCGGAAAGCCGCAATGGGTGTTCGGTTCGGGCACTTACTCCTTCGCCTCGCCTGACCTGATCGCCTGCAGCCACGTCGAGAACGGCGCTTGGAAGATCTCCATGCTCGAAGTCCAGTCACGGACCCTGGTCCCGGTGGATACTCCGTTCTCGGAGATGGGCCGGGGAGACATCAAAGCCGGCGGCGGCAATATCGTGTTCGTGGCCGGCGCGCCGTCACTGCCCATGTCCCTGGTGTTGCTTGACCTGGCCAGCGGCAAGTGGGAAAACATCAGAAGCTCACACGATCTGGATATCGGCCCCGGCTACCTCTCAGAGGCCCAACCGGTGGAGTTTCCAACCGAAGACGGCAAGACCGCCCACGCCTTCTTCTACCCGCCCCGGAACCGCGACTTTCAAGGACCATCCGGAGAGAAGCCGCCGCTGCTGGTCAAGAGTCACGGCGGCCCCACCGGAGCGGCCTCCACCGCCCTGGACCTGGGGATCCAATTCTGGACCAGCCGGGGCATCGGCGTGCTGGACGTGAACTACGGCGGCAGCACCGGCTACGGCCGGGAGTACCGGGAGCGGCTTAACGGCGCCTGGGGGATCGTGGACGTCGATGACTGCTGCAATGCCGCGCTGCATCTTGTTTCCAGGGGCGAAGCCGACGGCAACCGCCTGGCGATCGACGGAGGCAGCGCCGGCGGCTTCACCACCCTGGCGGCCCTGACTTTCAAGGAGGTTTTCCGGGCCGGCGCCAGTCACTACGGGGTCAGCGATCTGGAAGCCCTGGCCAAGGAGACCCACAAGTTTGAGTCCCGCTACCTGGACGGACTGGTCGGCCCGTACCCGGAGCGCCGGGACCTGTACCGCGAACGGTCGCCCATCAATCACACCGGCCGGTTGTCCTGTCCGTTGATCTTGTTCCAGGGCCTTGAGGACCAGATCGTGCCGCCCAGCCAGGCCGAGATGATGTTCGATGCCGTCCGCGCCAAGGGCATACCCACGGCATACATCCCATTTGAGGGAGAACAACACGGGTTCCGCCGGGCCGAGAACATCAAAAGGGCATTGGAGGCTGAGCTGTACTTCTACTCCAGAGTCTTTGGCTTTGAATTGGCCGAACAGGTTGAGCCGGTGCACATCGTGAACCTGCCTGATCAACGGCGTCCGGTGGAATCTTAGGTGACCTGTTAGCATCTTACATTTGGAGCAGCGCCAACGATTTCAGATTTCTTGATGGCGCCGTGGAGGAAGGATGGAGCAACCCAAAATCACGGTTTACGGAGCGCCCTGGTGCCCTGATTGCCGGCAGTCGAAGCAATTTCTGGGCGAGCAGCGCGTCCCCTATAACTGGGTCGATATCGACGAAGACGAGGAGGGCCGCAAGCGGGTCCAGGAACTGAACGACGGCAAGCAGATCATCCCCACCATCATCTTTGAAGACGGCTCGATACTGGTGGAACCGTCCAACGCCGAATTGGCGGCCAAATTGGGCATCAGCCCCAAGGCCAAACGAGAGTACTACGACCTGGTGATCGTGGGCAGCGGTCCCGCCGGGCTCACCACGGCCCTCTACGCCGCCCGCGAGGGTATCGAGACCCTGGTCATCGAGAAGGGCGGCATCGGCGGCCAGGCCGGGGTGACCGAGCGCATCGATAACTATCCCGGATTCGCGGAAGGCATCGGCGGCGCAGAACTGGCCGACCAGATGCGGGCCCATGCCGAACGGTTCGGCGTGGAGATTCTTCCGGCCCAGACCGTTACGAAGATCGGGACCGACGGCGACCACAAGATAATCTATACCGAGTCGGGGGACGAGTACTGTTCCAGTGCCATATTGCTGGCGCCCGGCACCCGGTACCGGCGGTTGAACGTTCCCGGCGAGGAAGACCTGATCGGCGCCGGCATCCATTTCTGCGCTACCTGCGACGGCCCATTCTATAAAGACCGGGAAGTGGTCGTGGTGGGCGGCGGCAACAGCGGTATCGAAGAAGGGTTGTTCCTGACCAAATTCGCCAGCAAGGTAACGGTGTTGGAATTCACGGACCGGCTGGGCGCCAGCCAGATACTGCGCGAAAAAGCCGAGCGCCACCCCAAGATGGAGATACGGCTCGGCGTCGCCGTTCAGGAATTCAAAGGCTCTGGGCATCTGGAGTCGATCGTCGTCCAAGACCGGAACACCGGTGAGAATGAAGAACTATTCCCGGCCGCCGCGTTCATCTTCATCGGGCTCGACCCCAACACCGCGTTCGTCAAAGACGTGGTTGAAATCGACAAGTGGGGCTTCATCACCACGGGTGGCACCATGGAGACCAGCCTCGAAGGCGTGTTCGCGGCCGGCGACGCCCGTGGCGGCAGCACCAAGCAGGTGGCCAGCGCGGTGGGCGAAGGCGCCACCGCGGCCCTGATGATCCGCAACTACCTGGAGAAGCAGCAGGGAAACCGGGGCTACAAAGGGGATTAGCGGTTAAACGGCACTGATATCGCCGGTAGAACGACAAAAAGAAGGGCCGCGGCATTGCCGCGGCCCTGCCCGCATCAAGGAAATTTCAAGCCCGGCAACCACGGCTGTGCTACGGCAGCTTCTTCACCAGTAGCCACTGGTTTTTTGATTCCTCGCTTCTCCGGTAGCGCACCGTATCCATAAGGGCCCGAGCCACCTGCAGGCCCCGTCCACTTTCCGGTATGCCCGCGTCTGGGCCTGAGGCCGGGTCTGTGGCGCCGGGCTGCTCATCGAAAAGAACGCCATCGTCGGTGATCTCCACCTCGATCCTATCCCCATATAAGCTGAGGTGTAGCAACATGGTCCCTTGCTGGTGCGATCCGGTGAATGCGTGTTGGATGATGTTCGCGCAGATCTCCGAGCAGGCTGTGAAGAACTCCAGCTTCCACCTCTCTGTAACGGACGCTTTGAGCTCAGAACTCACCAGGGTGCAGAATTGGTCAAGCTCAGAATGGATCGCTTCCAGCGAGGCGGGGACCGCCGGCCGGTATTCAACATCTCGTTGGAGCAACGGGCGTTCAGAGGTCAACCAGAGCCTCTTCAACTGTGGGGTACAGCTTCATGACCTTGTCCAGGGTCGTCAGCTCGAGGATCAGACGTGCCTGCTCCCCGACTTGGGCGATACGCAGGTCGCCCCCCGCAAGCCGGGTTGCCTTCATGCCGCTGATGAGGGCGCCCAAACCCGAGCTGTCCACGAATGGGACCTTGCTCAAGTCCACCACTAGGTTCCGGTCGCCGGCCGCAACGGCATCATTCAACGTTTGCTTGAATTCGGACGCTGAAGCCAGGTCCAAACGCCCTTCGGGGGTGACGACCGCAACCTGTCCTTCGCGTCTTTCTATGGAAACCTGCATATGCCCCTTCCGCGCTTAAGTTAGCGCCGCCCTCCGCCTATCCGTGCTGTGGCCTGCGCCACTGCTTCTGTGGCGACGCCCGATTCCGAGACTCCCGCAGGCACTCTGGAACGACGTGTTAATGCGTCAACTATCACGCTCAACATGGCCAGATTATAGCAAGTCCAACCAACGTTGGTTAGGATGGCGACCCCGTCCTGAGAGGTGCCCAATGCGAGTTTGCCCAGCCCGAACATAGCGCCAAATATCAAGAACCCAATCACGGCCAATTGGGGCCAGACCAGGCGCACGTCGCTGCCGGAAACCCCTGTCTTGCCGGCCGTCCCCGTCTTGCCGGCCGTCCCCGTCTTGGATGTAACCGCGAAGCTGAGGCGCGTTCCGAAGAACACGTTTCTAACGGCGCTGACAACCGCCATGATCCAGGTGGGGAAGAGCGCCAAACTGTATTGTTGCCCCCGCCAGGTCGGCATGCCCCATCCGACCACAAAAAATAACAGTTGGTTGACGACGAGATAAGGCAGCAGGTGAATGAAAAAATCCGAGGAGTAAGCTTTGACCGGCAGGACGCCGAAGAACAAGAATAGCGGACCCGCGGTAAGGTAAACGACCGCGGCGAAGCCGTACAAGTAGCTCCACATGGTTTCGATGTAAGACAACCGCTGAGCAACGGAGAGCCCGCTCATGGTAAGCGGATTTTGGCGAAGCAGGACCTGAACCGTGCCCTGGGCCCACCTGAGTCTCTGTCCAATGGCCGAACTCAGGTCCTCCGGAGCCAACCCGGAAGCCAGCACCTTGTGGTGGAAAACCGACCGCCATCCGGCCGCGTTGAGCCGCATGTTGGTGGCGAAGTCTTCGGTCACGGAGATGGTGGCCATCGGCATCACTGGTTGGGCTTCCTGCCACACATCCAGGTCGATGGACTGCAGCAGTCCCCGGACGCTGCCCAGGGCGCCCAAAGGCGACCACTCCCGGCTGGCCAGAACCCGCACCGTCTCCGAATCCATCTGGATCGGATCAAATGGCTGACCGGCCATTTCGTCATCACCGGTGAGGATGCTGGATAGCTCCGCTCCGGCTTTCGCCATCTCACGTTCAATGATCGGCTTGGCCAGAGTTTCCGCCTGACGCTGCAATTCCCAGGTGACCTCCTGGGCGGATGCGCCGCCGCTGAGACGGGACCGGGCTTGGGCCAGGGAGACCCGCAATCCATTCAAGGCGTCCCGCACTTCAGGGTCGGTTGCCGTACCGGATTGGCGCTCCGCCGACGCCACGATGCTGTTCCCCGCGTCGAGGGCGACGTTCAGACGCTTAAGAAGGTCTTGCGCATAGTACCGGATGCCGATCTGCATAAACGCTTCCCGGCGCAAGACGGCGTTGGTCCCACAGAAATAAGCCGCGTCCCAGCCGTCCTTGCCTTGCTGGATAGGCCCGTAAAAAAGCGGGGCCTGACTTCCCAAGTAATCTCCTTCGGGCACGTTGTAGAACCACTGCGGGGTCTGCACCAACGCGACCTTGGGGTCAGCAAAATACCCAAGGGTCTCGTCAAGGATCTCAGGCGCTGGAAGCTGGTCGGCATCGAGGATCAAGATGAACTCGCCCTGGGTCTGAAAGAGCGCGCTGTTGACATTCCCCGCCTTGGCGTGCCGCTCGTGCCCGGCCCAGTCGTCAGATCTGACGATGTATCTCGCGCCCTCGGCCAGCGCGGCCTCCTCCAACTCCCGAGAGTTGCCGTCGTCAAGCACATAGGTGTTGTGAGGGTAGCGGATGGCGACCGCGGCTCGAATGGTTTCCCTAACCAACTCGACGGGCTCGTTGTAGCGGGTGATAAAGACATCCACCGCCGCGCCCGGCATGGAAGGCGGCGGGCTGCGCCGGACCTTCAGGCGCCACAGCATGAATCCGAACAACCAGACACTGGTGAAGCTATAGGTCTCGGCGGCGAGCAGGGCGAGAGAAATCGGCCAGTAGTCCCAGTTGATTGAGAACAGGTAGCGCCAGGAGATGTAATAGGAGGCGAGGGCCATGTTGACGACGATCAAGGCCCGCAGCAGATGCTTCCTGGGAATCGGTCCGTCGGGGGAATCCACCGTCACGATGCGACCGGCCAACCCGTTTCGTGACGGGCCGCCGGTGATGGTTTGGGCCTCCGCCGTGGTTTCGCCCGCCAGGCTCCAGCGCCACCTGGTGAAGGCGTAGATCAGCAGACCAGCGAGGAACAGCGTTAGCAGCCCGATACCAACCGGTTGCCAAGCGCTCTGAGACCAGGTAACGAGGCTGATCACGGGCATGGGTCTATACCAAGAGGCCCGCCGGCTACTCGCCAGGCGCCTTGATGATGACTACCCACTTGAGGTGCAGGTAAGGATGAGAACGGTTGCATCGTCACCCCCGCTTCGGTGCTGGCCGGTGGCTTCGATCAGGTCGTCCACGATCGTCTCCGCGTTTTTTAAGCCGTCGCCGTTTGTGAGCAAGGTCTGAACGTCCAACATTGTACCGTCTTGGGCCTCAACCAGGCCGTCGGTAAACAGCACCAGCATGTCCCCCTCTTGGAGAGTCACCACGGACTCCTCTAGCTCCGAGTCGGGGAACACGCCCAATGGCAGGTTCCGTCCCTCCAAGGGTTCAGTGGAACCGGAGCCGCGGCGGATGAAGCCAAGTCCGTGGCCGGCGTCGACATACGTGATACGGCGCGCTTCGATCTCCAGGCGGCCATAGAACAGAGTGACGAAACTCTCGGCGCGCCTAAGGTCATCGCCGATGGCCTGTTCCACCTGGCGAAGCACTTGAGCAGGGGAGGGCAAACCTGAAGATGCCCTGAGGGCCGACCGGACCGTGGCCATCAGCAGCGCGGCGGGCATGCCCTTGCCCATCACGTCACACAACACGAAATCCACGGTGCCGGCGTCCCGCTGTTGCCAATCGAAAAAATCGCCGGCCACGTCCCTCGCCGGAACGCACCGGGCCGCCAGCCCAAAGTGCGGAATGGTGGGCGATTGGCTGGGCAATAGCTCGACCTGGATAAGCGCGGCCCTTTCCATCTCGTCGCGTAGGACCTGCTCGGCCTTCTGGGTCTCCGTGAGGTCCCGAACGATACCGGTGAAAATACGTCCCGCCTCCGTGGGCACTTCGCTGACCGCCAGGTCCATCGGGAACGTGGTCCCGTCTTTGCGCAGGCCGACCACCTCTCTGCCGATCCCGATGATCTGGGCTTTGCCGGTCCGAAGATAGTTGGCGAGGTAACCATCGTGGGCGCCATGGTATGGCTCGGGCATCAGGGTTTTAATGTTCTTCCCGATCACCTCATCAGGGCTGTAATCAAATAGCTTGGAAGCCGCGCTGTTGAATGACTCGATAGTCCCGCTTTCATCGATCGTGATGATGCCGTCAGCCGCCGTGTCCACAATGCTCCGGTGCCGGGCTTCGCTTTCTCGCAGCGCCTCCTCGGTCCGCTGGCGCTCCCTGGCCTCGTCCTCCAGTTGCTGGTTGGACTGGGAGAGCTCCACGGTCCGCGTGGCGACCAGCCGCTCCACGGCGATGGCGCGTCGCGCCGCCGCCATGAAATAGGCCGAAAACAGGCCGGTGAACAGCAACCCGCCCGCCAATGCTGCCCAGGGTTGCCAGATCGACCATACAGACAACCCGGAGGCAGGCGACGTCAAAATCAACTCCCAGGTGCGGCCAGCCACGTCAAAGGTCTCGGCAAAGCTTAGACGCGACGGGGATTGCACTGCGGCTCCGTCGACGGAGGATGTCGCAAACAGCAGTTGTTGTTCCTGGGGAGCCGACCTATCGTAGAGTTGAATGTCCAGGCCCGGTCCACCAGTCCGCTCCCTGATATCCGCCAGCGAGCTATCGATCATATCCGTTATGCGAAAGACACCGAGGGCGAACCCCGCCAGGTTTTCCCGCTTTTGATCCAAGGTCTCCACCGGAGACCCCTTGCGGTAAATAGGCTGGAATACCAGGAAGCCGAACTGGTCTTCGGTCTCCTGAACTAGGGTGATCCGGGCGGTGGCCACGCCCTGACCGGTATCCCGAGAGTTGTTCAGAGCCTCCAAGCGAATGGGATTGGACGCCAGGTCGAATCCCAGGGCCGCCTCGTTGCCTTCATAGGGTTCCACATAATAGACCGGGAAGTATTCCTCTCGTAGTTTGGCTGGCACCATCGTGCCCTGGGACTCTCGCTCCACGATCTGAAATTCCGGAAACCCATCTTTGCGTGCGGCTTCCTCAAATTCCGCTCGCTCCGAGGCAAGCACTCGGGGAATCCATTCCAGAGCTTGAATACCGCGATCTTCTTCCAATTCATGCTCAATAAAGGCGCGGAACTCATGCCGTTCGACATCGTTAGAGGCCTTGTATAACGATTGGATGTCCTGCAGCGCGTCCACGGTCATTGTGATGCCCTGTTTCAACGCCGACGCTCCATCATTGGCCGTATGCTCGAATTCCTCTTCTATTTCCTGGCGCTCAACATTGAGCAGTAGGATAAAGGCCCCCACCGACAATGCTATCCCCATGGCCGCGGCCAACAAGACGCGGGCATAATACCCTTGTGTGTGTACAGCACTAATCACGTGGTTTCATCTCGTTCCAACACACTACCCATTGGACTGTTCTAGCCCCCGTTCAAACATCTCGCCGGCCGGCGGGAGGAAGGACCGGCCCCAACGGCAGCCCCTCCTCATTTGCCTACAAGATTCTGACCTGCGCATCGTGGCAGCCGTCCGGCCCATTTGGCGGAGATGCGCCGGATGCCTCCATCCGAATATCGAGTCAGGTTGTCGGTTGGTTCCAGTTTAATGGAATCGGCAAAATCTCCGCAACCGTAATTAGGCCGAGCCAAGGTAGATGGTGATTACTCATTGATTCGCGAGGGTTCCAGCAGGCTTGAGACGGGTTTTCCCGGCCGGTCAACCCAGCCGCCTTCCGGCAGGACACTCATGCCTGGCGCCTGGCGCTAAGATGGCTGCCGGTGGCCTACGTTTGACCCAGGCGAGCCGGGGTGGTGGTGGAGGTCCGGCGCCGGGGACGGTGGATTATTCGGCCGCGGAATCTGTTCGGCGGTCGCGGCGGTGGGCGCAGTTGGGGCACCACCCATAGAAATCGACCCGTTGGCCGGTGAACTGGAAATCGGTGGACGCTTCCAGCCGTTCACGCAGTTCAGCCACCATCGTCTGGCCCACTTCGGCGTCGTGCACGCTGCCGCAGCCGACACAGACCAGATTGGCGTGGGGCGAAAGATTGGCGTCGTAGCGGGACTGCTTCTGGAAGGGTAGTTCCCGGACTATTCCAGCATTCTCCAGCACGGTCAACGTGGAGTAAACCGTGGCCAGAGTCACGTAGGGGAAGAACTCCTTAACCCGGGCGAAGATCTCTTTAACCGACGGGTGGTCGCCAGAGTTGACCACCACTTCGGCGATGGCCAACCGTTGCGGGGTTAACCTGA
>JADFNR010000123.1:5432-9635 GCA_022563275.1 Chloroflexota bacterium | reverse complement strand
AACAACGATCCAGGAAGCAACCGTCGAAGAATTCAGGACCGCGCTGCGCGGCAACTTGATTCAACCCGGGGACGCCGGCTACGATGACGCCCGCATTGTGTGGAACGGGATGATAGACAAAAGGCCGGCCCTTATCGCCCGTTGCGCCGGAGTCGCCGACGTTATCAATGCCGTCAATTTTGCTCGCGCCAATAATCTGCTGGTGGCCGTGCGGGGCGGAGGCCACAACATCGCCGGCAATGCGGTATGCGACGGTGGCATCGTCATCGACCTATCTCCCATGAAAAGCGTACGCGTCGATCCGGTGAATCGAACCGCTCGCGCCGACGCCGGCCTGACCTGGGGCGAATACAACCACGAGACCCAGGCCTTCGGACTGGCCAGCACCGGCGGTGTGGTCTCCACCACGGGGATATCGGGTCTCACCCTAGGCGGCGGTTTGGGCTGGCTCATGAGCAAGCACGGATTGACCTGCGATACCCTGCTATCCGCAGACATCGTCACTGCGAACGGAGATTTCCTGACCGCCAGCGCCGAAGAGAACGCGGAGCTATTCTGGGGACTGCGTGGTGGCGGAGGGAACTTTGGAGTTGTCACCTCTTTCGAATACCAGCTACATCCGGTCACATCGATACTTGGCGGAATGGTGATCCATCCTCTATCCGCAGCTAGAGACGTGTTGCGTTTTTACCGGGACTTCGCAAGCAGTTGCCCCGATCCTCTGACCGCCTTTGCGGTGATGATGACCTCGCCGGAGGGTGATCCCGTGGTGGCCGTCGTCGCCGCCTACTTCGGGCCGATTGATGAGGGCGAAAAGCTCATGGAGCCGCTCAGGAAGTTCGGCTCGCCCGTCGCCGACACCATTGGCCCAATGACTTACATGGAGCTCAACGCCATATTCGACGGGGCTTTCCCGTATGGCGGAGTTCACAGGTATTGGAAGTCCAGCTTCCTAAAGGAGCTTCAAGACCCGGTCATAGACATCCTCGTAGGGCGGTTCGAAACCGTGACCTCTCCTATGACCGCCATTGCGTTTTTTCATGTGCACGGCGCCGCCACACGAGTGGGCCCCGAGGAAACCGCGTTCGGACTTCGGGAGAAGCAGTGGGACTACGACATTATTTCCCAGTGGAATGACCCAAGCGAGGCGGAAGACCACATTCGCTGGACTCGCGAAGGCTGGTCGGCCGTCGAGCCCTACACTACGGGCGGGGTCTACGTAAACCACCTGGACGCCGAGGAGGGGGGGCGAGTACGATCTGCCTATGGTGCGAACTACGACCGCTTGATAGCCCTGAAAAACAAATACGACCCAACGAATATGTTCCGGTTGAACCAAAACATCCAGCCAACAGCGTAACCCCGAATCCCCTTCGGCTGGCATTAACCGATCAATAGGAGGCCCACTATGGCAGAGATAGGCAGGCTGATCACAGCAATGGTCACCCCATTCGACGAACAAGGGGCGGTGGACTACGATCAAGCCAAGAGCCTGGCCAAGGCCCTGGTGGCCTCGGGTAGCGACGGGGTGATTGTGTCGGGCACCACGGGAGAATCGCCCACGCTGAGCACCGAGGAGAAGCTGCGGTTGTACTCGGAAATCAAAAGCGCCTTGGGCGAGAGCGGCGCGGTCATCGCCGGCACGGGCAACTACAACACCGCCGAGAGCATCGAATTGAGCCAGGAAGCCGAGAAACAGGGCGTCGACGGCCTGCTGCTGGTGGTGCCCTACTACAACAAACCCCCTCAAGAGGGGATCTACCAGCACTTCAAGGCGATCGCGGGCAAGACCAACCTGCCCTGCATCGTCTACAACATCATTGGCCGCACCGGTGTGAATATGACCGACGAAACAACGATACGGCTGAGCCAGATCGACAACATCGTCGGCACCAAGGAAGCCAGCGGCGACATGAACCAGATCGCCCGCATAATCGACGGCGCCAGCCCCGGCTTCAAGGTCTGGAGCGGCGACGACAACCAGACGTTCCTGATCATGTCCATGGGCGGCTACGGTGTGGTCAGCGTGGTGTCCCACCTGGTGGGGAACCAGATCAAACATATGATGGGCCTGCTGTTGGAGGGAGATATTGAAGGGGCCGCATCCGAGCACCGCCGCCTGCTTCCCATCTTCCTTGGCATGTTCGTCGAGTCAAATCCCATCCCGGTGAAATATGCGGTGAACCACATCGGCTTGAAGGTCGGTATACCCAGGCTGCCGTTGGTGCCGCCCAGCGAGAAGGCCGTGGTCCAGATCGAGAAATTACTGGACCAATTCGAGATTGACCTGCCGGTTTCTGCCTGACGGCAACGCGGCTAGATAAATGACGTTAATCGCACGAGGGGCATCCCGATCGATCGGGATGCCCTTTTAATGTGCCACCAAGGTTGCCGAAATGAAGCAACGGTTGAGGAGAGGCAAGTTGCCCGCGAACGTCTTGTCCGGATGGAGTCCGGTTTACCAGCGTTAGGGCGGGTTGGAAACCCGCGCCTACGGAGTGGCGTTAGGGAGATTGAGACGCATGTCTGCCCTCTAAGGGCACGGTGCCGGGCAGGAGCCTGGTTTGCCAGCGCAAGGCGGGTTGGAAACCCGCGCCTACGGGGTGAGCGGGGAAAAATCGTGAAGATTGGTTAGGTAAAGACCGGCTCCACCAGGATGGTCTCTTCCCGTCTGGGACCGGTGGATATGATCTGGACCCGGCACCCCACCAGTTCTTCGATCCGTTTCACGTAGGCCAAGGCGTTCTTTGGGAGTTGGGACAATTCTGTGGCGCTGGCGGTGGGTTGGTCCCAACCGGGCAACTCCTCGTAGACCGGTTCGCAGCGGGCCAGTAGTCCCGTGTTGGCCGGAAACCGGTCTATACGCTCGCCGTTCACCGTGTAGCCGACGCAGACCTTCACCGACTCGAAGTCGTCAAGGATATCCAGGCGGGTCAGCACCAGTCCGGTGAACCCGTTGACCAACTGGCTGTATCTTCCGGCTACCCCGTCGAACCAGCCGATGCGCCGGGCCCGGCCGGTGGTCACGCCAAATTCCTGGGCCTTCTCCCTGATTTCTGACGCCTCTGCATCCGCGATCTCCGAGGGCATCGGCCCGCCGCCCACCCGGGTGGAATAGGCCTTGAACACGCCCAACACGCCCTTGATGGCCTGGGGGTTCAGTCCCAACCCGGTGCAGGCGCCGCCGATGGACGGAGAAGAAGATGTGACGTAGGGATAGGACCCGTGGTCGATGTCCAGAAGGGTGCCCTGGGCGCCCTCCAGCAGTACCCTTTTGTTCTGGGCGAGCAGGTCTTGGACCAGTTGCTCGGTGGCCATGGCGTATGGGGCCAGCTGGTCGGCCCAGATGCGGCACTTGGCCAGTACGTCATCCAATGCCAGAGGCTCGCCGCCGTAGATCTTGGTGATCAGGGCGTTCTTGTACTTCAGGTTCTGTGCCACCATGGGCTCGAGCGCGTCCCAGTCCAAAAGATCGCCGACCCGTATCCCCATGCGGCCTGTCTTGTCCACGTAGGCAGGGCCGATGCCGCGGCCGGTGGTGCCGATGGCCGCCTCGCCTCTGGCTTCCTCTTCCAGGCGGTCGAGGACAATGTGGTAGGGCATGATGACGTGGGCGCGCTCGCTGATACAGAACTTGCTGGTGTCGATGCCCCGTGCCGCAATCTCGGTAAGCTCGCCAACCAACACGTCGGGGTCCACAACCACGCCGTTGCCTATGATCCCATAGACATCCGGCCAGCAGATGCCTGACGGCACCAGATGTAACTGAAAAGTGCCTTTGTCGTTGACGACCGTATGACCGGCGTTGTTGCCGCCCGCGTAGCGGACCACGCCGTCAAAATCTCCGGCAAGGTAGTCAATCACCTTCCCCTTGCCCTCGTCACCCCACTGGCCGCCAATTACGGCGTATGCCGGCATCCTTAATAGCCCGCCTTACAAAAAAACATACCCGTCCCCAGGAATGGGAAAGAGCAACACGAGTATAGCAAAATCATTTTCCATGGGAAAGTGATGGTAAGCAAGGGAAGCAAGCCTTGATTTCTACCGGCTTCGAATTAAATCGATGATGACCGAGCGGTTTTCCTCTCTGTTAACAACATTGACACTCAATTTCGACGCCAACTATAATCGCCGCGCCGCGCCCAAGAGGTAGAATGGAAACGCGGCACGGCAGCCCAATCAAATCCTGCCCAGACCGGGCGA
>JADFNR010000123.1:0-5333 GCA_022563275.1 Chloroflexota bacterium | reverse complement strand
TGGTTTTCCTCTCTGTTAACAACATTGACACTCAATTTCGACGCCAACTATAATCGCCGCGCCGCGCCCAAGAGGTAGAATGGAAACGCGGCACGGCAGCCCAATCAAATCCTGCCCAGACCGGGCGAATCATCAGGACCGGATTTTCACCATGGCCCTCAGAGAAAAACTGGAAGAAGACATCAAATCCTCCATGCGCAACCACGACCAGGCGCGCCTGGACGCCCTGCGCTTCTTTAAGAACGCCGTTCAAGCCGTTGAGAAGCAACAGAAAAAGGAATTGGACGACGCCGCCATGATTGAGGTGGCCACCAAACAAGCCAGCGACCGCCGCGACAGTATCAAGGCCTTTGAAGAAGGCGGACGGGACGCCATGGCGGCCAAAGAGGCGGCGGAACTTGTGGTCCTGCAAGAATTTCTTCCGCCGCAGATGCCCCACGAGGAGCTGAGCCAATTGATAAAAGACACCGCCGCCGAGGTTGGCGCGGCCTCTCCCCAGGACAAGGGCAAGCTCATGGGCAAGCTCATGCCTCAGGTGCGCGGCAAGGCCGACGGCGCCGTGGTCAATCAGATGGCCATGGAGTATCTGGAGTCTCTGGCCTGATGGTACTGAATTAATATGCGGTTTGGCATTTTGGTGTTTCCCGGCACCTGGAGTGACACCGACTGTTACTACCAGGTAAAGGACATCCTTGGACAGGATGCCGAATACGTCTGGCACGATGAGACCAGCCTTGACGGCTTCGATTCGGTGATCCTGCCGGGGGGGTTCTCCTACGGCGACTACCTGCGTCCCGGCGCCATGGCCAGGTTCTCCCCGGTGATGGACGCCCTGAACAAGTTTGTTGCATCCGGAAGGACGGCCATCGGCATCTGCAACGGGTTTCAGATACTCTGCGAATCCGGCCTGTTGCCCGGCGCTCTGCTGCCCAACCACCACTTGGAATACCGCTGCCAGCCGACCCATCTGCGCACCGAGCGGGCCGACACCTCCTTCACCCGGGCCTGCGCTCAGGGCCAGGTCCTGGACGTGCCGGTGTCCCACGGTGAGGGCAACTACTTCGCTGACGCCGCCACCCTGGTCCAGCTTGAAGAAGAGGGGCGGGTGGTCTTCCGGTATTGCGACGCCTCTGGCCAGGTCACGGAGGAGGCCAACCCCAACGGCTCGGCCAACAACATCGCCGGCATCATCAACGAAGCGGGCAACGTCCTGGGGATGATGCCCCACCCCGAACGGAGCTGCGAAGCCATCCTGGGCAGCACCGATGGCAACCTGATCTTTCAGTCGATCATCGAAAGCAATAGGCAGGCCTAGCCATCCCGATGGCGGCCATTGCCCTATCGATGCTTGCCGCCTTCGGGTTCGCCAGTTCAGCGGTCCTCTCCCGCCAGGGCATGCAGACCATATTTCCCCTTCCGGGCGTCATGGTCTCCCTCTTCTTCAGTTTCCTTCTTGCGTCGGTCATGGTGCTGCTGTTCGCGTTCTCCGACATCCGGGGTATACCCCAGGCAGCCATTCTCTGGATCCTCGCCCTGGGGGTGATGAACTTCCTGGGCGGCCGGTCCCAAAACTTTCTGTCGGTCAACCTGATCGGCGCTTCCCGGGCCAGTTTATTCGTATCTTCCCAGGCGCCCTTCGCCGCCGTATTCGCCGTGGTGTTCACCGGTGAGACCATCCATCCTCTGGTGGCACTGGGCACCGCCGGAGTGGTTTTCGGCCTGCTGTTCGCCAGCGGAGACTCCATAAAAGAGGGTTGGCGGACCGATAAAACGTTTTTGCTGGGCTACCTGATGGCCCTGGGGGCGGGAGCCTCCTATGGGGCCACCAACGTGATGGCCAAACATATCCTGGGGATCTACGACTCGCCGCTCATCATGACCGCCTTCAGCATGGTAATCGGTATGGCAGTGCTGTCTCCCCTGGTGGGCGCAAGCGCCGCCCATAGCGGCATAATCCGGAAAGGGAATCCCGGAGCTTCGGAGGATCACGGCATCCTGTGGTATTTGTCATCCTTCAAATACGTTGCGCTGTCCGGGCTGGCTTCGGGTGTAGCGGTGATCACCTGGTATTACGCGGTGCAGCGGGCCGACGTGGTGGTCATCAGCCCCATCGTCTCCAGCAGCCCCTTGGTCACCCTCTTGTTGGCTCACATATTCTTGACCAGATTGGAACGGGTCACCCGGCGGTTGGCCGCCGGAGCCGCGCTCACCGTCGTTGGAGTTATCTTCGTTGTGTGGGGCAGCCAATTTCAGTGACGGCGAGCACTCTCCAATACCCCAGCATCCATCGCCGCGCCTGCCCAAGACTCCGGCTTTGTGGCATAATTGTGCTCGGACCTTGAACAGCCCGTTTCTGAGAAATCACGGAAAAATTAGGAGTCTCATGCCAGGAAAGATCAAGACAAAACAGATCAACCACGTCACCACCATGGTCAAAGACACCGCCAGGGCCATGAAGTTCTACAACGAACTCCTGGGCATCAAGCAGATAGAGAGCCAGGTCCCCAATCCGGAGATCACCTGGCTGCAACTGGACAACGGCATCATGGTCCACCTGATCGAGACTGACGAAGCGCCGGTGAAGCCAGAGAACACGCACCACGCCTTCGAGGTCGAGGACTTCGAGGGCACCATGAAGATACTGGAAGAAAACGGCTACGAGATCACGCGCCACGGCGTCAGGTATGACGGCCAGGGTTTCATGTTCACTCACGACCCGGACGGCAACCGGGTGGAGTTCTGCACCAGTTCCGGCTACTTCCCGGCTCCTGGCCGGCCGGCCTAGACGCCAGCCGCCAATCATTTAGGAGACACCGTGTTCGAGAAGATTCAACATATCGGGTATCTGACCCCGGACCTGGACGCCGCCGTCGCCTGGTTCGAGAAGTCTTTCGGCGCCACCAATGTTGGCGGCGGACCCTTGGGCAAGGGTTACGCCATGCCCAGCGGCGGACGCAACGCCTACATGCGCTTCGGCAATGCCGAGGCCGAACTGCTTGAGCCCGTGGATCAGACGGGCCTCTCCAGCGAAGTTCTGACCATGCACCACGTCGGCTACGTGGTGGCCGACATCGACCGGGCGATCGACGACCTAACCGCACGTGGATTCAAGTTCGCCGCCGAGAAACCCAACACCAACGTGCTGGGACAGCAGCTACTCTACTTCGACTCCACAACCACCAACGGCGTGAAGATGCACATCACCCAGTTGCCGGACCAACCCGCGGAAGCCGCCAGCGGCCTTGAGATAGAGCGCATCGTACACGCGGGTTACCGGGTGAAGAATCTGGAAGAGGCGATCAAGTGGTACGTGGACAACTTCCAGGGCGAGCACCTGGGCGGCGGGCCTTCCAGGAGCGGCGGCCGCAACGCCTTTGTGAACTTCGGCCAGGTCCAGGTGGAACTGATCGAGCCCGGAGACCCCGCCAGCATGGATGCCGACCATGTGATGGACCACGTGGGCTACGTGGTGGGCGATATCCCGTCCTGCATGGGCGAGTGTCAGTCCCACGGGCTGAGATTCGTCGCCGACACGCCCATCACCAACTCGGTCGGCCAGCAGGTGCTGTACTTCGAGACCGACACCAGTATGGGGTCGCGGATGCATCTGACCCGGCTGCCGGACTAGACCCACCGCCGGCTCATCAGGTTATCCCGACACGTCGAAATGCAGTCAGACCAAGTGCGCAACATAATCCTGGTGGGTTTCATGGCCTCGGGGAAAAGCAGTGTGGGGAGGGCCCTGTCCCGCCGCTGCGGCTGGCCAAGGGTCGATGCCGATGAGGAGATAGTGTCCCGGGCCGGAAAGCCCATCACCGATATATTCCGGGATTCTGGAGAGGACGCCTTCAGAGAACTGGAACGATCGGTGGTTAGCGATATTTGCCTGGAATGCGGCCGCATCATCTCCGTGGGCGGAGGGTCATTCGTTGACGATGAGAACCGGCGCACGATGTTGGACGGCGGGACGGTTTTCTATCTCAGCGCCCGGCCCGAGACCATCCACCGGCGGGTGAGCGGAGGGAACCCCAACGCCCCGGCCCGGCCGATGCTGCGGGGAGGCGACCCGCTGGAACGCATCACCGAACTGCTGGCCCAGCGTACGCCGGCCTACTCCCAGGCCCACCACACGGTTGAAACAGACCGGCTGTCCTCGGACCAAGTGGCGCAGGCCATCTTGAAGATCTGTGGACCCGGGCTTTCGCGAAACAACTGAATCACGGAGATTAGACCATGGCCATGGCCGACAAAGACCTGGCGGCGGAGGTACATCACTCCGGCGGCTCCTATCCGGTGGTCGCCGGTTGGGGAATCATCGAAAGCTTGGGAGCCCGGTTCACGGACCTGGGGCTGACCGGCACGGCCTATATCATCACCGACGAAAACGTGATGAACCTCTACGGCCGCAAAGTCCAACGGGCGCTCCAGAAACATCGTATCCCCGCTCACTGCTTCATCATTCCGGCCGGAGAGACCAGCAAGAATTTCGATCTGGCCCAGGGCATCTACAATTGGCTGGCGGGGCTAAAGGCCGAGCGCGGCCACACCATAATCAGCGTCGGCGGCGGGGTCGTGGGAGACCTGGGCGGGTTCGTGGCGGCCACCTACCTGCGGGGTCTGCCCTTCGTGCAGGTGCCCACCAGCATGGTTGCCATGGTGGACGCATCCATCGGCGGCAAAGTCGCCGTCAACTTGCCCCAGGCTAAGAACTTGGTCGGGGCCTTCTACCAGCCCAGGGGCGTGTTTGCCGATGTGGAGACCCTCTCGACCCTGGGCAAAAGAGAATTATCTGAAGGTTGGGCCGAGGCCATCAAACACGGTTTCATCCTGGACGCCGGCCTGGTGGACGTGTTCGAGGAGCACGCCGAGGCCCTGATGAACGTGGAGCCGGAGATCTCAACCCAGGTCATCCGGCGCAGCATGGCCATCAAGGCCAAAGTGGTCAGCCAGGATGAACGGGAAACCCTGGACATCCGCATCATGTTGAATTACGGCCACACCATCGGTCACGCCCTGGAGTCATCCGCCGGGTACGGCCGGTTCTTACACGGCGAAGGCGTAGCCGTGGGGATGATGGGCGCCGCGTCCATGGCCCATGAAATGGGACTGCACTCTCAGGACCTGGTCGACCGCCAACGCCGTCTGCTGGAGCGGTTCAACCTGCCGACCTCGGCCAAGGGGGTGGTGGTGGCCGATATCCTGAACCGCATGTCCCTGGACAAGAAGATCCAGGACGGCTCCAAGCGTTGGGTGATGCTGGAAGATGTGGGGCGGCCCGTGATCCGCAATGACGTGCCCGAGGAATTGGTGGAGAAGACGGTCCGGAAACTGGT
>JADFNR010000122.1 GCA_022563275.1 Chloroflexota bacterium | reverse complement strand
CGTCTTGCACGCGGGCGATATCGCCAACGCTCACACGCTCGATGGCGATGGTGGTGGAGCTACGGTTGTCCATGCGGGTCCCTCCTGAGGGCGTCGCACAAAGACTACGCTGGTCGGGGTCTCGCCGGAGGACGGGCGTACAATGCGCTTATGAGCAAGCCTGCTGCGGAGTGGCAAGGGCGAGTCACGGCTGACCCGTTGGTGCGAAGCGGGACCCCATGCATCAAGGGCACGCGCATCGCCGTCTACGATGTGTTGGAGTATCTCGCGGGCGGAATCGCTGTCTATGGGCTGGTGCTGAGTGAGCTCTGGGTACTCGCGATAGTTTTGGGTTATGCGACCCAGATAGTTGAGGATCAACTGTTCAACCGGCCACCCTGGTACGCCTACTTCCTGACCGCTCGAGCAATAAATCGATTTCGATGGAGGGGAATCGTCCCGAACAGCCCGGCGACTCACGGTTACGAATCGGTCATGGTGTCCATGCCGTTATTCCGAAGCCGCATTCGATCTTGGTTTGAAAAACGGCAATCAGATGATCGTCCGCTTGAGCAACGGGAACGGCACGCTCGGTGCGGAGACGGTCGTCTCCATGGGCACCGCCCCGGTGGCGGTGGCGTTGGCCGACCTGGTGCTTTCACTGGTGGTGTTCGTTCTTTTCGACCAAGGCGAAGGAGCCGATCGCTTTCAGCTGGTCGACAAGTTTTCCTGGATACCTTCGGAGAGCCTAAAGGCCAACTTCTTCTTGGGCGTTGACGGCCTTAGCGTGCCCCTAGTCGCCCTCACCGGTATCCTGGGATTTTGCGCGATTCTGTCCTCCTGGCACATAAGCTACCGGGTGAAGGAGTACTTCGTTTGGCTGCTGGTGCTTCAGACCGCAGTCATGGGCGTTTTCTCCACGCTGGACCTGCTGCTGTTTTTCCTGTTCTGGGAGCTGGAAGTTGTGCCCATGTACATGCTCATCAGCATCTGGGGCAGCGGCCGTAAAGAATACTCGGCCATGAAGTTCCTCATTTTCACCATCCTGGGCAGCGCCTTCATGCTGGTGGCCATCGTGGCGGTGTTCCTGACCCCCGGGGTGGGCACATTCAACATGATAGAACTGTCCACCAAGGCCACGATGCTGACCTCCGCCGGGCTGCTGATTCCGTTGCCGGCCCTGTTCTGGCTCTTCTTCGCCGGGTTCGCCATCAAGCTGCCCACCTGGCCGGTGCATACCTGGTTGCCCGACGCCCACACCGATGCGCCAACGGCCGCCAGCGTCATGTTGGCGGGGGTGCTGCTCAAGATGGGCGGTTACGGCCTGCTACGCATCAACGTGGGCATCTTCCCTTCCCAGACCGACCGGTTCGCCTGGGCGTTGGTGGTCTTGGGGGTGGTGAGCGTGCTCTACGGCGCGGTGGTCACCATGCGGCAGACCGACCTGAAACGGCTCATCGCCTATTCCAGCATCAGCCACATGGGCCTGGTGCTGGTGGGCATCGGCTCGGTGGGAATCTCCCAGGGGACCTTGACCGTCACCGGACTGAACGGCGCGGCCATGCAGTTATTCACCCACGGCACGGTGACCGGCCTGTTGTTCCTGGCGGTGGGGCTGGTCTACGACAAGACCCACACCCGCTACATCCCCGACCTGGGAGGCCTGGCCGGGCGGATGCCGGTGGTGGCCGTGGCCATGCTCATCGCCGGTTTGGCGTCTCTGGGCCTGCCGGGGCTGAGCGGTTTCGTCTCCGAGCTACTGGTGTTCCTGGGGGCCTACCGGGCCTACGACTGGCCCACGGTCCTGGCGGTGTTTGGAATCGTGCTGGCGGCGGGCTACATCCTCTGGATGATGGAACGCACCTTCTTCGGCCCACCTCGGGAGCGGTTCGCCGATCTGACCGACGCCTCACTGGTGGAGGCGGCGCCCCTGGCGTTGATGGTGGTGACCATCATCGGCGTGGGAGTCTGGCCCTCGTTGCTGACCGACGTATTCGAGTCCGGACTGAACCCCATGGTGGACGTGCTTAACGGGGTGATCAACAAGTAATGTCAGTCCACGATTTCTACGTAATATCACCCTATCTGGCCATGGCTGGGGCGGCGGTCCTGGTGATCCTGTTTGACCTGATGCTGCCCTGGCGTGGCAAGGGCCTGCTGCCCTACTTCGCCTTCGCGGCGCTGGCCGGCCCCTTCGTGCTCAGCCTGATACAGTTCTACGACCTCAGCGGGTCCACCAGCCTGCTCCACGGGGCCGGCGCCTTCGCCACCGAGGACCCCAGCATCCTCCTGGGCACCCTGTCGGTCGACCGGTTCGCCCTGTTCTTCAACTTCCTGGTCATCGGATCAGTGGCTCTGGTCGTGCTGGCGTCCACCGATTACGTGCGGAACATGGAGCGGTTCCAGGGCGAGTATTTCGCGCTGATACTGTTCTCGGCCACCGGCATGATGCTATTGGCGGCGGCCACCGAACTGATCACCATCTACGTCTCCCTGGAGCTGACCACCCTGCCGCTGGCCGCCTTGGCCGCCTTCCTTATGAACCGGCGCTCCAGTGAAGCGGGGATGAAATTCCTGATCATCGGCGCCATCAGTTCGGCTTTGATGCTCTATGGAATGGCGCTGGTGTTCGGTTTCACGGGCAGCACCCAACTGGCCGCCATCTCCACCGCCATCGGCCAGGCGACGGGAGACACGCCCTTCGGCAATTACGCCCTATTCGTGGGCATCATCCTGATGATCGCCGGGTTCGGCTTCAAACTCTCGGCGGCCCCTTTCCAGATGTGGGTGCCCGACGTGTACGAGGGCGCGCCCACTCCGGTGGTGGCGTTCCTGTCGGTGGCCAGCAAGGCGGCCGCCTTCGCCATATTGCTGCGGGTGCTCTTCACCGGGTTCTTCGACGTGGCCCTGGATTGGGGCATACTCATCGCGGGGCTGGCCGCGGCATCCATGGTGATCGGCAACCTGGTGGCCATCAGCCAGAGCAACATCAGGCGTCTGTTCGGATACAGCACCATCTCCCACGCCGGATACATCCTGGTGGGCGTGGCGGCCGGCGTGAAGTCCGGCGACGGCGTCTTCAGAGCCCCCGAGTTCGCGTCCATCGGCCCCGACTCGGTGTTGTTCTACCTGGCCGCGTACGCGGCGGCCAACCTGACTGCGTTCTTCGCCGTCACGGTCATCAGTTCAAAGATCAGCAGCGACCAGATCAGCGATTACGCCGGGCTGGTGACCAGGGCGCCGGTGTTGGCCATGCTATTGGCCCTGTCTTTGCTGGCCCTGATCGGCGTGCCGCCCACCGGGATATTCATCGCCAAGCTCTACATCTTCACGGCGGCGGTGGACAGCGGACTGACCTGGCTGGCTATTTTAGGCGTCATCAACAGCGCGGTCTCGGCCTACTACTACGTCAAAATCATCCGGGTGATGTTCAATCAGCCCGCCACTTCAGAAGAGAAGATCACCGCGTCGCCAGCCCCGTGGCTGGCTCTGGGACTGGCCGGCGCGGCCATGGTGTTCATGGGGATAGCGCCGGGGTTCGTCATGGAGGCGGCCCAAGAAGCGGTGCGGGCGCTGTCCGTGTAGAGTGCCAAGGATACCCTTGATGAGCCCAGCGGCAGGCTAATAAGAAAAGGTCCATAATTAAAAACCTGGAAATAAGAGCCAGCCCATAGAAATTTCAAAAACTAGAAACGCCCGGTAAAAACACGATGAAAAACATCGGAATCATTTACAACGCCAAGGTGCCCGAGGCATTGGACCTGAGCACGGCGATCCTCCACGACCTGAAGTTGTCGGAGCATAGCTGGCTGGCTCCGGCCGAGAACCTTGAAACCCTTTTGCCCAGGGCCGAAAACACCGACCTAGTGATCACGGTGGGTGGCGACGGGACCATCCTGCGGGCGGTGCGATTCACCGGACCGGCCGGGATACCCATCGTCGGGATCAATATGGGCCGCCTGGGCTTCATGACCGAACTGCAGGTGGACGAGGCCATGGACCGGCTGCCGTTCTACTTCCATTCGAAATCGGGCGGCGGCGGCCCAAGGTTGGACGAGCGCAACATGCTGCAGGCCACGGTGATCAGGGGCAGATCGGCCAGCCCAGGGGCGGCCGGCATAGAGGGCCCATACCATGCGCTGAATGACGTGGTGCTGACTAGGGGCGCGGTGTCCCAGGTGGTGACCGTCGCCGGGACCATCGACGGCGCCCCCCTCACCACGTTCCGGGCCGACGGCGTGATCTTGTCCACGGCCACCGGTAGCACCAGCTACAACCTGGCCGTTGGCGGCCCCATCCTGGACCCCGAGTCCGACTCGATGGTGCTCAAGACCGTGGCGGCCCACATGGGCCTTAGCGCGGCCCTGGTGCTCCGTCCTTCCACCGAGGTGACGCTGACTTTGGAGGGCCACCAGCCCGCCATCTTGAGCGTGGACGGCTACGTGGACTACCCGCTGGACCTGGGCGACCGGGTGGAGTTGAAACAGAGCCCGCACAAGGCGCGTTTCCTGCGGGCACATCCGTCCAGCTACTTCTTCGGCACGCTGACCCGCCGGTTGGGCTTCAGCATACGCGGCCAGTAACCATGCCTGAAAACACCCCCCAGGACCCGGCTGATTCCCCAAAGGAAACCGGAATAGAAAACGAGGGTGATGCCGGTTCTCTAACTGAAACCACCATAGAATCAAGGCGCATCTACGAAGGCAGCATCATTAATGTGCGCGTGGACACGGTGCGCCTGCCCAACGGCAACACCGCCACCAGGGAGGTGGTTGAGCATTCCCACGCGGTGTGCATCGTGCCGGTGGACGAAAACGGCAACGTTGTCCTGGTGCGGCAGTACCGGAAGCCCGCCGCGGAGGCCCTTTTGGAGGTGCCCGCCGGGGGAGTGGAGGAAGGCGAAGTCTCGGAAGAAGCCGTGCTGCGGGAGCTACAGGAAGAGATTGGTTACACCGCCGGCAAACTGGTGCACCTAGCAAGCTTCTGGGTTGCCCCCGGTTGGGCCACTGAGTTCATGCACGCCTATCTGGCCACAGACCTAACACCCTCCCGGCTGGAGGCCGACGAAGACGAGAATATCCAGGTGGTCCGCCTGCCCTTCGACGAAGCTCTGGCCATGTTCGATACGGGTGAGATCAAAGACGGGAAGACCATCGCATCGATGCTTCTGGCGCAGCGCCATTTGTCTTAGATGCCCCATTCGAGATAGAAAAGCTGGAGCCGCGTAGACGGAACGGATGCGGTTGAGACCGGGGGAAGCTAGATAGTAAGGCCCCTTTTTTGATATATTACGTGGCGGTCTCCGGCCACGAAAATAGGCGTCGAAAATAAACGGGGGACCAACTGACCGCTAAGGTAAATCTGGAGGAAATAGCCAAGCATGCTCGAGCATGATGTCCTGGTAATCGGCGCAGGCCTGGCGGGAATGCGGGCGGCCATCGCGGCCCGGGCCAGCGGCGCCACCACCGCTATCATCAGCAAAGTACATCCCGTGCGCAGCCACTCCAACGCGGCGCAGGGAGGGATCAACGCCGCCCTCACCGACCGCGGTGACGACTGGGAAGAACATGCCTACGACACCGTGAAGGGCAGCGATTATCTGGGCGACCAGGACGCCATCGAAGTCATGTGCAAGGCGGCGGGTCAGGCCCTCATCGACATGGAACACTTCGGAGTCACCTTCAACCGGGACGACGAGGGAAAACTGGGGACACGGGCCTTTGGCGGCATGCGCCGCGCCCGGACCTTCTTCGTCGGCGACTTCACCGGCCAAGCCATGCTCCACGTGATGTTTGAGCAGCTTATCAAGTCTGGCGTGCGCCGCTATGAAGAGTGGTTCGTCAGTTCCCTGATCATTGAAGACGGCCAAGTCTGCGGCGTCATGGCCCTGGAGATACGCACCGGCCAGGTCTACGCCATCCGGGCCAAGACGGTCATCTTCTGCACCGGCGGTTTCGGCCGTGTCTTCGAGCCCAGCACCAACGCCCTGATCTGCACCGGCGACGGCACGGCCTTGGCCTTCAACGCCGGGGCCGAGCTCATGGACATGGAGATGGTCCAGTACCACCCCACCACCCTGGCGGGCAGCGGGGTGCTGATCTCAGAAGCAGCCAGGGGAGAAGGAGCCTATCTGCTGGATAAAGACGGCAACCGGTTCATGGAGAAGTACGCTCCCAATATGATGGAGCTGGCCTCCCGCGACGTGGTCTCCCGGGCCGAACAGACCGAGATCAACGCCGGCAACGGCGTGAATGGCTGCGTCTATCTGGATTGCCGCCACCTGGGCGAGGCGCTGATCATGGAGAAGCTAAGCCAGATCCGCGAGATCGGCATCGACCTGGTGGGCTGTGACATGATTAAGGACACCATTCCCATCCGCCCTGGGATGCACTACGCCATGGGCGGCATCCGCACCAACATCGACGGCCAGACCAACCTGCCCGGCGTGTATGCGGCCGGCGAGTGCGCCTGCGTCAGCGTCCACGGCGGCAACCGGTTGGGGGCCAACTCCCTGCTGGACACCATCGTATTCGGAGAGCGCTCCGGCAACCACGCCGCAGAGGCGGCCCGCAGCGTCGACTACGTTGAGTTCAATGTCGACCAGGCCGTGCGTAAAGAGGAGAAACGTATCCAGAAGCTATTGGACCGGCCCAAGAATGGAGACCGGATCGCCGCCGTCCGTCTGGGCATGGGCGATTCGATGAACCGGAACCTGGCGGTCTACCGGAATGAAGAGGGCATGCAAGAAACCCTGGGCGATCTGAGCGAATTGGAGAAGCGGTTCGAGACGGTCCCGGTGGAGAACAAGGGCAAGGTTTTCAACACCGACCTTGTCTTCGCCCTGGAATTGGGCTTCATGCTTGACTGCGCCACCCCTATCGCCATGAGCGCCCTGGACCGCAAAGACAGCCGGGGGGCACAGGCCCGGACCGACTACCCCGACCGGGATGACGAGAATTGGATGAAACACCTGGTGATTAAGAAGGGAGAGGTGGGCCCGGAATTGACCTACGCCCCAGTCAGCGTAACCAAGTGGACCCCTGAAGAGAGGAAATACTAGCCGATGGACGTCACGCTAAGGGTACAACGGTTCGACCCGGAGGCCGCGGATCCCAAGCCGTTCTGGGAGGACTTCCAAGTATCGATCGAAGATAACGGCACGGTTCTGGACGCCCTGATCAAAGTCCGCGAGGATCAGGACGGGACCCTCAGCCTGCGCTGCTCCTGCCGGAGCTCGATCTGCGGCTCCTGCGCCATGCGTATCAACGGGCACGCCGCATTGGCCTGCAAGACCCAAGCCACCGGTGTCATGGAAGACGGCGTCATCACCGTCGAGCCAATGGGCAATATGCCGGTGGTGAAAGACCTGGTGGTCGACTTCGACCTCTTCTGGGACAAGATCATGGAGGTCGATCCCTACCTGAAGCACGAAGGCCCCGAGCCGGAGGCCGAGTACATCGCTTCCAACGAGGCCATGCTGCACTTATCCGGCGTCACGTCGTGCATCATGTGCGGCGCCTGCGTTTCCGACTGCACGGTCTTGGAGGTGGACCCGTCCTTCTTGGGACCGGCCGCCCTGGCCAAGGCCTACCGCTTCACCGCCGACCCCCGGGACGGCGACGAGAACGGCGTTTCAAAAGACCGCCTGGAAGCGCTGACCAAGCCTTCGGGCATTTGGGATTGCACCCGTTGCATGGAGTGCGTCACAGTCTGTCCCAAAGGCGTGGCGCCCATGGACCGCATCATGGCCCTAAGAGACCAGGCGATGGAAGCCGGTTTCCGCGACACCAACGGCGCCCGCCACACCGAGGCGTTCAGCGAGTCGGTGCAGCACAGCGGCTGGCTGGACGAACTCCGGCTGGTGCCCAAATCGGTGGGCATGACCAACCTGTCGGCCCTGATTGGCTACGCGCCCATCGCCATCCAGGCCCTGACCCACGGCAAGATGCCGCCCATCATCCACAAGAAGCTCCCGGATTCCAAGAATGTCGGGAAGATATTCGACAAAGTGGAAGGGCCAAAGAAGAACTAGATGATCGTCAGCCCCAAGACCGATTCTGCGATTTACGGAGTCCCGCGTTGAAGTACGCCTTTTTCCCAGGTTGTGTGTCCCGAGGCGGTTGCCCGGAGCTTTATCCGGCGACCAAACTGATCTGCGAGAAGCTGGACATTGAGCTTCAAGAGATGCCCGCCGCGTCCTGCACCGGCGCGGGCGTCCTGCAAGAGAAGAATGAACTGTTGGGCGATACTCTGAACGCCCGCACCTTCGCCATGGCCGAGGCGTTGGACCTGCCCATACTGACCATCTGCAGCACCTGCCAGGGAGTCATGAGCCAGGCGAACCACCGGCTGAAGGACCCGGAGTACCTGGCTAAGGTCAACGGGTTCCTGGCCGAAGAGGGCCTGGAATACAAGGGCAACGCCAACCCCAAGCATCTGCTGTGGGTGTTGATCGAGGACATCGGCTTGGACAAGCTGCTGACCTTGATCACCCGCCCTCTGGCCGGCATGCGGCTGGCGCCCTTCTACGGCTGCTATATCGTCCGCCCTGCCAATGCTCTGGATTTCGAAGACCACCCGGAACGCTTGGAGTCGCTGGAGAAGATCATCGAGACCATCGGCGCGACGGTGGTTGACTTCGCCGGCAAGACCCGCTGCTGCGGGTTCCCCATCCTGACCATCAACGAGCGCAACTCCATGGCCATGGTGAGCAAGCACACCATAGAGGCCAAGGACCTGGGCGCCGACGCCATGATCACGCCGTGCCCGCTCTGCCACCTGAACCTGGACAGCTTCCAGCCCAAGGCGGCGGCCCAAGCCGGGCGGCCCATCAACCTGCCCATACTGCACATGCCCCAGGCCATCGGACTTGCCATGGGCCTGAGCCCCGAGGCCATGGGCCTGAAACGCCACATCGTCAGCACCAAACCCCTGCTCACCCAGTTAGGGGCCATGGCCGGCGGCTAAGGCGGCTAACGAATAGCCGCAGTTAAAGGGAAACCGGATAAGGGGCGGCTGGAAAACGGCGGCCCCTTGTTGATTTGATGGCCGCCGAGGCTTTGGGAGTTAGGATATGCCGCACAGCACTTTGACCATTGGCAATGTTGAGATCACGGTCCTCCACGACGCTGAGGTCGCCCTGCCCTTCAGCGCCACCTTTCCAGATGTCCCATTAGACGCCTGGGCGCCTTACTTGGAACGGTTCCCGGAGGCCTATAGCGGGTCCGACAAGATGCGGGTCCACTTCGAGTGCTACTTGGTCCGCTCCCAAGGCCGGACGTTGTTGGTCGACACCGGACTGGGCAACGCCAGTTCCAATCCCAACGTGGTGGCCCAGATCGGCGGTGGCGTCGATGGCCTGCTGCTGTCCGAGTTGCGGCCGGATATCAGGCCGGAGACATCGACACCGTATTTCTGACCCATCTGCACCCAGACCACGTGGGCTGGAATGTGACCCGGCCTGGAGAGATTGGCGGTATTGAGTCGCCGACCTTCCCCAATGCCCGCTACGTGGCTCACGAGGCCGACTGGGCGGCGTTCGACACGCCCCGGGACTCGGAGATCTTCGGCTACGACTGGTGGGCCCAGACCGTTGCCCCGCTGCGCCGCCTGGGCGTACTGGACCTGATAACCGGAGAGACCGAACTCACGGGGGAGCTTACG
>JADFNR010000018.1 GCA_022563275.1 Chloroflexota bacterium | reverse complement strand
ATGACCTGATTAACCCACGCACCAAGAAGGTCACCGGCCAGCGCAACGCCAAAGAGATATTCGACCTGCTGACCAACATGGCCTGGAAGACGGGCGATCCAGGGCTGATCTTCCTGGACCTGATCAACCGGGACAACCCTAATCCCCAGTTGGGCGAGATTGAAAGCACCAATCCGTGCGGCGAGCAGCCCTTGCTGCCCCACGAGTCCTGCAACCTGGCATCGATCAATGTCGCCCGGATGGTGACCATCGCCGAAGGCGATACCGTGATGAACTGGGAACGGCTGGACGAGACCATCGATATCGCCGTCCATATGTTGGACAACGTCATCGACATGAACAACTATCCCATACCTGAGATCGCGGAGATGAGCAGGAAGACCCGGCGCATCGGACTCGGGGTCATGGGTTTCTCAGACTTGCTCATACAGATGGGGGTCCGGTACGACTCGGACGAGGCGTTGCAGATGGCGGAAGACCTGATGCAACACATCCAAGAGCGGACCAATCATGCGTCCTCGGAACTGGCCCAACTAAGGGGATCGTTCCCGGCCTGGGATGGCAGCATCTACAACCGGCCTGGAACGAGCGGCGGCGTGCGCCCCATGCGCAATTCAGCCCCGACCACCATCGCGCCCACCGGCACCATCAGCATCATCGCCGGGGCCTCCAGCGGCATCGAGCCCCTGTTCGCCCTGAGCTACGTGCGCAACGTCATGGACAACACCAAACTGGTGGAGGGCAACCCATACTTCGAGGCAGTCGCCCGGCAGGAAGGGTTCTACTCCGAAGAACTGATGGAAGACCTGGCCAAGACCGGCAGCCTGGAGAACCTGGACATCCCCGAATGGGTCAAGGGCGTCTTCCGGGTTTCCCATGACATCGCTCCCGATTGGCACGTGAAGATGCAGGGCGCGGTGCAAAAATTCGTCGACAACTCCGTTTCAAAGACCATCAACTTCCCCAACGACGCCACCGTGGAAGAGATAGCCGGCGCCTACATGCTGGCCTACGAATTGGGCTGTAAGGGCATCACGGTCTACCGCGACGGCAGCAAGGACGGTCAGGTGCTCAGCACCGGAGGGAGCGCTCGGACGGACGCCGAAGTCGGCGATATCCTGACCCCCCGCCAGCGGCCCCAGTCGATACGTGGAGTCACCGAGCGGGTGCGCACCGGCCACGGCAACATGTACGTGACCATCAACTTCGACGAGGCCGATAAACCCTTCGAGTTATTCGGGAACCTGGGGAAGGCCGGCGGCTGCGACTCGGCCCAACTGGAAGCGATATCCCGGCTGGTGTCCCTGGCCCTTCGCTCCGGCATCGAGCCGGCCACGGTCATAGACCAACTGCGGGGAATCACCTGCTGCCCGGCGTGGGACGACGGCACCCTGGTCCGCTCCGGCCCCGATGCGGTGGCCCTGGCGTTGGAACGCCACACCACCGGCGGCCGCGATGAGTCCAGGAGCCCCAGTGAGGTGCAGTTGAAGTTCACGCCTCAGGTCATCGCCAACGGAAACGGGAATGGCAACGGGCACGCCAAAGAGATCTTGAACGCCCGCAAATGCCCGGAGTGCAATACCCCGGTCATATTTGAAGAAGGATGCATGAAGTGCGTCGCGTGCGGTTGGAATAAGTGCGAGTAGGCGCCGAAAACGCAGCGTAAGTAGAGATAGCCAGAGGGAATATTAAAGCCAAAGGACCTTAAAAGACATATCGGGCAGGCCTGGCTGGTGCGGGGTGGGTTGTGTGGAGGCCGACTGCTGCTGCGGCTAATCGAGTCTCATGTGTGGTGCGGTTCCTGTACCAGCCTGGCTGCCTTCCCAGAGCCCCCGGCGGCCAATGCCGGGGGCTCTTTTTTGGGTCTCATTAAACCGAAGAGAACCAACCATACCACACAAATAAGGGGGATAAAACCCTGCCAGTGCTATAATTCCGGCGCGTCTGGGCCTCTTAATTACATAACCCTTCAAAATCCATCGATATTCGTCAGACAGCCGTTTCGGCTGCTATCTGCGCCCCTTGTTTGGGCTGAGGGAAAACAAAATGGCTTCGGTAGAAAACTCAGGAGAACAATCCGCGAAAAAACCGGCCATAGCAATCACCATGGGCGACCCCTGCGGCATCGGCCCGGAGGTCGTTGTGAAGGCCATGGCCGACCCCCGGGTGTACGCCACCTGCCGGCCGCTGGTGGTGGGCAACGTCTACGCCATGGAGCAGGCGGCGTCTCTAACGGGACTTCCGGTAAAGATCAGAGAGGCCGGCGACCTAACGGTCTCCGGGCTGGAGCCGGGGACCATCGACGTTGTGGACATCCACAACCTGAACCCTGAAGATATCACCGTGGGGGAGATCAACCCCACCTGCGGCAAGGCGGCCATGGAATGGGTGACCAAGGCCGGAGAGCTGGCCCTGGCCGGTGTGGTCGATGCCTTGGCCACGGCGCCGTTGAATAAAGAAGCGGCCAGCCTGGCGGGTTACCAATCGATCGGTCATATGGAACTTCTACAGGAGTTGTCCAAGTCCAAACTGGTGGCCACCATGCTGATGTCCAAGAACCTGCGGGTGGTCCACCTGAGCACCCACCGGTCCCTGCGCTTGGCCTGCGACCTGGTCAAGAAAGACCGGATCCTCGATTATCTGAAGCTTACCCACGAGAGCTTCGTAAAGTTCGGTTTCAAGAACCCTAAGGTCGCCGTCGCGGCCCTGAATCCCCACGGGAGCGACGGCGGTCTGATGGGCGATGAAGAAGCGTCAGAAATAGCCCCGGCGGTCGCGGCCGCCAAGGATGAGGGCATCGACGCCATCGGCCCGATTCCGGCCGACATCATCTTTCATCAGGCCATCCAAAACCAATATGACGTGGTTCTGTGTATGTACCACGACCAAGGGCACATCCCAGTCAAGGTCTACGGCTTTGAAGAGAGCATCACGGCCAACCTGGGCCTCCCCTTTGTGCGGACGTCCGTGGACCACGGCACCGCCTTCGACATCGCAGGCAAAGGCGTGGCCAGCCACGAGAGCATGCTGGAGTGCATCCGGCTGGCGGTGGCTCTGGCCCAGGGCAACGGTCTGGGCGATTTCTGAACGGCGGTCTAGAGTGCGTTGGCCGCATGGGGTTTGCATATTTGATGACCGTGAAGAGGAATGCCGCTCATGGTGAGCTTGTCCGACCACGGGCCCGGGGTGAGTGATCTCCACCAGAGGCATGACTTGTGCGGCCCTTCGACTGGTCCCCCGATGTATCGGGGGACCAGTCGAACCAACGTTTGGGGACAACTTAGTCTTGCCAAGAGCGGAATGGCTGGAGCACGGCGTTCGGCGGCTTTGCGGTGAATTGCGGAATCGACGCTGAGAAGATGATCTAAAGACCCTGTATCAACCGCCCCGCCCCAGCTTTGGTCTCGAACTTCGGTGATATAATGGTGCCCGGCGTTTAAACGCGGTTTCCGCTGGGTATGGACCTGACTCAGGCAGGGAACGGCCTGGTCTCCCGCAAGGAAGGAATAGATAGATGAAAGTGGCGTTCATCGGTGGAGGCAAGATGGCGGAAGCCATCCTCCACGGCGTCCTGTCCGGCAACTTGGCGGCCCCCAAGGACATCAGCGTGGGCGAGCCTGTGGCGGAACGGCGCGAGTACCTCTCGAGCCAGTTCGGCGTAATTACACACGCCGATAACCTCAAGTCGGCCCAACAAGCCGACCTAGTAGTGTTGGCGGTCAAACCCCAAGACTTGGGGCCGGTCATGGGACAGTTGAAGGGCCACCTGGACCCCCAGCAGGCCGCTCTCTCCATAGTCGCCGGTGCCAAGATGGACACCCTGACCAACGGTTTGGGCCATCCGGCCGTGGTCCGCGTGATGCCCAACACCCCGGCGCAGATCGGCGCCGGCATGACCCTCTGGACCTGCTCGGAAGGTGTCGACGACGCAAAACGGGAAATGACCAAGGCGGTTTTGGGCACCATCGGCCAGGAGATCTACGTATCCGACGAGAAGTATATGGACATGGCCACCGCGCTCAGCGCTAGCGGGCCGGCCTATGTGTTCTTATTCATCGAAGCCCTGATCGACGCCGGGGTCTACGTTGGCATGCCCAGGGACATGGCCCGGACGCTGGCCTTGCAGACCGTGTTCGGCAGCGCCAAGCTATTGATGGAAACCGGCATGCATCCGGCTGAAGCGAAAGATACGGTGGTCTCTCCGGGCGGCACCACCGCCGAGGCCCTGCGGGTGCTGGAAGACCGGGGCGTGCCCGCGGCCATCGTCAGCGCCGTGGACGCCGCCTACCGAAAATCGATCCAATTGGGACAGGGATAAAGAGGTTAAGAATTGGCAGGACTGATCAACGCGGTACTAACCATATTCACCATCGCGATATTTGCCCGGGTCATCCTCACCTTTATAATTCCCATGAGCGGCAACAGGCCCCATCCCATCGTCATCAGGATCAGTACTTTAGTGAACCAGGTCACTGAGCCGGTCCTCGGACCGGTCCGCCGCAGCCTGCCCACCTTTGGCGGTATGGATTTCAGCCCCATGGTGGTATTGATCGTCCTGATCGTGCTGCGCCGGGTTGTGGAGGCTGTCCTTTAAGCGTTGGCCCGCGCCCCATGCCCCGCCGTATTGACCAAGCAACTTCCGCTTCATAGAATGACCCTCAGGAAGTTTCAAATAGACCTCCCCGCATATCTCTGAAAAGTATCTGTATCTAACTGGACCTGTATCAAGATGCACCGACAAGAGATGCTGAAAGGCAACACCGATACCTTGCTTCTGGCCCTCCTGGAGAACGAGGCCATGTACGGCTATCAGATCGTGAAGGAAGTGGACCAGAGAAGCAGCGGCTACTTCGCCTTCAAGGAAGGCACCCTCTACCCGGCCCTCCACCGCCTGGAGAAGGCCAAGTTGGTCGAAGGCCGGTGGGAGGATACCCCGAACAACGTGCGCCGGCGGTACTACCTGATCACCGCAAAGGGTAAACAAGCCCTGGTCGACCGGCTCTCGGAGTGGCAGCGGTTCGCTCGTGCCATGAATTCCATAATGCTCCCCGGCGCCAGGCCCGAGGCGCGGTAGGCGGACGCCATGACATTTGAGGTCACAAACTACCTCCACGCACTGGCCCGTAGGCTCCATCTTGATCCCGCCGAGAAGGACGAGATCATCCAGGAGTTGGAGGAGCATCTGGAGGACAAAGCCGCCGAATTGGAGACCCAGGGGGTGGACCACGACACGGCCGTGGCCCGCGCCGTCCAGGAGATGGGTGCGCCCAACGCGGTGGCCCGGGGCATGTACGAGGTGCACAGTCCGGGAGTTTGGCGAGACGTGCTCCTGTCCACTATCCCCCACTTGTTGTTGGCCACGCTCTTCGCCCTCCACCTGTGGAGCCACTACTTCTTGGTTTCCGTGCTGCTGATCGTCATAGCATTCGTGACCTGGCGCAACTGGCGGGCCGGAAGCCCCAGCAAGTGGTCGTATTCATGGATGGGCTATTCTCTGGCGGCGCCCGCGTTGTCCTGGCTCCTGTCTCTGATCACCCTTGGCTACGGCGCCTGGACCCTGATCACCACCGGACAGTTGCCCTTCCACGTGGTGTTATTCTTCCTGCTCATCGGGTACATCCCATTTTCCATGTGGATCATGGCCAACGTCATCTTGAAAATGGTGAAACGAGACTGGCTGCTGGCTTCTCTTACCGCTTTGCCATTCCCCTTCCTCACCTCGTGGATACTGTTCTTGAATTGGCAAGGGGGGCTCTGGAGCGAACATGCGGAACGGATGCAGGATTCCGATACCGCCAGGGCATTCATCTTCGTGGCCATGGCGGTCACCACGGCCGTCTTCTTGAAGGTGGGCCCCCGCTTGCTGCGCATCGGACTGCTCACGGTGACCACCTCTATCTTGGTGATAATCACGGCTGCGTCGCTGCCGGTGAGCCTGAACGCGATGGCCGTGGTCCTGATGATCGTCGCCTCCCTGGCCTTCCTGCTCAGCCCGGCCATGCTGGAGTCCAAGATGGAACGGCGGCAGCTTGAGGCCGAGGCCTTTGGGGATGCATCGGACGGTTGGCCTTAGGACGAAGGATATCCCTCATCATGGATAAAGGTTGCCGTCTTCCCCAGGACCCATAGCCGCGCTGGACGTGATGGATTGGACGACCAACTGAATAAAGACGTGGCATTGATGCGCGGGGCGTTGGACCAGGACCTGGTCACCTCCCAGCCGCGGATGCCGGACCAGCCGCTGTTGGTCGCCATGTGCGGCCTGCCGGGCACGGGCAAGTCCTACTTCGCAGCCAAGTTGACCGAGCAGGTACCCTTTCTCATCTTGGAGACCGACCGGCTGCGTAAGGTGCTGGTTGAGCATCCCAAGTACACCACCGGCGAGCACCGCCGGGTGTTCCGTTCCTGCTACCGCCTCATCGAGTACTATATCGCCAACGGTTACAGCGTTCTATTCGACGCCACCAATCTCAACGAGGAGTTCCGCACCTATCTCTACGACATAGCGGAGTCCACCGGCGCTCCGCTGGCGGTTGTCCACGTCACCGCGCCCCAGAACACGGTCCGGCGCCGTCTGAAACAGCGCAAAGCCGAACGCCACGCCAACACCTACTCCGACGCCGGATGGTTGATATACACGCGGCTGGCCCCGGTGGAAGAACCGGTGCAGCGGGACCATTACGCGCTGGACACATCCAAGAACATCGGGCCGGTGCTGGAGCAGGTGGTTGATTGGGCCAGGTCCGGCGGCCAGGTCCCGGCGCCCAGTTCCCACGTGACCGGTAAGATCGATTCAGAGACAGGTGCATAGCATCTATGACGACGAAACCAAAACCCAGAAGGGCCAAAGCCAAGAGATCAACCAGACCCGCCAAGACCAAGGGTTTGGAGATCGATGTCCAGTCAGCCGACATAATCGGTATCGATACCCCGGCCTTGGTGGTCAACCTGTTTCAGGGGGTCAAGAAGCCGGTCGGCGCCACCGGGGCGGTTGATAAAGCCCTGGGTGGTGTCATCACCCAATTGATCCAAGATGGGGAGATCAAGGGCACAACCGGAGAGACCACCCTGATCCACACCTTTGGCAAGATCAAACCCAGCAGGGTGCTGGTGGCCGGACTGGGCCCTAAGGACAAATTCGACGTCCAAGTCGTGCGCCGGGTATCGGCGGAAGTCGTTCGGTTTCTGCGCCGCAAGGGGATCTCCAGCGCCGCCACCATCGCCCACGGAGTCCCGATGGGAATCGAGGACGGGCTGGACCCCCAACTATGTGGTCAAGCCATCGCCGAGGGCGCCCACCTGGGCCTCTACAAGTTTGGGACCTATCTGACCAAGAAGGGCGATTCCACCACCGAGTTCGGGAAACTGACGGTGGTTGAGTTGGACAAAACTAGGGCCAAGGCCATCGAAGCCGGGGTCAAGCTGGGTTCCACGGTGGCCCGGGCGTCCATCATCGCCCGTGACATGGTTAACGAGCCGGCCAATCACATGACACCGTCCCGCATGGCGGAGGCGGCCCAGAAAGTGGCGAAAGAGCAGGGTTTCAAGATCGAGATATTGGAAAACGCGGAGATGAAGAAGATGGGCATGGGCGCGTTCATGGGTGTCGCCCAGGGCACCGACGAACCGGCCAAGCTCATCGTCCTGCGTTATGACGGCGACCCCGGCAATCCGGAGAACAACCTGGGTCTCATCGGCAAGGGAATCACCTTTGACACCGGAGGGATTTCATTGAAACCTCCTGGCGGCATGGAGGCCATGAAGGGTGATATGGCCGGGGGCGCATCGGTGATCGCCGCCATGCAGATCATCGGACAGACCAAACCCAAGATAAACGTCTTGGCCGTGATCGCGGCCACGGAGAACATGCCCGGAGCGTCCGCCCAGCGTCCCGGAGACGTAGTTAGGGCCATGAACGGAAAGACGATAGAAGTGATCAACACCGACGCCGAAGGCCGCTTGGTGCTGGCCGACGCCCTGTGTTACGCCCGGGAGCAGGGCATCACCCGGCTGGTGGACGTGGCGACTCTGACGGGAGCCATGGTGACCACCCTGGGCAAAGCCTGCACGGGAGTCATGGGCAACGACGATAAACTGGTCCAACAGACCATCGACGCCGGGAAAAAGACCGGCGAGAGATTCTGGGAACTGCCCATGTTCGATGAGTACAAAGACCTGATCAAGAGCGATGTCGCGGACATGAAGAACAGCGGCGGACGCCAGGCTGGCTCCATCAGCGCGGCCCTCCTTTTGGCCGAGTTCGTGGACGGCGCGGCCTGGGTGCATCTGGACATCGCCGGCACCTCAACCTCGGACAAGGTCTCAGGATATTTGGTCAAAGGGGCCACCGGAGTGCCTGTCCGCACCCTGGCCCAGTTGGCCATGGACCTGGCCGCGAAACCCGACGATCAAGGCCCGCCCAAGAAGTCCCGAAGTAAAGCCAAGACCAAGTAACGGAGGCGTGCCTTGACCAGTTCATCCACGAGCAGTGCTTATGAAACCATCGGCCGGCCGGTAGGCCGTGCTGAAGGCCCGGCGAAAGTCACCGGCCAGGCGGTATTCCCGGCCGACGTGAACCTGCCTGGTATCCTGGTGGGCAAGTGCCTGCGCAGTCCCTTCCCCTACGCCAAGATCGTGTCCATCGACCCGGACTCAGTAGCCGCTGCCCGTCAGGTGCCCGGCGTCCACGCTGTCTTGACCGCCGGCGACATCCCGCCCCATCTGGTGGGCCGGATGCTGCGGGACATGCCCATATTGGCCCGCGATGTGGTCCGGTTCGCCGGCCAGAAGGTGGTGGCGGTGGCCGCCGAAGACAACGATATCGCCGAAGAGGCCCTGAACCTCATCCAGATCGAGTACGAGGAGATGGAGCCCATCCTAGACCCGTCGGATTCTATGAAGCCCGGCGCGCCAGTCCTTCATCCGGATTTCGCCGGCTACGCGGGGATCCCCGACGGCGTTCAAGAGCATCCCAACGCGGCGGGCCACGCCTCATGGAAACGGGGCGATGTGGAACAGGGCTTCGCCGAGGCCGATCTCATCTTCGAGCATACTTTCCGGACCAACCACCAGCACCAGGCCTACATCGAGCCCCATGCCTCGGTGGTCTTTCTGGACAACAGTGGCCGGGTGCAGACCTGGGTGAACAGCAAGATGCCCTTTCAGGTGCGCCAGCAATTGTCGGAAGGCATCGACATGCCCACCGGTCAGATACGGGTCAATCCCACGACCATCGGCGGGGACTTCGGCGGCAAGGGCGGGTTCATGGACAGCCATCTGGGCTTCTGGCTCTCCAAGACAACCGGCCGCCCCATACGGATGGTCATGACCTATATCGAAGAACTGATGGCGGGCAACCCCCGGCATCCGGCGGTGATGACCTTCAAGACCGGGGTTAAGAAAGACGGGACCATCACGGCCCGCCAGGCCCACCTGGTCTATGACAGCGGCGGCTACGCGGCCTTCAAACCCCAGCGGGGCGTGACCTACGGCTCGCGCTGCCTGGGGCCCTACAAGATCCCCCACGGACAGATCGACTCCTATGTCGTCTACACCAATCAGGTGCCCTGCGGCAGCATGCGGGCGCCCGGCGACCCCCAGTCCATCTTCGCCGGCGAAGTCCAGATGGACCTGATCGCCCGGGAATTGGGCTTGGACCCCTTGGAATTTCGCAAGAAGAACCTGGTCCAGGACGGCGATGCGTCACCTTTAGGACATCGTTGGAAGAACATCATGGGTCTCCGGACCCTGGACGCCGCGGTGAAAGAGGCGGGTTACGAGAAGGCAAAACCCCAGGCGCCTGGCAAGCTCACCGGACGCGGCATGGCCATCTGCGAGAGGCACGTTGGGGCCGGCAGCTCCACCGCCAAGGTATCCATCGACGACCATGGGACGGTTACGCTCTACACCGCACTGCCCGACACGGGTTCAGGCTTCTACACCGTGCTGCGCCAGATACTAGGCCAGGAGCTGGGTGTCGCCTACGATGAGATCAAGCTGGAGCATTGGAGCACCGACGACGTTGCCTTCGAGACCGGCGTGGGCGGCAGCCGGGTGACCCACGTCGCCGGGCAGGCGGTATACCGGGCCGCCCAGGAATTGCGGCGTCAAATGGTGACTATGGCCGCCGACCTGTTTGGCTGGCCGGAGGACGAGACCGGCTTCTCCCAGGGTCAGGTGACCGCGCCGGGACAGGCGCCTATAAGCTTAGGCAGCCTGGTCTCCCGCTCCGGAGGACTTCTGGAAGCCGAACACACCTATGATTCGGAGCGGGACGAGGAGATCACGGTGTTCTGCGTCCAGATCGCCGAGGTGGACGTGGATGTTGAAACGGGACAGGTGCGATTGACCAAGTTCACCTCGGCCCACGACGTGGGGACCATCCTGAACCCACTGGGGCATCAGGGCCAGATCGACGGCGCGGTGATGCAGGGCATCGGCTACGCCCTGACCGAGGACCTGCAGTACGACGAAGGCCATGTGACCACCCTCTCCATGGGCGAATACAAGATACCGACCATGCCAGACATGCCGGAGCTGCGGACCGTGCTGGTTGAGAGCGAAAGCGGCGGGCCCACGCCCTACGGTGGCAAGGCCATCGGAGAGCAGGGAATCAGTTCCGTGGCCCCGGCCATCGTCAACGCCATCCTGGACGCCACCGGCATCGGCATGATGGAGATTCCGGTGAGCTCGGAAAAACTGTTCCGGGCCATGGAGGCGCAACGGACCGGCTCCTAACCCGTGGTGTATAATTTCCTGTAATAACGACCAGACCCCCAAACAGTTACGGAGGATGACAGCCATGCCAAGGATCGAATCCCTGGGACACGTTGGGATCTATGCCGAAGACCTGATGAAGATGCGAGACTTCTACACCCGCGTCTTGGGCCTCACGATCTCGGATGAGGACCTGGAAGAGCGGGGGATGACCTTCTTCACCGCCGACAAGGAGCGTGAGCACCACGAATTCGTGCTGATGAAGGGCCGGGTCACCCGCGACGACGCCAAGGTCATCCAGCAGATATCCTTCATCGTTCCGTCTCTGGAAGACTTGAGGGAGTTCAAAATCCGTCTTGAAGCGGAAGAAGGCGTCAAGATCGACCGTATCGTCAGCCACGGGATCGCCTTCGGCATGTACTTCTTCGACCCCGAGGGCAACCGTATCGAGTTGTACGTAAGGACCCCTTACAAAGTCCCCCAGCCTCTCGGAGATGTCATCGACCTCTCCATGTCCAATGAAGAGCTGGAAGAGATCGCCAAGGCCCGCATTCCAGCCTAGTGCCCATTTGGACGTCCCGATGTCTCGGGAGAAGGCCGAAAGGCGCGCCGCTTTCGTAGAAAACAGTGGGCCCGCCTCTCGGCCTTTCGATTTATACCAGACCAGGCCCGACCACTCACCTAAGCGCTCAGTAGATCAATGAACAGTCCCTCGCGACATCAGCCGGTCTTTTCCCGCCGGGCGCGGCCGCTGTGAGCAGCGCCCAAACAGCACGCTATGAAGACCTTCCCCGCGGTTACCACATCTTCAAGTGGCGGATACTGCTGGCCTTCGCCGGTTTCTACCTGTTCTTATACCTGGGCCGTTTCAACTTCTGGCCGGTGGCCCCGTTGGTCAAGGAAGACCTGGGACTCAGCCACTTTGAGATTGGCCTGATAAACGCCATGCTCCTCTGGGGGTTCGGCCTTGGAGACCTAATCCACGGACGGCTCGCCGAGACCTATGGCTTGCGCCTTTGGGTGATGATTGGGGCCATCCTCACCACCGTCTTGAACATAATCACCAGTTTTGCCACTTCGGCGATTACCATGGCCATCCCCTGGGCCGTCGCGGGCTTCGTCAATGCCGCCTGCTGGGCTCCGGGCATCAGCATGGTCTCCCAGTGGTGGCCCCGCCGCAAACGGGGCCTGGCCTTGGGCCTCGTGGGGACCGCGGCCGGGGGAGCAATGGTGATGATGTGGTGGATCTCCGGCTACGTGGGCGCGGAATGGGGCTGGCGGGCGTCCTTCCGCTATCCACCGATGATCATCGCCGTGTTGGGCATCGCTTTCTACTTCATAGCCCGGGACCGGCCCTCTGATGTTGGCCTGCCCGAGTACATCGAGGATGACGAGGTCTCGGCCGCCCCCGAATCCCTGGACCCCGAGCGCCTCAAGGGTCTTGGCCCCTACAAAGAACTGTTGTCCAATCCCAGGTTCTTATTGGCCAGCCACGTTAAGGGCCTGGAGAATGTGGTTCGCTACGGCCTGACCACCTGGGTGCCCATCTACTACTTCGAAGAGGGTGGATTGTCCATCGAGTCCACCATCCTGCTCACCATATTGCTGCCGGTGGGTTACTTGATCGCTCCTCCCATCTCGGGAATCATCTCCGACCGTTACTTGGGCAGCCGCCGCCAGCCCATGGTCATCTTCTCCTGCGCCGTCAGCGCGGTCGTGCTGGTGGGTATCGCCCTGGCCCCGCCCGTCAACATCACTTTGGGGGCCGTGCTGCTGCTAACCGGTGGGCTGGCCATGGGCATGTCTCCCATGTCCACGGTGGCCGTGGACATCGCCGGGCGGCACATGTCCGGAACGTCATCGGGCCTGTTGGATGCCCACGGGTACGCCTACGCCGGCGCCCAGGCAATCATCTTCAGCGTGATCCTGGACATGGCCGGCAGCCCCTGGCCCATCGTGTTCCTGGCCATGGCGGCCACCAGGGTCATCTCAGGGGTCATGATCTCCCGCGTCAAGGTCTAAGAGACCCGCCGGGTCCAAGGGAAACACGACATGAGCGCATTGCTGAGAAGGTCCGTGCTGGTGGCGGCGGGGCGGGTACTCCTGTCATTTGCGCTGCTCGCCGTCGTCATTATCATCTTTTTCGCGGCGACGCCCCAGGGCAAGGCCGCATACCGGGCTGCCCTGTTCGTTCCCCAAGTTTTGGAAGCGCCCTTCAAACCGCAGCCTTGGTTCACGGGAGACCCGGTCCGCCATGAAGTGAACTATCCTCAAAAAGCGGGAATAGGCGTGGCCGATATTTACCGCATTCCCGACGGCAAACGCCGTGCTGCCGTGCTCCTGTTTCTGGGCGCAAATGCGGCCGGACGGGACGATAAAGACGTAATCAACTTGGGCGAATCGCTGGCCCGCGGCGGTTTTGTTGTCATGTTCCATTGGTCGCCCACCATGGCCCTGCAGCACAACATCGACCCGGCTGAGATAGACAACCTGGTCCGGGCGTTCCAATTCCTCGAAAAACAAGAGTGGGTGGACCCGGAGCGGGTCGGGATCGGCGGGTTTTGCGTCGGGGCTTCTTTCTCTTTGGTGGCGGCCGCAGACCCACGGATCAGAGACAGAGTGCGGTTCGTGAACGCCTTCGGGCCCTACTTCGACGCTAAAGACCTGCTACTCCAAGTTGTCACCCGCTCCCGTCTGGACCAAGGGGTTCGGACTCCCTGGCAGCCTGACCGGCTGACCCTTAAAGTCTTCGCCAACGAGCTCATCGAGACTGTGGACGACCCGGCTGACGTTGAACTTCTAACCAGGAAATACTTGACGGGCGAGTCAGGTGATGCCTACCCCGTAACGTCGGCCGGCCAGACCGTGGCCCGGCTTCTGGAGGGAGTCTCACCGGAAGAGGCGGACGGATTGTACCTGACCCTGCCCAAGGAATTCCGGGAAGCCATGGCCCAAATCTCACCCAGCAGTTATGTGGACGACATCAAAGCCAGGTTGCTGGTCTTGCACGACCGGGACGACAACCTCGTTCCGTCGGCGGAGTCCCGGAGGCTGGCCGCGGCCATGGCGGAACGGGGCAACGTCCGGTACACCGAGCTTCTTTCCTTTGACCATGTGCGGCCCACCAGCGGGACCGGGGCCTGGCAGCTGGTTAAAGAGGGATTCAAGCTATACCGGCACATGTACGAGGTGATGCGCGCCGGGACCTGACAGATTCGAGGCGTGGTCCCGGTCCGCCATGGATTTCCCTCATCGCCGTTCCTTGTCTTGACAGCCCATCCCTTGGTGCTAGAATTAGTAATCGCAAACGGTTGCAATAACATTTAATCGCACAACTTTCCGCCCGTCCTGAAACTCCAACCTAGACACCAAGACAGGCAGCGATGATCAAGCATGAAAAGGCCATTGAGACCCTTCGCCGTAAAGGCCACCGGCTAACCCCGCAGCGCCTGATAGTGCTGTCCATCATCGCTGGGGCCTCGAGCGGCGGCCACATGGGGGTTGATGAGGTATTTCAGGCCGCCAAGAAGGCCTACCCCTACATGGACATCGCCACCGTCTACCGGACGCTGCACCTGTTCAAGGAGTTGGGCGTGGTGACCGAGGTGGCCATCGGCGACCGGTTGCATTTTGAGCTCACCGACCCCGACGGGCACCACCACCACATGGTCTGCCGGGCCTGCAACGGCGCCTTCAACCTCAGCCCCCACTACCTGGCGGAGTTCCGCGACACCCTGAACCGGGAATTCGGCTTCGAGCCGGACCTGGAGCATTTTGCCGTCAGCGGCGTGTGCGCCAAATGCCAAGAAGCGGATGCCAAAACAAAGGAGATTCGGTAATAGATGGCACGCAGCTATCTTGGCCCAAGAATCTGGGCGCTGCTCATCGTAGCGCTCGCATTCAACATTGGGGCCTGCGGCGGTGGGACTGGGGACACATCTCAAAATGGCGATGAGCAAGATAACCGCCTGAGGGTGGTGACCACGGTCTCGCCGATCACTAATATCGTCGAAAATATCGGAGGCCTGCGGATACGACTGGAAGGGGTGGTCCCTGAGGGAGTAAACTCCCACACCTTTGAAGCGACCCCCTCGATGGCCAAATTGATGGCCGAAGCCGACATAATCATAATCAACGGTCTTTTTCTGGAGCAGCCGACCTTGGCTTTGGCCCAGTCCAATAAGAAAGCCGAAACCGGGATCCTGTTCCTTGGCGACCAGGCGATCTCCCGGGAAGACTGGGAGTTTGACTTCACCTTCCCCGAGTCCGCTGGTCACCCCAATCCGCATCTCTGGCCGGACCCGATCTTGGCGCTACGCTACGCCGAGTTGGTCCATACGGAGTTGGCCGCCCTGGACCCGGCCAACACGGGTTATTACGGAGAGAATCTGGAACGGTTCCGCGGACGGATCGTCGAGATGGACCAGGCCATCAGGACCGCGGTGGCGACGATCCCGGCACAGAACCGCAAACTGCTAACCTACCATGATTCCTGGGCCTACTTCGCCAAACGATACGACTTGGAGATCATCGGGGCGATCCAACCATCGAATTTCTCGCAGCCCTCCGTGAAGGAAGTCGCCAGCCTTATCGACCAGGTGCGGGCTCTTGGACTGCCGGCGGTGTTTGGCTCCGAAGTCTTCGCCAGCGACGTGTTGGAAGCCATCGCCAAAGAGACAGATGCTCGATTCATCGACGAGTTGGCCGACGACGACCTGCCGGGAAAACCCGGCGATCCCGATCATTCCTACCTGGGGCTGATGCGCAGGAACATACAGGTGATGATCCCGGCTTTGGGTGGTGATGCCAGCGCGATGGAGGGCCTGGACGTTAGCAACGTGTTTGATGGGGTCAGCGGGGCCGTCTACCCGCAATAGGGAGAGTAAAAATGTATCTGCATCCACGGTTACTGGCTCTGGCCAAGGGCGTCAGGTGGCGGATCCTCTTGGCCGCCCTGGTTGGCATGCTGGCCGTCGCCGCCGGAATCGCCCGGCTGGCCGTCGCCGCGGTCGTCATCGTCAGGATCATCCACGAAGGGGCGGAGTTCTCCACGCTCCTCTGGCCCCTGGTGGCCATGGCCGGTCTGATCTTGGCGCGGGCCGGGTTGCAGTACCTCCAAGAGGTCATCAGCCACCACACCGCCAGCGTCGTCAAGGTGGCGCTGCGGGAGAGGCTGTACAAACATTGCCTGGCTCTAGGACCCGGCTACTTCGACCAGAGCCGCACCGGTGATGTGTTGATGTCCCTTGCCGAGGGCGTCGAGCGCCTGGAAGCCTTCTTTGGCCGCTACCTGCCCCAGATGATCGTGGCGGCCCTGGCTCCGGCGCTGATATTCGCGTTCATGGCAATCATCGACCTGCGGACCGGGCTGGTCCTCTTGGCCTTCGCCCTGGTGATCCTGGTGCTGCCCAATCTGTTCCACCGGTGGACCCGCAGCAGCAGCATGGCCCGGAGGAATGCCTACGGGGCCCTGGGAGCCGACTTCCTGGACGCGGTGCAAGGCCTGCCGACGCTAAAGGCGTTCGGTCAGAGTGAGGCCCGAGGCCTGTTGTTGGCCGAGCGCGCCAGGACATTGTTCCGCACCACCATGGGCGTGCTGGCCGCCAATAGCGCCACCAGCGCACTGACGATCCTTGGCATCTCCGCCGGGGCCGCCGTGGCCCTGGGCTGGGGAGCTGTGCGGGTCAGCAACGGAGATTTGGAGCTGCGCGCCCTGCTCATCGTGCTCATGTTGGGCGTGGAGATCTTCCGGCCCATGCGCGAGTTGGTGCAGCTATATCACGACGGCATGATCGCCATGTCCTCGGCCGAAGGCATCTTCGATATCATGGATGCCGAGGTTGAGGTCCTTGATGCCGATGCAGGCTCGTCTCCCTTGGAGTTAGCGCCTGAAGTGACCTTTGAGGGCGTCAACTACGCCTACAGCGGCGGACGCCGGCCGGCCCTCCACGACCTTTCCTTCACCCTGAACGCCGGCGAGACCCTGGGCCTGGTGGGCCCCAGCGGCGCGGGCAAATCCACCATCGTCTGGTCCATACTGCGTTTCTTCGACCCCCAGAGCGGCCGCATCCTGCTGGGCGGGACCGATATCCGGGAGATACCCCTGGATCAACTGCGGGAACAGGTGGCCGTGGTGACCCAAGACACCTACCTGTTCTACGGCACCGTGGCGGAGAACCTGCGCTTCGGCGGACCCAACGCGACCGAGGAGCAGATGGTGGCGGCGGCTAAAGCGGCCAACGCCCACGATTTCATCAGCCACCTCCCCCAAGGCTACGACACCGTTGTCGGAGAGCGGGCGGTGCGGTTGTCCGGCGGGCAGAAACAGCGTGTCGCCATCGCCAGGGCGCTGCTGAAAAACGCGCCCATCTTGATATTGGATGAGGCTCTCTCCAGCGTCGATGCCGAGAACGAGGCCGTGATCCAAGAGGCGCTGGACCACTTGATGGAAGGCCGCACCACGCTCGTGATCGCCCACCGGCTGTCCAGCGTGGTCAAGGCCGACCGGATCATCGTGCTGGAGGAGGGACGGCTGGTCGAGTCCGGCAATCACGGGGAACTGGTCGCCGCCGGAGGGGTCTATGCCGAGTTGATGGCCCAGCAGCAGGACATTGAAGACGGTCCGGGGGATGGCCCGGTTGAAGGCCCGGTTGAAGGCCATGGAGAGGCCCATGCCCATGAGGCTCCTACCCACGCTCCGGTCCAAGATGCCGAGGCGTTCGTGCCCCAACCGGCCCATCAGGGTGAGGGACACCATCACCATGCCGTGCCGTCCGGCGGGACCGCCGACGCCCCGGCGTCCGCCATAGGCTTTTTCACCGTCTGGCGCCGGCTGTTTGAGCTGGTAAGTCCCTGGCGGGGCGAGTTGGCCCTGACCTTTCTGTTGGGACTGGCCCATCATAGTTCGATCATCGGGCTCAGTGTGATCAGCGCCCTGCTGGTGGGCCAGGTGATCACCGGAGGCGACCTCACAGTGCTCCTGTGGCTGTTGGGAGGGTTTGTGCCACTGGCGGCGATCTTAACCTGGGCGGAGTCATGGGTGGCCCATGACCTGGCCTACCGGCTGCTGGCCGAGATGCGGGTGGACCTCTATAAAAAGTTGGACCCGTTGACCCCGGCCTACATGGTGCGCCGCCGCTCGGGAGACCTGGTGAGCATTGTCGGCGGAGACGTCGAATTGGTGGAGTTCTTCTTTGCCCACACTATAACGCCGGCCTTCGTCGCCATCCTGGTGCCGGCGGGCGTGCTTGCCACGCTGGCATTCGTCGCTTGGCCCATCGCGTTGGTGCTTTCGCCATTCCTGTTGGCCGTTGCCATCAGCCCGTTCATGGCCCAGAAGCGGTCCGAGGGACTGGGGGACGAACTGCGCAGCCAGTTGGGTGAGGTACACGCTCATATGGTGGACAGCATCCAGGGAATGCGGGAGATATCCGCCTTTGGCCAGGGACCTGCCCGCACCGCTGAGATGGTGGCAAATAGTTGGCGGTTCGCCCACTTCCAGCTTCGGTTCCTTAAGGAGCGGGCGTTTCAGATCGGTTTCATCGAGGGCATGACCGCGCTGGGCGGGCTGGCCGTGCTGACCATGGGCGTCTGGCTGATGACCCAAGGCGACATCTCGCGGCCCCAGTTGATCCTGTCGGTGATCCTTTCGGTGGCGGCCTTCGCCCCCATCTCGGACATCGCCCGGACCATCAAGCAACTGATGGAGACCCTGGCCGCGGCCCGGCGTTTGTTCGTGGTGCATGATGCCCCGGTGCCGGTGATGGACGGCCCCGGCGTTCACGCTCATGAGAACGGTCAGGCCAGCCAGAACGGCCGGTCGCCGGCCATCAGCTTCGACCACGTAGGGTTCTCCTACGGTGTTGGCGAAGCCCAGGCCCTGCACGGTGTGAGTTTCGACGTTGAACACGGACAAACAGTCGCCTTGGTCGGCCGGTCCGGCGCCGGCAAAACCACCTGCGCCAATCTGGTCATGCGGTTCTGGGACCCAGGCGAAGGCCACGTACGCCTGAGCGGCCACGACCTGCGGGACTTCGAGTTGGAGGACCTACGCCGGCAGATCGCCCTGGTTTCCCAGGACACCTATCTCTTCAACGCCAGTATCCGGGACAACCTGAAACTGGGTAAGATCGACGCGTCGGACGGCGAGATGGAAGAGGCGGCCCGCCAGGCCAATGCCCACGACTTCATCACCGCCTTCCCGGACGGCTACGGCACCCTGGTCGGTGAACGGGGCATGCAGCTTTCCGGCGGACAGCGTCAGCGGATAGCCATCGCCAGGGCGCTGTTGAAGAACGCCCCGGTGCTGATCTTGGACGAGGCCACTTCCCACCTGGACGCGGTCAACGAACGGCAGGTGCGGCAGGCCCTGGAGACTCTGATGGCGGGCCGCACCACGTTGGTGATCGCCCACCGGCTGTCGACCATCAGGGACGCGGACCGGATAATTGTGCTAGACGACGGCCACGCCGTGGAACAGGGCAGCCACCACGACCTGCTGGCGCGTCAGGGCCTCTACGCCCAGTTGGTGTCCACCCAGTTGGTTGGAACGGGGACCAGAGGGGAGCGCAACGGTCATCACGAAGGCGAAGGCCACCATCAAGAAGAACACGCCGAACATACGGACGACCGGCATGCGGACCACCCCAAAGGGCCCTTGCCCGGCATGCCGGATGTGGACCCCCATCACCACCATTGATCACCGTAATTCAACAATGAGAAAAATAAATCGCGGCGGACCAAAAGTCCCGCTGAAAGAACATAGATAAGGAAAGCCATGCTACATCCGGTGCCACATCAGTCCGGGCCTGGAGAGCCCATAGTCGAGATCAAAGGCGTCACCTGCGGCTACGAGAAGCAGCGGGTACTGACCGACGTTAGTCTGCGCATCATGCCGGGCGACTTTTTGGGGCTTCTGGGCCCCAGCGGCTCGGGCAAGACCACCCTTCTGCGGACCGTGCTTGGGGCGGTCGACATCTATGAAGGCGAGGTATTGGTCAACGGAGTTTCCACCGCCAAAAAGCGGCCCAGGGTCGGGTACGTGCCCCAATTGGAGACCATCGACTGGAACTTCCCGGTCACGGTGCAAGAAGTGGTGATGATGGGGCGCACCATGGAGAACCGGCTCTTTCCCTGGTACCGGAAAGAGGAGAAGGACCTGGCCGCCGATATGATGGGCCGCTTGGGCATCTTGGACCTGGCTGACCGGCATATACGGGAGTTGTCCGGCGGGCAGCAGCAACGGGTGTTCTTGGCCCGCGCGCTGATCAGCAGCCCTCGGCTACTGTTGCTGGACGAGCCTACCTCCGGAGTGGATATCAAGACCAGGGACGATGTGATGCACCTGCTCCACGACCTTAACCACGAGGGTGTGACCATCGTCATCACCACCCATGAGATCAACGCCGTCGCCGTGCACCTGCCCTGGATCGTATGCCTGGCGGGGCGCATCTTGGCCGAGGGACCGCCTTCGGAAGTGATCACCACCGAGATATTGAAGTTGACCTACGGCGCGGAGATGCCGGTGATCCACTACGAAGGCATGACCATCGTTGCCGAAAGCCCCCATTCTTACGGAAGAAATGGCGGCGCCGGCGAGAAGCCATCACTGCCACCGGTCCATGTTCATAAGCCCGGTGGGGACCCGGAGGAAGAGGCCGGCCACGCCCGTGAACACGGATTCGATCCTAAGATTGAAGCCAGTCACGTTCGGGACCATCGGGGCGATCCGGAGCACGATTCCAGCCACTCTCATGACCATGTGGGTCCGGCACACGGGCACGACGGTGATTCCGGCGCCGAATCTGACGAAGAATCCAGCCATGTTTGAGCCATTCGACTATCAGTTCTTCGTGCGGGGGATAATCGCCGCCACCCTGGTCGGCGGGCTGTGCGGCATGATCGGCGTCTACATCGTGCTGAAGCGCATGGCGTACATCGGGCATGGCCTGTCCCACGCCGTACTGGGCGGGGCGGTGGTCAGTTTCGTGTTGTCCATAAACTTTCTGGTGGGCGCCACCGTTTGGGGGTTCTTCTGCGCCCAGCTGATCGCCCTCACCGCCAAGAAGCAAAAGATAGCGGCCGATGCCGCCATCGGCGTTATAACCACCGCCAGCTTCGCCATGGGCATCGTGCTCATCAGCCGTTACAAGTCCTTCACCCGCGACTTCGAGGCCGCCCTCTTCGGCAACATCCTGGGCGTGAGCATGGGAGACCTGATGGCCATAGTGGTGGTCACTCTGGCGGCCATCACCGTGCTGTTCGTGGCCTACAAGTATTTCTTGTTCGCCACCTTTGACGGCGAGGTGGCCCAGTTCTACGGCGTGCCAACCGGCTGGGTGGAGACCCTGTTCTCTCTGGTGCTGGCGGCGACGATCGTGGTTTCCATGCAGGTATTGGGGGTGCTGCTCATCGCCGGGGCCACGGTCATACCGCCCGTTGCCGCCAGGATGCTGAGCGACCGCTTCCGGACGGTGCTGCTGCTTTCCACCGGCTTGGGCGCCGCCTGCGGGTTCGTGGGCATCTACCTCAGCTATTTCGTTGATGTCTCCTCGGGGGCGGCAGTGGTATTGGTCGAGGCGGCCGTGTTCGCTCTGGTCATGGCCTACGTCAACCTCAGGCCGCGCCGCATGCCCGGCCCGCTGGGGAGCGTCCAGCCCATGGGAGTGGGCCAGCCCAATCCAGGCGAGACGGATTAGCAGATACAACGCAACTGATAATATACTGATAGCTGATAGCTGGTCGTGAAGGAGTTCTGAATTGCCCATCGAGTCTGTAGCCATACTCAGCCCCGGAGACATGGGGCATGCCATAGGTCAACTGCTTAAAGAGCACGAACTGCGGGTCCTCACCTGTCTGGCGGGCCGCAGCGAACGGACGCGGGAGCTTTCCCAGCAGGCTGGGATCACCGACGTGCCCAACCTCAACGAACTGGTCGAGCAGGCCGACGTATTGATGTCGGTCACCATCTCGGAGGCGGTGCCCGGCCTTTGCCGTGAGATCGCCGATGCCGTGAAGGCCACCGGCACGGACCTGCTGTTCGCCGAATGCAACGCCATCAACCCCGGGTTGAGCCGGGAGATGGAGGGTGTCTTGAGCGAAGCCGGCGCCCGGTACGTGGACGCTTCCATCATCGGCGGGCCGCCCCGCAACGGCTCCAGCCCCAGGGTCTACGTCTCGGGAGACAATGCCGTTGAGTTCGAACAACTCCGTGACTTTGGGTTAGACGTGCGCAACCTTGGGCCACAGTTGGGCCGGGCATCGGGCATCAAGATGTGCTACGCGGCCATGACCAAGGGGACCACGGCGCTGCATGCCGAACTGTTGATAGCGGCCGAGAAACTGGGCCTGACCAAGGAGTTGATGGCCGAGTTCAGCGGCAGCCAGCCGGCGGTGGTCACCCGCATGGAAGGCTGGATGCCCACCATGCCGGCCAAGTCCCGCCGTTGGGTCAGCGAGATGGAGGAGATCGAGAAAACCTTCAGCGATCTGGGGATGACGCCCAACATCTTCAAGGGAGTGGCCGACATGTACCGCATGATCGGCGATACCCACCTAGGCGATGAGAACCCGGAGAGCCGGGACAAAGACAGAGACCTGGCGGAGACCATCCGCATCATCGCGGAGGCCACCGGCGACTGAGTCAATCGCCAGGCAACCCGAAGCGCATCTCCGTAGGCGCGGGTTTCCAACCCGCTGAGACAATCGTAAAACGCGCTTGTGCCCCCTATATCGTGGCGGTTAGCCTATTCTTACCCAGCGCATCTTCCACCCGAGAACAACCGTGGCCGGATAACAAAGCGGGTTATAAACCCGCGCCTACGGTAAAACCGATTCGCCCCGAGGCTCGCTGGAATGACGATGGCGGCGCCGCAGGAGGCTAAAACGATCATGTAGGGGCGGGTTTCCAACTAGCCCTGCTTCGCGGCCGCCAATCCCAACGGAGCATAACTACTCGGTGGGGAGAGACTAAACTTCCATTTTTGTCGTGGTTGCGTGTCTGAATGGCCGGGTTGGAAACCCACCCCTACGTCATTGGCCCAGAAAGAAATAATCCCGGAGACGATCTACGTCTCCGGGACTCTTTCCTAATTCTGCCCGCCCGAAGGGGGCTAGGCTTCCGTTTGTTCGGTTACGTTGCCTTTCTTCTGGATGGTGATGTGGGCCATGGAGGTGGCGTCGGGAGCGCCGTGGAAGTGGTTCTCACCGGCCGGGATGAGGATAACGTCACCCTCGACGACGGTCAGGGTCTCATTGTCCGTGCCCACGCTGCCGGTGCCATCGGTGATGATCAAGATCTGGTCGCCGGGGTGCTTGTGGAACTTGGTCCTCGCACCGGCGTCGAATACCCGGATGCCGAAGCTGAAGTCGCTGCTGTCTTCTGCTTCCAAGATAGCCTGGGCCCAGACCTGGGTGCCTGTCATCAGGCCGCCGGTGCCCAGGGGATTCATATCGACTTTGGTCTTGGGCACACTGCTCATAGTAACTTTCTTCAAGTTTTCCTCCTGCTGCTGACCCACCTGAGGCGGGCTATTTTACCGGACATAATAATACAATCCGCTCTGGGGTTAGTCCACTGATCTGCGCCTGGCCGACGCCTCGCCGACTCAGCCTGGGATTCGCATCTCAAGCTCTACGATGGTGCATCGCCGCTAGACCAGGCCCTCTCGTTCTTTGGCCGTGGGGACCCTGGTCCCGCCTTTGAAGACAGCGGCCACGTCCCGCAGGCATTCCAGGTCCTGGCTGGGGTCGCCGTTAACCACCAACAGGTCTGCTTCCTTTCCCGGCTCCACGGTCCCGATGGAGTCTTGGATGCCCAGAGCCGCCGCGGGACTGCGCGTGCCCGCATAGATGGCTTCCAGCCTGGACAGGCCGGCAACGTGGAGGGAAATTATCTCTGCTTGGAAGTCACCGAATGGATAATAGCTCCAGCCGCAATCGGAGCCTCCCACCAGCTTCACGCCGGCTTTTATCAGGGCGCCGAACTGGGCCAGAGAGTTCTCGCCGGACACGGTGGAGCGTTCGAGCCGGTCCTGTTCTTCGGATGTCAGAGGTCGCTCATCCTTGATCTTGGTCAACCGCGTCCGGTTGGCTCGTCCCAGGGCCATGGTGGGGTTGAGCCACACCTCCGAAGCCGCCAACCGGTCGGCGGTCTTCTGGTCGAACCGGTAGCTGCCGTCGCTATCGTAGAAGGCGCAATGCAAGATGGCGTCAATCCCAGCGTCCAGTGCCGAGTTGATCGATTCGGTGCAGCGGCAGTGGGCTAGAACGGAGCGGCCCCGTTTGTGGGCCTCGTCGACGATGGCGGTCAACTCAGCGGCCGAGTAGGACGCCCGGTAAGGGTCGCTGGACGTGGTGCTGCCGCCTGATGCGGCGACCTTGATGAAGTCGGCCCCCTGTTTGATCAGATACTGGACGCGTTTGCGCACTCCGTCCAGACCGTCGGCTACTCCGCCCATGTACCAGAGATGGCCGCCGGTCACGGTGATCGGAGGTCCCGAGACCAAGACCCTGGGGCCTTCCACCAGACCCGCGGCCAGCCCTTTTTTCAGCGCGAACCCGGTGCGGTTCCAGGAGCCGCAATCGCACATGGTGGTGACGCCGGAGGCCACGGCCGCGGCAGTATTGCGGGCCGACCGGAGCAGGCGTATCTCGTCATCGTCGTCATCATTGACCTGCTCGCCGGTCCGGCCGTCGCCGGGCATGTTGGTATGGGTGTGGATGTCGAACAGTCCCGCCAGCAGTGTGCCTCCAGGAAAATTCAGCGTCTTCCGCTGGGCCCCGCCGCTGTCCAGACTCTCAGCCTGGGAGGCCGGGCCGGTCCATCTGATGGTGTTTCCCTGCACGGCCACCGCCATGCCTTCTTGGACCTTGCCGTCAACGCCGTCGATCAATTTGCCGGGCAAGATAACCGTGAGGGTGTTGTCGTCCTGGGGCAACGCACTACTCCCGAATCAGCGAATAAGAATGACCGGCCACTATCCAATCCCCGGGCCGGGCCCGGTAGATTATAGCCTACCGTCGCTCGCGGAGCATGAGAAAGGCCAGGGGAACGGCCGATGCGGCGATGAGCAGCAGGGCCGGCAACGCCGCCCTGGCGAAGAACGCTTCGGAGGCGGCCGACCAGATGGACGTGGCCAGCGTGTTGAACCCGATGGGGCTCAGTATCAACGTCGCGGGTAGTTCTTTCATCACCAGGAGAAAGACCAAGGCCCATCCGGCCATCAACCCCGGCCTAGCCACCGGCAGCGTCACCGAGGAGAAGGCGCGCAGGGGGCTGTTGCCCAGGCCCCGGGCCGCCTCCTCTATCCTGGGGCTGATCTGTAACAACGATGTGCGCACCGCTCCCAGGGCCGGAGACAAGTACAGCACCACGTAGGCCAACAACAATAGCCCGGTTGTCTGGTACAACAGCGGCGCGTATCTGGCCCCGAAGAACACCAACGCCAGGGCGATTGCGATCCCGGGCAGGGCGAACCCGATGTAGCTGAGCCGTTCCAACAACCCGCTGAGGACGCCTGGATAACGCACCGAGAGGGCGGCCACCGGGAGGGCGGCTGCCACCGCCGCCGTTGCCGCCAGGGCCGCGATGTAAACCGAGTTTCCCACCGCTTCCCAGACCAGATTGAAGGGCTCGCCGGCTGAGACTCCCCTGACAACCCAATAACCCAATACGGACATGGGCGCCGCCAGGGAAACAGCTACGACAGTCGAGCAGAACGCCACCGCCGGCCACCGCCACCGGCCGAGGCGGACCATCGACGGCGGGCGTGATGCGGAAGACGAACTGCTGTAGTAACGGGCCCGGCCCCGGCTGAACACCTCAAGTCCCACGATGGCCAGGGCCAACACCACCAGAGACAGCGAAAGCCCCGCGCCCAGGGTGCGGTCCAATGCCGACTCATACTGCACGAAGATGGCCCAGGTAAATGTCTCGTAACGCAGAAGCGACACCGCTCCAAAGTCGGAAAGGGTGTATAACGCCACCAACAGCCCCCCGGCGGCGATGCCCGGCCGGAGCAGGGGCAGGGTGACAAAGAAGAAAGTGGCCCAACTGCCACGGCCCAGGCCACGGGACGATTCTTCCATGGCGGGATCGATACGGAGCATGGCCGCCCGGACCGTCAGGACAACATAAGGGAAACTGAGGAAGGTCAGGGTCAGCAAGGCGCCGGCGAAACCGTGGATGTCCGGGAGCCGGTCAATGCCGAAAGGTCCCTCTAAAGCCCCCTGCAGCATCCCTCTTGGACCCAGGGCGGCGACCACGATGAATCCGGCCACGTAACTGGGTATCACCAGCGGCAAGGCCGACAGCACGACCCAAGCGCGGCGGAAGGGCAGGTCGGTGCGGGTGGTGAGCCAGGCCAGGGGCAACGCCAGGATGATGGAAGCTCCGGTAACGGTGGCCACCAAAAGGACAGTCCGGCCCAGTATCGCAGCCACCCGCTGACGGAAGAGCAGGTCCCAGACTTCGCCCCCGGAATCAAATGTCCGAATCACCAGATAGACCAGTGGCAGCAGGAGGACGCCCCCCACGAACACGGCCGGAACCCAGATCACCGACGGAGGGATACTTCGGCCTCCAGCCAACGACCTCAGCCCGGCGGTCAACACCGACCTCAGCCCGGCCGCCGCCACCGAAAAGGAGGTCACGGGATGATGCCCGCCTCACGGAGCGCCTTCTGGGTGCCCTCCAAGTCGTCGAGGGCCGCGGAGGAAAGGTCTGGATTATTAACCTCGGACAATGGAGTTACGCCTTTCGCAACGGGGATGCCGGCGGCCAAGGGATACTCAAATGTCTCCTCCACGAAGAACCGCTGGGACTCCTCAGACAGTAGAAAGTCCACGAACCGTTGGGCGTTTTCCTTGTTATCCGACGCCGAAAGGATACCAACCCCCGCGACCATCACTATGGCTCCCGGCCCTCCCGCGGGCAGATGATAGTTGCGCGCGCCGAAGGAAGCGCCCTCTTCGGCCAGGAACCGGTGCAGATAATAATGGTTCACCAGCCCAACGTCGATCTCGCCGGCCGCGGCCGCGGAGACGATGGGGGTGTTCTTTGGGTAGACTTTGGGGTCGTTGGCCTGGATGTCCTTCAACCATTGGACCGTCTTTTCCTCGCCCCAGATCGCGCGCATCGCGGTAACCATGGTCTGGAACGAGGCGTTGGTGGGCGCCCATCCCAAGCGGCCCCTCCACTTGGGGTCCGTGAAACCAGTCAGGTCATCGGGCAGGTCCTCCGGGGTCAACCGCTCTGTATTGTAGACCACAGTCCGGGCGCGGCCCGAGACGCCGACCCAAACGCCGGCGGAAGAGACCGCCCATTGGGGCACCATCATCAAGGCGCTTTCCGGCAGGGGAGCCAATAGTCCTGCCACAGCGCTGAGGCCTCCGGGGTCCTGGGCGAAGAAAACATCCGCCGGGGTGTTGCCGCCCTCTTCCAATAGGGTGGCGGCAAGTTGGGGCGTGCCGGCGTATTTGACCGAGACATCGATACCGGTGGTCTCTTTGAACCGCTGAATCAACGGGCCCACCAAAGTTTCGCTGCGGCCCGAATATACTATGAGAGAACCCGCGTCACCACCCGAACCCCCACAAGCCGAGAATAATACTGCTGACAGTAATAACGCCAGCGTTCCCCAGATACCAATCTTTTTTCGTGCATCGGCACCCATTTTAATTCCTGGCCTCTCTGTTTGATCTATTCTATCGTCGAGACATGGTTTTAAACGAAAGGTACATTAATATTTAAACGATGTATACACGATAAAGTGACCATGAGAATACGTCGCCACGGGGGCAATGTCAATCACTTGTTTGCTGCTGCCGCCAACGTCGAATGTGAAGTCGCTAGACCGAATGGGGCGTCTTATTCTTGGCGGACGCCAAGATAATCAGACATCGCCGCGTTAGTATTGGTTAAACCGTTTAGCATGGGTGTTACAAAAATATCGCTTCACGAAGATTTCAAGTTATACATTGACATTGCGATTCACAATGTCTACACTTATCTAGACTCGCAATGACACCAGATATAGGTGATCTAGGGCGAGTAACGATCGGGTTAAGGGCATCGATGAAACTGTCGGACCGAGATCAGTCTGAAAACGGGCAACTAGCCGCAACCGAGTTGGCCCCCGAGTTGGCCTCCGCATTGGCCCCCGCATTGGAATGTAAGGGCCTGTCCAAGCGTTTCGGCGGCGTAGTAGCGGTGGCCGGCCTTGATCTGAGCATCCCCCAGGGCCAGGTCCTGGCGTTGCTGGGCCCCAGTGGTTGCGGCAAGACCACCGCGCTCAGGCTCATTGCCGGGTTTGAAGAGCCGGACGACGGCGTGATCACCATCGGCGGCCAGACAGTCAGCGGCGCCGGCGAGAACACCCCTCCTGAACACCGGCGCGTCGGCATGGTTTTCCAAGAAGGCGCATTATTCCCACATCTAACGGTTGAACAGAACATCGCTTACGGCCTTCCCAAAGGCCGCGGGCGCCAAGAACGTGTCGATGAAGTCCTGGAGCTGATCAGCCTGAGCGCCCAACGGCACCGGATGCCCCACGAGCTGTCCGGCGGTCAGCAGCAAAGGGTCGCCCTCGGCCGTGCCCTGGCCCCCCAGCCGGAAGTCCTGCTGCTGGATGAGCCCTTCTCCAACCTGGACCCCAAATTGAGGGAGCAGGTCCGGCGCGACGTTCTTGGCATACTCAAAGCAAGCAACGCCACGGCCATATTTGTCACCCACGATCAGGAAGAAGCCCTGTTCGTTGGGGACGTGGTCGCGGTGATGAACGAGGGCCGGGTAGAACAGACCGGCTCACCTGAGTCCATCTTCCACCATCCAATTACAAAATTCGTGGCCCAGTTCATAGGCATGGTGGATTTCCTCCCGGCAAGCCACGATGACGGTGTCCTGCACACCGAGGTGGGTTCTATCGATTGGCCGGAATTGCAATCGGGAGCCCCGGCCGGCGTGAACGCCAACGGCCAAAGCCAGATCGAAGTGATGGTTCGGCCGGACTGCCTGGACTGCCAGCCCGCCGAAAACGGCGCCGGAGTGGTGGTCGAAAGAGAGTTCCGCGGGGCCTTCTACCTTTACCGGGTTAGACTGCCCTCGGGCGCAACGGTCCGGTGTCTTCTTTCCCATACCGCCGATTATCCCGTGGGCGCCAGCGTCACGGTCAGCCTGCGCGACGGACACCATCTGCGGCCGTTCGTCGGAGACCGCCTGGTGGCTGTGCCCCACGTTGGAAGCGCCCCGGTCCATTAAACCAGGACTAGCCGAGACAACTGGACTGTGAGGGTGTGTGGCTCTACCCGGAATGAACCGGCGGCGGCCAAGTGTCTCGATCCCCAACGAAAGACCCGCCGTGCGTATCCCGGAAGCGCGGTAAGCGATATAAGGAACCCAATGGCTCCACCCAAGAAAAAGACCGGCAACGGTCATGTCGATTCAAGCGAAGGCGGTCTACGCCTGTCTCCGGGCACAGAGAATTATCTGCTCTGCCTTTATAAGCTGTGGGAAGACGATGAGAATCCCACCATCACCCAGTTGACTGACACCCTGCGCAAACTGCCCGAGACTGAAGGACTGGGCACTTCCGTGCCTTCCGTGGCTGGGATGATCCGCCGGATGCAACGGCAAAACCTGGTGGATGTGGGCCAAGACAAGCGGATCAGGTTGACCAAGCAGGGACTGGAAGGCGGCGAAGACATCGCCCGCCGGCACCGGTTGGCCGAATGGCTGGTGGTCAAATTACTGGGTATGGACCTGCATCAGGCCCACAATGAGGCCCACCGCTTGGAGCACGGCATGTCCCAGGACTTTCAGGAAAAGTTGATGGAACGGCTGGGTCACCCCAAGCGGTCGCCCTTTGGACGGCCCATCCCCGGCACCGGCGAGCCCAAGATGCCGGCCGGCGCTCTGACTTTGGACACAGCCCGGTCCGGCGAGACCTATGTGGTGGACCGGGTGCCCGAGGAAGATTCCCAGTTGCTGAAGTTCCTGGTTGATTCCATGATCGTGCCGGAGCAGTCAATCACCGTGGCTGAGGCCGCGCCGTATCTGGGAGTTATGGAAGTAATCACCCAGCGTGACCGAGTGTCAATCGGCTATAACGTGGCCAGCCAGATCGTGGTTCGGCCCAACACGGCACCAACCTCTCCTGAATAACAGTTACCTTGCCGGAACCGAGCCCGAAGCGAAATAAGACCTAACCTACTCGGCATCTTCCTGCGCCGAGGAAAGGTTCTCCTTCACCTCAGCCCAACCTTGGGCCATGCTCCGCTCGGGGAATGGGAGCGGGTCGCCGTCCCGGAACACCTTTACCCTGACGAACACCGGACCGGTCTGGCGCATCACTTCTTCCAGCCCGATCAGAAACTCTTCCAGTTTGTCGAATTCATAGGCCTTGGCGTAGCCTGAGCTCAAGGCGATCTGCGCCAGGTCCAAGTTGTCCATCTCTTTGATTGGAAGGCCCGAGGTCGAGGCGCTGGATACATCGTCGAACACGAAATGGACCAGGTTCTCGGGACTGGACTCCCCGATGGTCGCCAAGCCGCCCAGGTTGGTCCGCAGCGTGGAATCGCAGTCCAGCACCAGAACCTTAGCCTCGGGCTGGGCCAGCGCCAGTCCCAGACCAACAGCCGGGGCCCGGTCCATACAGTCGGACAGGTCGATATCCAGGTCACGGCGTTCTGAGACCTGGCTCCACTCCCGCAGAGCGGATGAAGTGGAGACCACCAACGCGCCCTTACGGTGGAAGTTGACCGCCTTGGTCGCTTCCATCGACGGAATCACCGGTCCCCCTGATCTTGTCCTCCGGCGTGTTGTCACTGGAATCGCTCTCCTTCCGTATTCTGTAGTTGCCGCCGTACTTGGCGAACATGCCGCGCCAGACCCCGGTCATCAGATACATCCCCACCACGATCAGAGCCCCTCCCACGATCCCCGTCAATATGTTTGTTTTCTCGAAGGCCTGAAAAAGGAGCCAGAATCCCAGCGCCAAAACGGCGTAGGCGCCGACCCGGGGGAAAAGCCCTTTGCTAAGCATACGCCTTGCCGTCCTTAATCCTTCAGTGGTTTCAATCCCAGGCGCCGGCAAGACGCCGGTGCAAATATAAACCGGGACAGCGTAACGTCGTCTGCCCCGGCTTGCGACTCAACTGTGGTAGTGGCTTGCCGCCTAGCGCTTCACGCCCAACGTCTCGGGCAGGTCGGCGATGGCGGTGTGCACAGTGCGTTTGGCCGGGGTGCGGAACTGCACCGGGGTGTTTTCGATCTGTGGCGTGATCAGTAGGTGGATGAACACCGGGCCCTCGGCGGACAGGGCTTCGTCGATGCCGTTGGTCATGTCTTCCAGATTATCAAAGCTGAACACCCTGGCGTAACCGGCCGACTTCGCCATGTCTTCCCAGTCGACCTGTTCACCGCCCGGGATGGGCTGGCCGCCGGTGACGGCGTAGACCTTGTTGTTGAAGAGGACGTGCACCAGGTTCTTTGGGGCCTTGTTGCTGATGGTCACCATGGCGCCCAGGTTCATCAGAAGGCTGCCGTCGCCGTCCAGACACAGGATCTTGCGGTCGGGTTGGGCCAGGGCCAGTCCCAGAGCGACGTCCGAGGCTTTGCTCATGGCGCCCGAGATCGGAAAGTCCAGTTTCTCGTTGGAGGTTACGGTGGGCAGCCCAAAATGAACGTTGTTGGCGTTCATGGTGGCCACGAACACCGCGTTGTCCCGCTTGCTGTCCAGAAGTTTTACTGCGTCAGAATTATCGATCATTAAATGTCTCCATTAGTTTGCCGGTAGATTGCCGTTTGCCGGTTGGAACCCATTTCGAAATGTGGTTCGGCAAATCCCCCGATGAATCGGGGAGACTTCCCGGCGAAGCCGAGGACGCTCGATAGAATCGGCGCTCGACTCCGGTCGGAACTCACCAAGAACGAAAGAGGTTGCCGTTCCCGTTCGTCCTGAGCCCGTCGAAGGACCCAATAGCGAGTTGTTCAAGATGTGAATTCCCTCTAGGAACCGAACTCGGTGCCCACCAAGACGGCTACCGGCTTTGACGTGCGCTCGGCCTCCTCGATGGCCAGGCTGATCCGGTCGGCATCGTCGTCGGTCTCGATCAGGTAGTAATTGATGCCCCAGGCGTGGAGGATGTGTTCGATGAACCGGGCGGCCGAGTCTTTGGTCAGACCGTGGCGGCTCCAGCCCCGGTAGCCGACCAGCATCACCAGAGGTTGGTTTATGTCCAGGCCCAGGCCGCGGATGGAGTCGCCGGCCTCAAAGATGCCGGTGTTCTGAATCAGAACCACGGGGCGTTTGCCGCCCACCCAGAGCCCGGCGGCGATGGCCATGGTCTCGCCCTCGCGGCAGACCGGGACCAGGTCCAGGGTTGGCTCGTTGTTCAGAAGCTGGAACAGAAAATTGGTCTCGCTGTCCGGAAGCCAGACAACGTGGCTGATGTTGTTCTTCTTCAACTCCGCGACCACCGAAGCGGGGTGGAGGATGACTTCTTGAGTGGTCATTTTGGCTCCTTACCAGAGGAATATGACTGGGGTTGCCAGCTTATCTAGCTACGGGGAGAGGACGCCCCATTATATTCGCCAGCGGGAAATCGAGTCAAATGAATCCGGCTACCGGCGTCAGGTATCCTTGACCACTCGGATCGTGGCTTTGGCATCCGCCCAAGAGCAGTCGTGGGGGATGGGTCCGCCTTCTATCCGGAGCGTGAGGCTTTGCTCAGCGCCTGTGACTACCAGACTGGACTCTGGCGTCGCCCCTACACTCGACGTAAGCATGGCGGCCCGTCCTTCCGGCCTCAGGTACAACGCGGACCATGTCTCGAAGAAAGCCGCGGAGCCGCAGCCGGCCAGGCGGTCAAAACCGAGGCGGGAGAATACCGCCGGCGCCGCCATGTTCTGGACTATGTGCAACCATAGAGTGCCCTCGCCCCGGATGTGCAAATGCACCAGTCCGCGGGCGGTTTCCAACAGTATGTCCGCCTGTCGCGGCGTCAGGGCGTCCGGGACTGGGGTGCGCGGCTTGGGGGCGGTCAGGTAGTTGTAATAGGCATTAAGGACCTCCTGGACCGCCTCGTCCTCGGACTGCGCGTGCATCCGCAACTGCGCCCCGTCCATGTAATTGGTCAAGCGTCCCAACACCCAGTCCAGCGTCATCGGGTTGCTGACGACGGGCTCCGGCAGCGGGAAATCTCCCGCCGTGGCCGATAACGTCAACGCCGGACCGTCCGGACCGAGCGGTTGATATTCCGGCACTTGGCCGGCGTCGGCCAGATATACCGGGAGCAGAAAAGGAGGGTGGAGCTGCTGGACCAGATCGCCCAAAGCCAGCAGGTAGTTGAGCCTGGCCAAGGCCACCGCCAGCGGGTCGCGGTCCATCCCCCGGACCATTTCCGGCGCATCGAACAATACGTCCATCTCGTCGTTGCTCCGCTGTGGCATGGTCCGGTACAGGGAATCGAGGGCGGCGCACAAGAACATTCCGGTGCCACAGGCGGGGTCCAACAGCGATAGGTTGGGGTCATCCTCCAGCCCCAACTCATCTTCGACGATGTATTCAGCCAGCCAGCGGGGCGCCCAGACCGCTTCGGGCGCCGTTTGCCGGTACAAGCCGTCCAAGATGCCGGGGGAGGTATAGGTGAAGTCGTATGGGGCGAGGGCCTCCGCCAGACCCTCCACGGTTTGCAGGACCAGGTCATCGAGTCCCAGGTCCCAGCGGGAATCAAGGGGAAGCCAAGAAAAGAGGTCCCCTTCCCCGAAATTGCCGATACCCCGGCGGCTGAAGTAATCGACGTTGATAACCTCTAGGATCTCCTCTGCGCCGGAGATGGGGCGGCGGGGCGCGACGAAGCGGCGGGCGGTCAGCCGCGCCAGCAAGGCCAGGTAGGTCTGGTGGATGAATAGTTCTTGGGTTGAAGGGGCACGGGGCGAACTCTGGCCGTCGTCGTTGTCCCGACGCTGCTGCCACTCCCGAAACCGGGCCGCCACCGGGGGAGTTTGACCCGCCTGGGAGAAGATACGGCTGAGCCGCTCCGTGGTTTGGTTGAAGATGGGGCTGTCGGGGCCAAAGGCGGCCTCCATTCCAGCGGCGGAAACGAGTCCGCCGGCGGAAAGGTCCCCGTCGTTGGCGGTGGGAGATCGCAGCCTAGAACTCCGCGTTCTTGGGCGTTCGAGGGAAGGGGATCACATCCCGGATGTTGGCTATCCCGGTCACGAACTGTACCGTGCGCTCGAATCCCAGGCCGAAACCCGAATGTGGGACCGTGCCGTAACTTCTCAGGTCCAGGTACCAGGAATAATCGTCGTGGGAGATTCCCGCCTCGGTCATCCGGCCTTCCAGCACGTCCCGCCGTTCTTCACGCTGGCTGCCTCCGATGAGCTCGCCGATGCGCGGCACCAACACGTCCATGGCCCGGACGGTCTCTCCGTCGTCGTTCACGCGCATGTAGAAGGGCTTGATTCCCTTGGGATAGTCTGTGACGATCACCGGCTTCTGTATTTTCTTCTCGGTCAGGTAGCGTTCGTGCTCCGACTGGAGATCAGTGCCCCAGGTGACCGGGTATTCAAAATTCTCGCCCGATTTCTGCAGCAATCGCACCGCCTCGGTGTAGGTGATGCGCTCGAATTGAGAGTTGGCGATGCCTTCCAGGGTGGCGATGACGCTGTCATCGTGCCACTTGTTGAAGAACTCCATGTCTTCCCGGCAGTTCTCCAGCACATGTCCGGATAGGTGCTTCAAAAAATCCTCGGCAAGTTCGGCCAACCCGTCCAACTCGCAGAAAGCAATCTCGGGTTCCACCATCCAGAACTCAGCCAGATGACGCGACGTGTTGGAATTCTCGGCCCGAAACGTGGGCCCAAAGGTATAGACGTCCGACAGGGCCAGGGCGAAGATCTCCGCTTCCAGCTGGCCGCTTACGGTGAGGTAAGCGGGCTTGCCGAAGAAGTCGTCCTCGTGCTTCACTTCGCCGCCGCTCTTGGGCACGTTGTTCAGGTCGAGCGTGGTCACCTGGAACATGGAACCGGCGCCCTCGGCGTCGCTGGCGGTGATGATGGGGGTCTGGATGAACTGGAAGCCCCGGTCCTGGAAGAAGGTGTGGATGGCGTAGGCCATGGAGTTCCGCACCCGGGCCATGGCCCCAAAGGTGTTGGTGCGGGGCCGCAGATGGGCGATCTCCCTGAGAAATTCGGGGGAGTGGCGTTTCTTCTGGAGGGGATAGGTCTCGGGGTCGGAGCCGCCCACAATCGTCAATGACCTGGCCTGGACCTCGTACTTCTGGCCCTGCCCCGGAGACTCGACCAAGACGCCTTCCACGCTCACACTGCAGCCGGTAGTGAGGCCGGCCGCTGCCTCGTGGTTGGGGTTGGCCTCATCGACCACGATCTGCAGGTCTCGCAGCGTGGAGCCGTCGGTGATCTGGATGAAGGTGACGGACTTGGACGACCGGCGGGTCTTGACCCAACCTTGGACAAGAACGTCGCCGCCGGCCTGTTCCCGGTTGAAGATATCTTTGATCTTGGAGCGCTGCATCAGCGCCTCCCGGGATTAAATTAAAAACTTCTGTAGAGAATCGAACGGACACCGGGCGGATTCAGGGCCCATACCAGGGCGCTGTCTAGGCGGTGGCAGGCTCCATGGCCCACTCGTCGGCCCATACCTGAATGGCTTCGGCCACGGTGCGAAAGGCCAGGCCCTTGGGGCTCAGGGAATACTCGACCACCACGGGCCGGCGGGCAAAGACCCGGCGTTGTACGATGCCCTCCTCCTCCAGTTCCTGTAGACGCTGGGAGAGCAGGCGGTCGCTAAGCCCTTCGATATACCCCGAAATCTCGGTGAATCTCCTGGGTTCCGCCAACAGGCAGCGCAGGATCAGGCAGGTCCATTTCTTGCCTAAGACCTTCATCGCCTGTTCGTACTTCGGACATGGTTTATCGCAGTCCATGACGCTCCTCGCCGCGACGCTCGTCACCGTCGGTATCAGCGGTTGGTCCGGATAAACAGTGTAACCCCATTACCGCGGTCATTGTTAGCCTATTCTAACTAATTATAAGGTACTTGACAAATGTTTATTTATGGACTAATCTTTAGTTAGGGACTGAAGTTTGGGTAGGACGAATAAACGGACGGGTTTTAAAAAACGGACGAAGACCGAGATGTCGGCCAGAATGCCCTACAGGAACAACAGCCCACTTTAGAAGGATCGAAAAGCATAATGGCAACTCAAAGCATCGGAAAAGCCCATCTCACCGTCGGCGCGCACGACAACCACTACTCCAAGGTAGAACAGGAAGGGTCTGGATTCGTCTCCAGCTTCCACCGTTTCATGTCTTCCGCCCAGGAATTGGCCGACAAATACGCCGATTACAAGTATAACCAAACCGACTGGCGGGCGATTCGTCCGTAAGGGCAATCGCCGACCGGTTTTTAGGGCTCCGGGTGACCTCCCGGGGCCCTATTTATTTGCTCTTTATATTGTCTATAACGGGGGCCGGGCATGGCTCCACTGAGTAGCAGCCTCGTAGGCGTGGGCCGTCCGCAGCAGGGTCTCCTCGGAGAAATGGGGGCCGATGAGCTGCATCCCCACCGGCAATCCCTCGGAGAAACCGCAGGGCACCGATAGGCCGGGCAGGCCGGCGATGTTCACCGGCAGCGTGCAAACGTCGATCAGGTACATCTGCACCGGGTCGCCGATCTTCTCCCCAATCTTGAAAGCCGTAACCGGGGATGTCGGCGTGACCAGGGCGTCAACCTCTTGAAACACCCGGTCGAAGTCCTGCCGGATCAGCGTCCGCGCCTGCTGGGCCTTCAGATAATAGGCGTCGTAATAACCGCTGGATAGGGCGTAGGTGCCCAGCATCACGCGGCGGGTGACCTCTGGACCGAACCCGTATTCCCGGGTCTTCTCCATGGCCTCCCACAGGTCGTCGGTGTCCTGATATGAGTAGCCGTATTTGACGCCGTCGTAGCGGGCCAGGTTGGCCGAGCATTCCGAGGGCGCGATGATGTAATAGCAGGCCAGCGCATAGCGGGTGGTGGGCAGGGAGACCGGCCGCACCGACGCGCCAAGCCCCTCCAGGGTTGCCACGGCTTCCTCCACGGCCTTCCGGGTGCCGGGGTCCATGCCGTCCACGAAGTACTCTTCAGGCACCCCCAACCGCAGCCCTTTGATATCCTGACCCAGGCTGGCCGAATAATCTTTGGGCTCTTGGGCCACCGATGTTGCGTCCCGCGGGTCGTGTCCGGCGATGGCGTTCAGCACCAGGGCGCAGTCCGCGACGGTCCTTCCCACCGGGCCGATCTGGTCCAGAGACGATGCGAAGGCGATCAGCCCGTAACGGCTGACCAGTCCATAGGTGGGTTTCAGCCCGACCACGCCGCAGAGGGCCGCCGGCTGCCTGACGCTGCCACCGGTGTCGGAGCCCAGTGCGTAGATGGTTTCCCCGGATGCGACCGAAGCCGCCGCGCCGCCGCTGCTCCCTCCCGGCACCCGGTCCAGGTCCCAGGGGTTGCGGGTGGGGTGGAAAGCCGAATTCTCGCAGGAAGACCCCATGGCGAATTCGTCCATGTTGCCCTTACCCAGCATCACCGCGCCCTGGCCCATGAGCTTTTCCACGACCGTGGCGTTGTAGACCGGCACGAAATTCTCCAACA
>JADFNR010000017.1 GCA_022563275.1 Chloroflexota bacterium | reverse complement strand
GGAAGAGCAGCCTAGCCCGCTTGGGCATCAGTTACGAAGAGGTTAAAAAGCGCAAGCCGGACATCGTCTACGCGTCGATGAACGTTTTCGGCTACGACGGTCCCTGGGCCGAGCGCCCTGGCTGGGAGCAGTTGGCCCAGGCCACCAGCGGCATCCAGGTCCGGCGGGGAGGCCGGGATTCAGCCCCCAAATTGCTGCCCTATCCCATGAACGATTATGGCACGGGCCTCATGGGCGCCTACGCCGTGGCCCTGGCGATACACGAGCGCAACCGCACCGGCAAAGGGCAATCGGTGGACAGCGGCTTGGCTCTGACCGCAGGCCTGCTCCAGTCCCCATACTTCCTGGACTACGAGGGCTACAAGAGAGACGAGCCCGAGGGGCTAGGCGTCCGCGGGTTCTCGGCCAAGTCGCGCCTCTACGCCGCCGCCGACGGCTGGTTGTACTTCCACTGTCCCAGCGACGAAGACTGGGGCCGGTTGGTGGAGCTTTCTGAATTCGCCGGCCTGTCTTCTTCCGGGGGTGACGATGATGACGCCCTCGCCCAGTCGCTGGCTCAAGTCCTGGCCGGCAAGCCCAGGGCGGAGTGGGCGAAGCTGATCAACCCCACCGGGGTCAGCGTGATAGCCAACCGGATGGTGGCCGATTTCCGGGACGACGCCGACATCCGCAAGGCGGGCCTGATCGTGGGCCGGGACCATCCGGGATACGGCCAGGCCGACCACCTGGGCGCCGTGGCCAAGCTCTCCGGGACCCCGATGCGGATCGGGCGGCCCACTCCTTTATTGGGAGCGGAGACCGACGAGATTCTCAGCGAGGCTGGTTACACGGGGGAGCAGATAGAATCGCTCAAGTTGTCCGGAGCGGTGGTCCAGCACCAGGCATGAAGATGCCCGGTCTTGGGGGGCAAGACCGGGCATCTTTTGTTGTGTCGAAACCCGAGGTTAACCTATCGGGTCTAGGCCAAGAGCGACCCTTCCGCTGAACCGGTGCTGCTTGGGCTCCTGGATCGGGTGGTACCGGGCAGCCTGGATATCCCGGAACCGGCGCTCCAGGCCCATTCCGCGGAAGTAGGCCTGGCCTCCGGACACCGCCATCGCTTTTTCAACGGTGCGGATGGCGGCGTTGGTGGCGATGGTCTTGTGGCGAAATATCAGGTCCGATTTCTCCACAGTGGGGGGAGTGTCTTCTGACGCGATACGGACCATTTCAGCCACCGAACATTGGACGGTCAGCAGTTCGTTTTCCATAGCTCCCACCTGGCCTTGCACCATGGTGTCTTCCGCTTTCTTCTTGGCCTGTTCAACCGCGATGTTGCGGGCAGACTCGGCTATCCCCTGATAAACCGACATGATCATCGAAAATGCGAGGGGCGAGATTATGTCGAAAAACTTATGCCAAGCGCCCTGGGTGCGGCTCAGCGAGATTCCCGCCTCCGGGATAAAGACGTCGTTGATCTGAACGCTGTTGGAGCCGGTGCCCCGCATCCCCAACGTGTCCCAATCGTCCATCACGGTGACACCGTCGTCATGCATGTTGACGGCGAAGTGCATCACGGTGGGACCGGCCTCCGGGTCTTGGTAGACACCCATGGTCAACAGCAGGTCACCGGCGGGGGAGCCGCTGCCAAATATCTTGCGGCCGGTGAGGCGGTAGCCGTCTGCCACCTTGGTCAATTCACCCGAGCCGTCCAGCCAGTCTGAGGCGCCCGTGCTGACGAGGACCAACTCCTCTGCGGCGATCTTTCGCAACGCGGGTTCTGAGGACGGCATCATGTTGTTCCTGACCCGGTAGCACAAGGTGGCCAGAAGATGGGAATGCATGGAGAATGACAAGGCCGTGGCCCCGTCATAGTGGGCCAGTTCACGCAGGACCTGACACATCCCGGCATGAGATGCCCCGCCGCCACCCAACTCGACCGGAATGGCGGCCGAGAATAGTTTGCGCTCCCGCATCTCCTGAAAGTTCTCAGCGACGAAGGACCCTTCGACGTCATGCCCGGCGGCTCTCTCCGCGAACTTGGGTCCCAACTCGGCAACGATCGCCATAAGATTATCGTCCGATCTCTCTGTTTGGTTCAATGTGGTGGTCATCTCTCTTTCTCCATCCTTTGCTTGATTCCCTTAGTCCGTAGTTGTATTTTGCCGGACCCGGTGGCCGGAAATCAGCCCAATGTCTTGAGCTTAGATCTGCTGGGAATGGTATATTGTTACTCCAGTTTATGAACTGAAATTCTACCGCTACTCTTATATGTCGCAATCTTAGAGTGGTGCACGCCGTAAAATCAGTCCAGTATTTGAAGTAAACAGAGGCCAAAAGATGAAAACCTACGGACAGTTCTGCCCCGTCGCCAAAGCAGCGGAGATCTTCGCCCAACGATGGACGCCGCTGATACTCCGGGAGCTCCTGATGGGCAGCCGGAAATTCAGCGAACTGGAGATCGGAATGGCCCGCATACCGCGTTCGCTCTTGACCCAGCGCCTGAGGACCCTTGAGAATGCGGGGTTGCTCACGCGGGAGACCGTGGGAAACAGCAAACGGACGGAGTATCACCTTACGGAGGCTGGCGCCGACCTCTTCGACGTGGTGAAAGGGCTGGGTGATTGGGGCCAGAAATGGGTCAATCACTCCATTGGCCACGATGACGTGGACCCCGCCTTATTGGTGTGGGACATGCACCGGCGGGTGAACATCGACCTCCTGCCGGAGAAAAGGGTGGTGGTGCAGCTCGAATTCCACGGCGCCGCCAAAGGGACTTACTGGTTGATATTGGAGCGCCCCGAACCCTCGGTCTGCATGCAGGACCCGGGGTTGGAGGTGGACCTGTTCTTGAGCACGGACACCGTCGCTCTCCACCGGGTCTGGATGGGAATGACGTCCTTCGCTGAATGCGTGGATGATGGACTGATCGAATTGGACGGCCTAGCCGCCCATGTGAAGGCCTTCCCCGGTTGGTTCAAACTCAGCATCTTCTCAGATGTGAAACCGGCTGTGATGACCCGTTAGATAGACCATCTGACCGGCCGCTTGAACACACGGGGACTGGATGGGTGGTCCCCGTATGGCAGCCGTCTCTGGAACGTGCTAAACTGCCCCAACGCCTTTGCGCGTAACCTCAGGTAGAAGAGGTCCCTTTGCTCCGCATCTACAACACCCTGGCAAAACGGGTTGAAGAGATTCACCCAACCACGCCGGGGATCATCCAAATGTACACCTGCGGTCCCACTGTGTACCGCGATGCCCATATCGGGAACCTGCGCACCTACCTCATGGCTGACTGGGTCCGCCGTTCGCTGATCCACAGCGGCATGCAGGTAACGCACATAAAAAACATCACCGACGTCGGCCACATGCGCCAGGAATTGGTCGAGGCCGGCGGCGACAAGATGATCACGGCGGCCCTGGCCGAGGGCAGGACGGTTCAGGAGATCGCCGATATGTATGCCGGGCGGTTCTTCCGGGACGAAGCCCGACTCAACATCATGGAAGCCACCGTCTTCCCCTGGGCCAGCCAACACATCCCCGAGATGATTGCCATCGTGGAGACGCTGGTGGCCAACGGACATGCCTATGAGAAGGGCGGCAACCTGTACTTCGACGTTCCGGGATTCGAAGGCTACGGCAAGCTCTCCAACAACATCGGCGGCGACCTGTTGGAAGGCGTCCGCTCCGAGATCGACCCACTCAAGCGCGACCCCAGAGATTTCACCCTCTGGAAGGCCGCCGAGCCGGGCCGCGACCTGAAGTGGGACAGCCCCTGGGGCCCCGGCTTCCCCGGCTGGCATATCGAGTGTTCGGCCATGGCGTCCAAGTACCTGGGCGAGAGTTTCGATATCCATACCGGCGGCGTCGATAACATATTTCCCCACCACGAAGACGAGATCGCCCAGAGCGAGGCCGCCTTCGGCCATCGACACGTTAATTACTGGATCCACGCCCAGCACCTGTTGGCCGACGGCGCCAAGATGGCCAAATCGGGCGGCAACGTATTCCTGATCGATGAATTGATCGAAAGAGGGTTCTCGCCCCTTTCCTTCCGCTACCTGTGCATGACGGTCAGGTACCGCCACCGCATGAACTTCACCTTCACCTCGCTGAAGGCCGCGGAAAAAGCCCTAACCGGCCTGCGGCAACGGATATGGCTCTGGAGTCAAGAACCTGAAGCAACCGGACACGCCACCGAGACCGGGGAATACCGGCGCCGGTTCTGGGATGCCATCGAATCAGACCTGGACCTTCCCGGCGCGCTTTCTTTGACCTGGGAGATGGTCCGGTCTGAACTTCCGGGCCGCGCCAAGATGGACCTCCTGTTGGAATTTGACGAGATGTTCGGCCTGGACCTGGACAAAGCCCCAGCCGAAAACACCGTGGACGAGGAAGTCACCACCACGCTCAAGGTCAGGGGCGGACACCGGGAAAAGTGTGACTACGCCACCGCCGATTCGTTGCGGGGCCAGCTTGCCTCGGACGGATACGTGATCCAAGACACTCAGGACGGCACGCGGGCCCGGCCCAAGACACCCCTGGAACTGCGGCAGGAAAAATGGCCATCAGTGTCGTCGTCCCGGGAGGTAGAGTCACACTTGGATCAGCCCGCCGAGTTGGACTTCACCTTCATACTTAACGCCTACGGGTACCCCAGCGACGTCAAACGCTGTGTGGAAGGGATGCTGAAACACACCGGCAACCACTCGGTAGAGGCAATCGTCATCGACAATGGCTCCACGGATGGCACTGGGGAACTCCTGGAGGAGATGCTTGGTCAGTATCCAGAGCTGCGGGTGGTCCACTGCGATCACGTCATCGGCGACGCGGCCAGCAAGAACATCGGCCTGATGCAGAGCCGCGGCCGCAACATCGTGGTCATGGACGGCTCGGCGGAGATCACCGGAAATATCCTGGACCCCATCGCCGAGAGACTGAGCGACCCGACGGTGGGCATCTTTGGACCCTGGGGACTTAGCACATCAGACATGCAACATTTCCACGAAGAGGTGGACGATGGCGACGCCGACGCCATGCAGGCCTATTGCATGGCTTTCCGCCGTGAAGAGGTCAACACCGTTGGGCTGATGCGTGAGTGCTTCCGTTTCTACCGAAACCTGGACATAGATTATTGCTTCCAGTTCAAGGACAAGGGTTTCCGGGTGGTGGCGGACTCCAGCCTTCCCCTTATCCGCCACGAACACCGCCAGTGGACGGAGTTGGACGACGGCCAGCGTGACGAATTGAGCAGGAAGAACTTCGGACGGTTCCTGAAGCGCTGGGGCAACCGGCCTGACCTGCTGATCGCCGCCGACGCCGTGGGGTTCGACAACCAGCAGTTCCATCATTAGCCGCCGGGCGCCAGGCCTGGGCCGCCGCGGCCTTCTCCGCAAGAATCCGGTACCATCGCAACCCTTTCTCCGAGCCGCTACTCTCACGGCAGCATCACCAGAATTCCGATTCCACCTATGAAACTTCGTGGTTCCGCCCAAAACGCCCCGGTATAAAACAGCCCAAAATTATCAGACAAACCCATACTTTACATAACAATCATCAATCAATACTTACAATGACGGTGGAATCACTTCATTTCGCTGGCAAAAAGATCATAGATCTAGGACTTAGTTTGCATCCCTGACATGCGATATTCATCTTCATCCATTATCCAAATCTCAGCCTTGACGCCGTGCCTAGCGGGTGCTAGATTCCGTGCAGGTTCAATAGTGGATTTCCCGTCCCCCCGCACCGCCCGGCGGAGCGCCTAACCAATGTCCGACATTGCCGAAAGACTATTGGCCGGCGAAGAAAGGGCGCTGTCAAGGTTGATCACCCTGTTGGAGCGGGGAGACCCAGCCGCCGCCGAGGCAATGAAGGTGGTTGACGGGCATACGGGAAGGGCTTACACGGTGGGAATCACCGGACCTCCCGGTTCGGGAAAGAGCACCATTGTGGACCAACTGACGCAGTTGGTGCGGGCGACAGGCTCAACAGTGGGCATCATAGCTGTCGATCCCACCAGCCCATTTAGTGGCGGCGCCATATTGGGCGACCGCATCCGGATGCAACGCCACTATCTGGATACCGGGGTCTTTATCCGCAGCGTGGCCACCCGGGGTCAAACCGGCGGATTGCCTCGAATCGTCAAAAGCATGGTCCGGGCGCTGGACGCCGCCGGTACCGACCTGATCATAGTCGAGACGGTGGGTGTCGGGCAGACCGAACTGGGCATCATCAGTGTGGCGGACACTGTCTTGGTAACGTTACACCCCGAATCGGGGGACGCGATCCAGACGCTGAAAGCCGGAGTGATGGAGATTGCCGACATTTTTTTGGTGAACAAGGCAGACCGGGACGGGGCGGACCAGATGGCAGCGGCCATCACCGGAATGCTCCACTTATCCACAGTCAGTCCCAGGTGGAGCCCGCCGGTATTGCTGACGATAGCTGTGACCGGACAAGGCATCGAGGATCTCTGGGGGAAGATACAGGACCACCGGCAATTCCTAACCACCAGCGGCGAACTTGAAGACCGCCGCGGAAGGCAGCGCAAAAGAGAATTTTTGGAGGCGGTGGAAGAAGTGTTGGCGCAGCGTCTTCACAACAAGGTGGAAAACGACCCTGACCTTAAAGCTACTTTGGAGAGAGTAGCGGCGAAAGAGACCGATCCGTACTCCGCGGCGTTGGAGTACCTGGAATCTTCTCTTTTTTCGGCAGACTGGCTTAACGCACCATAGGCGTATTTCCCTACTCCCGTACCCCATTGATACGCCGTTGCGGCCGGGCAACTCCACTGGACCTTCCCTGGGGAAACTCGCCCCTGTAACAGGGCCGGAGAGACTAATCTATCCGATTCACGGACGTGGAGAATCGTAATGTCAGTTCTAGGTATTGATTTAAGGGCCTCTCGCAAAAAACCCTCCTCGATCGCCATATTGGATTACCATTCCCATCTTTGCGAACTCGCCAGTTTCTACGAAGATAACGAACTGATCAAGTTGGTGGACGACCTCCAGCCAGACTTGGTGGCCATCGGCGCCCCGTTGAATCTGCCATCGGGTTTTTGTTGCTTGGACCAGTCCTGCGATTGCCGGTTTTCGGTATCCGACAGGAAGGGCCGTCTGCTCGAGCTTGAATTGGCCAAGATGGGGATCAGCTGTTTCTACACCAACAAGGGTTCCATCATCAGAGACCTGATCTACCGTGGGATCCTCTTGAGCAAGATTCTCAGGGAAGCGGGCCATAACGTCATCGAAGTGTATCCCCACGCCACCAAGATGTTGCTCTTTGGCGATAAGGTGCCGCCAAAGAACAGCTCCATCAGCGTCAGCTTCATGATTGGGCATCTGGCGCCCTTGGTTTCAGGGATGGAGAAATACGCCGATGACCTTGACCGCAACAGCTGCGATGCGATAATAAACGCCTACACCGGGCAGCTGCACGTACAATCCGGCACTGATGTCCTGGGCGACCCTGAGGAGGGCATTCTGGTCCTGCCCAAACTGCCGAAATAGCCGGGGAACCGGACCCCGAAAAGGGCCAGCCTAGAAGCCCAAGGCCGGATTGCTAAATCCAGCCTTGGGCCTTTTTTAATACTTGGGCCACATCATTACCATACCGGGAGATTGGGGCCGGGTGGCCATCAACCTTGGGGTTGCGTTGAGGGCTTGTTTCTCCTGGCAGGCATACCTATAGTTTGATTACCGGGGGCAGTAGTAGAGTTTGGCAGACCGGACCCAGAGCAGTTGGGCCCCGGCCAGTCTGAGGAGGTGGGCAATTGGACCTTCATATATATGGGCGCAATCTGGAGATTACAGATAAGACGCGGGAACACATAGAGAGCAAACTGGACCAGATCGAACGCCACCTTCCTGGAATCTCGGATGCAACAGTGGAGTTGACCTTCGAGCCCACCCGGTCCCACAACGACCGGATCGTGGCCCAGGTGACCCTGCACGTAGGCCGGACCCTGCTTCGGGCCCAGCAACGGGCCGCCACCACCAAGACCGCGGTAAACTCAGTGGCCCAGGCCCTTGACCAGCAGATCAAACGTTTCAAGAGCCGTGCCTACCGCAGTGGGCGAAGCCGTCTAGCGGGCCGCGCTGCCGAGGCCGAGCCGTCTTACCCTGGCGCAAGCGAGCTGGGCGAAGTCTCCAAGGGCGGCCAAGATGTGGTGGACGGAGTATTCGCCGATGGCCAGGTGGTCCGGACGAAGGAGTTTGAGATGGAGCCCATGAGCGTCGATGAGGCCGCCGCTCAGATGCAGTTTTTAGGCCACTCTTTCTATATGTTCTTGGACTCCGAATCAGACAAGCACAGTGTCATCTATCTGCGGGGAGACGGGAATTACGGAATGATACAACCCAAGTCGGTATAGAGAGAAACTAAAAAGCCCATCCTTCCACGGGTGGAAGGATGGGCTTTTGCTATTCCCGATTGCTACTGGCTAAAGAACGAGACGTTATTTGGATTTGCCGTCATCTTCGCCCTTGTTGCTGCCCATGCCCAGGAAGTTGCCCAACATGGAAGTGAACTCCATGGGGAAGATCCATTTGGTGGACGGGCTTTCGCCCAATGATTTCAACGTCTCGAAGTATTGGAGGCTCATGGTGCGTCCGTCGGCTTTGCTCGCAACGGTATTGATCTTTTCCAGGGCCTCGCTGAATCCCGACGCCCTCAGCACGGCCGCCTGCTGTTCGCCCTCGGCCTGGAGAATCTCAGCCTGGCGTGCGCCTTCGGCGGTTAGGATCGCCGCCCGTTTCTCGCCTTCGGCGATGTTTATCTGAGACTGCCTGGCGCCCTCGGACTCGGTGATGTCGGCTGTTTTGATCGCCTCGGCCGATTTCTCCCGTTCCATGGCCGCCTTCACACCCGGAGGCGGATCGATCTCGTTGATCTCCACCTGGGAGATCTTGACCCCCCACCGTTCGGTAACCTCGTCCATCCGCACCTGGAGGGCGTCCCGGATGCGCTCCCTTTCCGCCAGGGCCTCAGACAGCGTGGTGGAGCCGATCACCGCCCTCAAGGTGGCGAAGGCCAGGTTCACCACTGCCAACTCGAAATTCTGAATCTCCAGGACCGCGCGCTCGGCGTACTCCTCCATGATCCGGTAGTAGATGACAAAGTCCATGTCCACCACCACGTTGTCGGCGGTGATGTATTTCTGGGTTGGGACCCGTGTCACCCGCTCCCTCAGGTCGACCTTCGTCCCGTTGAAGACAAAGGGAATAAGGAAATGCAACCCAGAACTCCGGGTGCCCACGTAGGTGCCAAACTTCTGAACGATCAACTTTTGGTATTGCTGTACCAGCACCAGTCCAGCTGCCATGTTTTCCTCCCAATTTCCGGGCAAGATTACCCGGCAAAATCACCGGGCGTTCAGCAAGATTACGAGTTATCTTGCGTTTCTGGATCATTCTGCCGAAAAACAGTCAAAGTCAGGCCATCTACACTCCTGACTTCGACCGGTTCGCCGATTGAAATCACACTATCATCTTCGCTTACCGCTGTCCAGGTTTCGTTTCCGACCAACACGATCCCCTTGGGCGCCAGCTCCCCGGTCACACGGCCTTGCATGCCGGTCAGAATCGACGCCTTCTCCGGAGGTCCTTGCTTCCGGGACTGATAGGCCATCCCAACAACGTACACCAGCGCCAAGCCAAATACACCGCCCGTGCCTGTAACCAGCCACCAACTCACACTGACGGATGGCATGGTTGGGGATACGTCTCCGAACTGGGTGAACAGGATCAGGCCGCCAACAATGAGACTGACAACGGCGCCCACGCCCAAGATTCCAAACCCAGCGACCACCACCTCCAGCACCGTCAGCACCATGGCCAATAGGACGAACACCACCCCGGCCCAATTGACCGGCAGATTGCCCAGGGCCAAGAAGGTCAGCAGCAAACAGATGACTCCCACGACCCCCGGAGCGATGAGCCCCGGGTTGAACAACTCCACCACGATGCCCAGTCCGCCCACCGTCAGCAGGATGAAGGTCACGTTGGGGTCGGAGATGAACTCCAGGAAATGCTCCAGGATATTCTTTTCAAAGGAGCGAATCTCCAAACCATCTGTTTCAAGCACAACCGTTCCCAGCCCAGTTTCCGCGGTCAGGCCGTTCAACTTGGCCAGCAGGTCATCCACGTCCTCGGCAATGAGGTCAACCACGTTGTCAGCCACCGCTTCCTGGGCTGTGAAGGAAGACGCGGACCGGACCGTCTCCTCCAGCTTTTCTTCGTTGCGGCCCCGCGTCTGGGCGATGCTTCTGATCAGGGCCGCGGCGTCGTTCTCCACCTTGCTGGCCAGGGTGTCTTCCAGGTCTTCACCGGTGGCGGAAATCGGAGTGGCGGCGCCGATGTTGGTCCCCGGGGCCATCACCGCGAAGTTCGCCGCCGCCGTGATGAAAGTACCAGCCGAGCCGGCCCTGGACCCACTGGGCGAAACGAAGACCGCCACCGGGACCGGAGACTCCAGCAATAATTTAACTATCTCCCGGGTCGAACTTAGGAGTCCCCCGGGTGTGTCAAGTTGGATGATTAGGAGGGCCGCGCCGTCTTCTTGGGCCTGGTCAATGGCCCGCGAGATGAAACCCACTTTAACCGGGTTGATGATTCCATCGACGGTCATGACCAGGACGTGGGGAGCACTAGGCTCCTGGGCGCGGGCTATCACCGGTCCCAACATGCCGATGACCAGCATGACCAAGAACACAAATACGAGAGAGAGACGGACCATCCGGAGCCGCTGGGTCATAAGATCCACCGTCTTGGTTCGAGGCCCCCTATCTGATGGGAGCCAATTTCGGGGTCCGGTTAGACCGGAGTGCCTGATTCGGCCAGGGACGGCTCCGGTGAGAACACCTCCGACGGCTCCGGGCCCCTTGCCATCCGTGCCAGCAGCGGGTTCACCAGCCTTAACACCCCGCCCAAGGTCGGGTGGCCCATGATCTTACCAATCATTGAGCTATGCCAGTCGAAGGACACGTCAGGAGAAGCGGCCAACTCAGCAATGAACCCATTATGGCTGGCCTGGTGAATCAGAGAACTGATTTGATTGTCACCCAAGTATTCGAACACCCGGCGGGCGGAGTAGCCCACTTCCAATTCTTTGGAGAGCAGGTCCTTCCACTCCTTCTGATAGGCCCTTAACCGGTTGGCGGACAGCTGATCTTCGAGCAGGGCCTGCTGCAACGCTTCTGAGGCGACCTCGCTGGCCAGTAGCGAGTAGAAGATCCCGCCTCCGGTGGTCGGTTTGACCTGTCCCGCGGCGTCGCCCACCACCAATACCCGGTCGGTGTAAGTCTTTCGCAACGGCCGCAGGGGGATGCCCCAACAGACCGGTTTGTTCACCTGTTCCGTGATTTTCCCCTCCGCCTGCCTGGCGGCGATAAATCTGCCGAACCGCTCCGGCGCGTTCTTGCGCACCATCAGGCCGGCCAAGGCGTATCCGGGTTGGGTCGGAACAAGCCAAGCAAAGAACCCGGGGGCCACATCGCGGCCCAGATACACTTCAACTTCGTCAACACCGTCGGTCTTAACCTGGGCCTGGACGCCAACTACATAGTCAGAGGGCTCGCCCAGTCCCAACTGACGGTTCAATTGGGAGCCGAACCCAGCGGCCAAGACCAATGCCCTGGCTTCCATGGTCCCGCTGTCGGTAACCACCGAAACGCGGTCTTTATGCTGGTCGAGCCGCACCACCCGATGGCCCAGCAGATATTCCGCGCCGGCTTCCCTCGCTTTTTCGGCGAATGACGCCACATAGGCCACCCGGTTGACCACCCGCGCCACCGGACTTGGCGTCTCGAACCTGACGACTTCAGATGATGGGGCGATCACTTTGGCCGAGTTGATCTCGCGGTAGACCAGCGCGGGGTCGATGGGGTAGCGGCGAAAGCATTCTTCGCCCACCAGACCGGTGCACAGTTTGTCTCCGATATTTTCCCTGGAGTCGATGACGGTAACTCCGTAACCCTTGGACACCAGGGAGAGGGCGGCGTTATTGCCGGCAGGGCCAGCGCCCACCACTATCACGTCTTGCAAATTAAGCGTACCTCGAAATCGCCCCGGTTCCGGGGCTGGATGCCACGCGGCGATTATACTCCCAGGCTGCCTATTGGGACATGCAGTGAGGCAGGCCAGTTAAACAGTTATTGTTAACTAAACGCCATATAAAAACCGAACAACCCCCGTCGCATGGGTGGATCAACTTATTCAATCCCGAAAGGTAATCCGGCCCGGCCGCCACGCCTTGACAACGCCTGGCCCCAGTGTATAATTTCGCCGAACCCACAATTGGTCAGACCACTTTTCAACCGGCGGGGCGCTACCTGAACCCATGCAGGCCGAATTACATAACCACCAGGGCCAGCGGCTCCACGAGACCATCGTAGACCGGTTCCATGCGTTGATACAGGACGGCACCTTGGTACATGGCGCCAAGCTGCCTGCTGAGCGGCTGTTGGCTGAGCAGCTAAAGGTCAGCCGCAGTTCCGTCAGGGAGGCCATCAGGACTCTGGAACTACAGGGACTGGTGGTGAGTAAGCCCGGTTCCGGGACCTTCGTCAACACCCGGAGTCTGGACGCCGTGACGACGTTGATGACCTCCTCCTTGGGCGAGGGTCTGGGCGCGGGCGAGGCCCAACTTCGGGACATATTCGAAGTCCGTCACCTCCTTGAACCTCAACTAACGGCTCTGGCGGCGCAGCGGGCCACACCGGCAGACGTGGAACGGTTGTCTTCCATCTTGGTTGAGCAACAGCGTCAGATCATGGAGGGCGGGACCGGCGTCGATGCCGATACCGAGTTCCACTTCGCTTTGGCCACCGCAACGCACAACACGGCCCTGGTCAAGGTGGTGAGCGCGGTTGAAGACGTGTTGCGGCAGTCCCGAGACCAATCATTACAGGAACCGGGGAGGCCCCAACGTTCCTTGGACTCCCATCGCGAGATCCTGGAGATGGTCCGGGCGGGAGACCACTTGGGCGCCCGGTCAGCCATGGAACATCATCTGACTGTGGTGGAGCCTTCCGCGGTCTACCCCAGCGCAGTCGTAAACGAATAGTGACAACGAATCGCCCGGGCGCCGCTTGGGCGAATGACCAGTCGTCAGTCTGCTCAACAGTTGATAACACACCGGATACCCAATAGCTGAGGAGGATACCTATGGCTACACTAGCTGTGGAGGTGGTGTACCGGGGCATATTCCAGAAGACTCTGGCCCGGAACATCGTCCGACACATCGTTTTCGCCGCCCGCAAAGACGGCAAGATTGGCACGGCCTTCGGCCGCTACGGAGACTCTCCCGAACGGAACGGCATCCCGGCGAAGCAATTCGCCATTGTGGCCGATACGCCCCTGGAACTTGAGGAGAGCATGGCCGTTTATGAGGCCTCCGCCGTGGATGTCACCATCAACGTCGATGACACCATGTGCAAGGGCATCGAGTCCTGGGCCTGGTACGGTCTACAACCCATCAACGAACTGACCAAGCCGGGCGGCACTCTGATCGTGACCTCCCGCCAGGACGCCGCCTCTCTGATCGAGGATATCCACCAGAAGGACACGCCTTATAACCTGGCGATTATCCCCAGCACCGTGAGTTTCTCCGGTCTCTGGGTCTACAAAGACGACCACACCGACATGCGGGCCTTGGGCGCGCTGTGCAAGGTCTGCCCCGAGTTGGTCAGCCTTGAGGCCATGTTGGAGTCCATCAAGGAACAGACGGACAGCGACGCCAAGGTATCCTCGGTCCAACGGGCCCACGACCGGACCACCAGCCGTCCCGTGGAACCCGGCGAGGGCAACAGTGAGACCCCCTTCAGCTTCGATCTTCCCGGTTGGAAGACCATGGAAGAGGGATTGGTGATACGCGGCCTCGCCGCGGGGACCGGTTTCAGGGGCGGCGAAGAGGGCTACACCCCCGGCCGAAGCGAGGTCTTCAAGAAGTGGAGCACCCGCTCCATGCGGCCGGTCATCAACTTCGACACCTGCATCAAGTGCACCCTATGCTGGCTGCAATGTCCCGACACCTGTTTCGACGTGACCTCCGACGGCCTGTATGACGCCAACATGGAATCGTGCTGCGGCTGTGGGGTCTGCGAGGCCGTTTGCCCCGTGCCCGACTGCGTGACCATGGTGAGCGAGACCGAGTTCACCGGCAACGACAGCCAATGGGACGCCTGGACGGCCGATAAAGACGGCTACAACAAGTGGATGACTGTCCTGGTGGAGAAACAGAAAGACGAGACTAGGACCCACGGTTTCCACCATGTCGGCGCATACGCTGACGATATAAGCGCGATGGAGGACGCCTAATGGCCACCGCACAAGCAGCGCTCTTTCAAGAGTCCACCGAGGAACTGATCAGCGGCAGCGAGGCCATCGGCATCGCCTGCGCCCTCGCCGACGTTGACGTTATCACCGCATACCCCATCCGGCCCTACGACACGGTGATGCAATACGTGTCCCGTCTCAAAGCGGACGGCGCTTTCGACCTAGATTTCATCGTCGCCGAGAGCGAGCATTCCCAGTTTGAGATCGTGAAACACGCCTCCGCCGTTGGCGCCCGGACCTTCACTGGGTCCAGTGGCGTGGGCTGGTTCTACGCCTTCGAGGCCATCACCGTCACCGCCGGGCTCCGGATGCCCGTGGTGGCCATGGTCGGCAACCGTGCGTTGGACGACCCCGGCGCTTTCGGCGTGGAGCACAACGATGCGTTGGCCGTCCGAGACCTGGGCTGGCATCTCTACTGGGTTGCGACCGCTCAAGAGGCGTTGGACATGGCGCTGATGGCGTGGAAGGTAGCGGAGGACCCCCGGGTCCTGCTGCCCTTCGCCCTGAGCTGCGACGGGTCTTTCCTGACCCACTCCCAGGCGATCGTGCAGGTGCCCGCCCAGGACCTGGTGAAAAAGTTCCTGCCCGATTACCAGCGCGGCAAGCTGCAACTACATCCGGACAACCCCATCACCGTGGCCCCTCAGGTGAACGAGGACTGGCTCATGGAGATTCGAAAACAGACCGACGAAGCCATGCGCCGTACGTCGGGTGTGATCCTGGAGGCCCACGAAGAGTTTCGGGAGATATTCGGGCGTGGCGACCCCAGCCCGTTCATTGAAGAGTATATGTGCGACGACGCGGAGATCATTCTGGTGGGGATGGGCACTCTCGCCATGCCGACCAGGGTCGCCGTCCGCCGCATGCGGGAAGCCGGCAAGAAGGTCGGATTCCTGCGGATCAAATTCTTCAGGCCCTTCGCAACTGAAGAGATTCAAAAAGTTCTTGGCAAGGCCAAGGGCGTGGCGGTCATCGACCGCGACTATTCCTACGGCTCACCGTCTTTCGGCGGAGTGCTGTTCCACGAACTGCGTTCGACCCTGTATCCCCTGGACGAGCGGCCCAAGATGTTGAACTTCATCGCCGGGCTGGGCGGCCGGGAGGTCATGGTCCGCGACATAGATCAGATAGTTGAAACCACGCAAAAAGCGGTCGATACCGGTAAAATCGAACAAGAGACCACCTGGGTCGCGGTAAGGGAGTAAACAAAATGGCTACTGTGCAAGAACTTCCCGCAATAAAGGGAGTTAAAAATATCCCGTTGGAGGAGTTGTACTCTTCCGGTCACCGGACCTGCCAGGGCTGCGAATCGGCCCTGGTCATGCGGCTGATGATCAAGGCCGCCGGCCCCCGGACCATCGTGCTGGGCAGCACCGGCTGCATGTACGTGGCCAACACCACCTACTACAGCACGCCTTGGGTAGTGCCCTGGATGCACACTCAGCTTGGTTCCGCCGGCTCCGCCGCCACCGGCACCGCCGCGGGCCTTTCGGCCATGATGCGCAAGGGCAAGATGCACAAGGAGCCCATCAACGTCATCGCCTTCTGCGGCGACGGCGGCGGCATGGACATGGGCCTCTCCGCCATCTCGGCGGCCCTGCAGCACGACGAATATAACCTGCTGATCCTTTGCTACGACAACGAGTCATACGCCAACACCGATATCCAGGCGTCGGGCGGGACTCCCTGGGGCGCCAACACCACGTTCAGCCCGCCGGGGAAAGAGATCCGGATCATGAACAACCGCTGGAAGAAGAACATGGCCCCAATGCTGGCCGTCGGACATCCCAATGTCCGGTACGTGGCCACGGCCTGCGGGTCCTACGGGTTGGATTTCAACAACAAGATCCGCCGCGCCCTGACCATCGGCGGCCCCACCTTCATCCACAGCATCGACCCCTGCCCCAAAGGGTGGGACTACGACCCCAAGTACTCCCACGAGTTGGGCATGCTGTCCATCGAGACCGGGATCTGGGTCCAATACGAGATCATCGACGGCGAACTGACCCTGAACGGTCCCAGCCGGTCCATCGCCAAAGGTATCCGCAAGCGGAAGCCCGTGGAGGATTACCTGATGCGCCAGGGCCGCTTCGCCCACTTCACCCCGGAAGACATCAAATACTTCCAGGGCAAGGTGGACGAGACCTGGGAGAAGTGGTGGCTCCCCGGCGTCATACCCATCTCCGCCAGCAAAGAGGAGTAGCGCTGCCGCGGGGCAGATACCTCCGGTTGCGAACGCGCAAAAAGGGGCGTCCCGATGAATCGGGACGCCCCTCTCGTTTTTATGTTCCTTCCTCCGTTTGGGGGAAGGTCAGGATGGGGGCGTGTCCATCGCCCCGCCAGGCGTCAACTCCTTGACCTCCGATATCAACCGGTCGCCCAAACGGTCCTTCTCAACCTCCAGGTCGTACCGGGTTTGCAGGTTCATCCAGAACCGCTCGGAGGTGCCGAAATACCGGGACAGACGAAGGGCGGTGTCGGCCGTTACCGACCGGTCACCGTGAACGATCTGATTGATGCGCCGGGGATGGACTCCAATGTCCTTGGACAACCGGTACTGGGTGATGGACAGCGGGCCCATGAATTCTTCCAACAGTATTTCACCGGGATGCACCGGGGGCAATTTCGCAGTGGTCATCGTGGTCTCCTAGTGATAGTCAGTGATCTCTACCGCATCAACATCGCCGTCCGACCAACGAAAGCAAATACGCCACTGGTCGTTGACGCGGATGCTGTATTGGCCGGCCCGGGACCCTGAAAGCCGCTCCAAGCGGTTGCCAGGCGGCGATCGCAGGTCTTCCAGTGTGTCCGCCGCGTCAAGAATAGCCAATTTACGTAGTGCGGTCCGTTGCAGATTCGGCGGAAGTCTGCGAGATCGCTCCCGCCGGAAAACGCGTTCGGTTTCTTCGTCACGGAAAGACCTAATCATGTCGGAGCTATGATAGCGCGATACACTATTAACGTCAATCGCTATTATAAGACCTTATATCTTTCAAATGGCCCGTCCCCACTTGCCACCTACATCGGTTCGCGTTAGAGTAAGTCCGATTTTGGCCTCATTGCAGTATCTCTAATTACGTGGTGACGCTTTGTCCGGATATAGGCATCCAAACAAAACTTCAGGCCGAAGATCCTAGGCCGACTATTGCAGGAGGACCAGATGGCGAACGACCCCATCAATCTTTACGACTACGAAGCCAGGGCCAAGTTAGCTTTGGCCCACGACAAATGGGACTTTATCGACGCCGGCGCCATGGACGAATTCACCACCAAGCGAAACCGGAGCGCCTTCGACCAACTGACGATCCGCCCTCGTTTCATGCGCAGCGTTGAAGAACGGAAGATCGCGACCACCATGCTGGGCACGGACATCAGCATGCCAGTGTTCGTCTGTCCCGCCGGGAGCCACGGTATCGCGCATCCCGACGCCGAGGTGGCCACCGCCAGGGCCGCCGGCCGGTCGAACACGCTGATGATGCTCAGCACCTCGTCCAACTGCAGTATGGAAGAGGTGGCCGAAGCCGCCACCGGGCCGCTCTGGTTCCAGCTTTACCACCGTGGCGCCGCCCTCACCGAGATGCTGGTGCACCGGGCCGAGGCCGCCGGATTCAAGGCCATCGTGTTGACCATCGACACCCCCGTGCCAAGCCCCAAGGAACGTGACCTGCGCAACCAGTTCGAGCGCACCCTGGAGTTGGGCAACTTCCGGGACCTGAACCTGCCCCGGTCCGAGATCAGCGGCACCGACGAGACCCCCGGCTGGGACGTGTCCCGGGCCGACCCCATCACCTGGAAAGACCTGGAATGGCTCCGGGGCCTGACCTCTCTGCCCCTGGTGCTCAAGGGAGTCCGGGTCTCTGAAGACGCCAAGATCGCCGCCGAGAGCGGGGTCGAAGGCATCTTGGTGTCCACCCACGGCGGACGGCAGTTGGACCAGACCATGAGCTCCATCGAGATGGTGCCCGAGATAGTCGATGCCGTGAAGGGCAACTGCGAGGTGTACCTGGATTCCGGCGTCCGCCGCGGCAGCGACGTGCTCAAGGCCCTGTCTCTGGGCGTCAAGGCCGTGGGCATCGGCCGGCCCCTGTATTGGGGTCTGGCCACCGAGGGCGAGGACGGTGTCCACAACGTTCTGGAGTTACTGCGGGAAGAGGTCGGCCGGGTCATGGACTTCTGCGGTCAAAGCGACGTGACCGACCTGGAACCCGCCCTGATCAACATCCCCAACAACTGGGGGCCGGGGTCTACCGCGCCGTAATATTGCCACAGTCAGGTCTTTACACGAACGTAGGGGCACGGCAATGCCGTGCCCCTACGTTTTGCCTAAGCCCCGCGTACACCGTCACCAGTAGCGGGAGTCACCGTTGAATATGGCGGGCGATTATTGGATGGAGCCACACACATCAACGGAGCTCCAGGAAACCTCTTTGCGGACATGCCAGTAGGGCTTGCTAGGTATGGGCCTGTCTGCTAGCCTCCCACAGCGAACGAGGGTTGCTAAAGTTGTGTAATCTCATGTTACGCAGTATCGACAGATCTCCTCATAATGACTCACAACCGGGCCAGCGCGCCGATGGCTGAAGAGCGATTTTGCGAAGATTCTTAAAATGGGCCGGGATCATAACGGGTGGGCTGCTCGGCGTCTTCCTCGTACTATTGGTTGTGCTATTTTTGATCGGTTCTCGGAAAGAGAACCGTACTTACGATGTTGCGATAGCGTCGGTGGCGGTCCCCACTGATGCGGCGAGCATCGCTAAAGGGAAACACTACGTAGAAGCCGTCGGGGTTTGTCAGGTGTGCCATGGACAGAACCTAGCTGGGCCAGATGTAGATGAGTGCAAAGTCGTACCCTGCACTGGTTTCTCAGACGATTCCTTCTTCGGTAAAATCATGCCCCGAAATTTAACCTCTGGACGCGGCGGGATCGGCGCGGTCTTCACTGACGAGGACTATGTCAGGGCGATCCGGCACGGGATAGGTCAAGATAACAAGGCACTGGTTCTCATGCCCTCGGAGCAATACAACAAAATCACCGACGAAGACCTCGGCGCCATGATTGCCTATCTGAAAACTCTCCCTCCAGTAGATAACGAGCTCGACGAGTCCAGGCTGGCCCCATTGGGCCGCATCCTCGCAGTATTTGAGGGAAGCTTGCTACCGGCGACACAGATCGACCATAACGCCCCGCGTGCACCGTCACCAGTAGCCGGAGTCACCGCTGAATACGGTGAATACCTTGCCGAGGTCTGCACGATTTGTCATGGAGAGCGATTGTCCGGAGGTGAGGTCCCTGGTGATGAACGTCTTGAAGCCCCCAACATTACCCAGGGTGGCGCCCCTGGGAGTTGGACAAGGATCCAGTTCATAAACACGATTCGCAGCGGTACAACGCCTCAGGGCAATTTGCTGGATCCCAGAGTCATGCCGTGGAACAGGTTCACCCAGATGACCGACGACGAATTGGACGCAATTTGGTTGTACCTACGATCGTTGCCCGGCGGAGAGTCCGAGAAGTAAGTCCTGGCTGGACGGAGCTCACCACGAGCGGTTGGTAACGCTGATTATCGATAGCATTTGCTTAATCCGCGGCCGCCCCTGCAGCGCTGCCGGTGCGTGCCCCAGCGAACAACTCGGACAGCAGCTTGTTGAACACCGCCGCCTGCTCGAAGTGGGCCGAATGGGCCGCGCCGGGAACCACTTCCATGCGGGAGCCGGGAATCACTTTTTGCACCTCGGCGATGACTTCGGGCGGGAAGATGAGGTCCTCTTTACCCACTATCAACAGCGTGGGTATCGTCCAGCCCGCGAAGGCCTCGGCCTGGGGGCCGTCCTCACGCCGGAACCCGGAGATGACCCCATCCTCGCCGCGGGACGGGTTCAGGCCCTGGATCTGTTGGTAGAGGAAGGTGAGGGCGGGGTTCTCTTTGATGAAGCTGGCCGACAGCGAACGGGTGGGGCCTTCGGGTGGTGGGCTGGTCTTCTTCAGGGCCGCCAACACGCCCTCCGTGGCCACTCCGCCGGTGGTGTCGCCCAGGACCAGCCCCAGGGTGCGCTCCGGGTGGGCCAGCGCGAATCCCAAGCAGCTAAATCCGCCCATGGACTGGGCCACCAAGAATACTTTGCCGATCTTCAGGTAGTCCAAAAGGGCGGTGAGGTCATCGATGAAGTTCTCCCGCAATGGAGAACCGTGCGGGGCGATGGAGGCGCCCCAGCCCCGGTGGTCGAAGGTGATGCAGCGGTATTCGGCGGAGAAGGCAGCCACCTGCTGCCACCAACTCATGTGGTTGCCGCCTCGCCCGTGGGCGAAGATTATGGCCGGGGCCGAATCGCCGCCGTGGGACTCGTAGTAAAGGTCGATACCATTTATCGGTGCTTTGGGCACGGTGAACCTCCGTTCACTTCAGATTTCGTGGGGTTTGCGGCCAAGTATACATATGTTGAGGTCATTTGGCCCATATGGCCGGGCCGTTTGGCACTCCCGATGCTTCCCAGCCAGGTAGAGAATGATGATGACTTGGAGTGCCCGGGCGGCGGGCCGGGGTCACCAGCGTCATATCAAAACGCCAGGTCAAAACGCCAGGCCCGTCAGCCAGGGAAGGAGGCGGCGGTATGGCGACCACCACGTCGGCCGAACGAGTCCCGGGACAAGTGATAGACGCCGAACCTGAGGCCGTTCAGGTTCCCAGATATCTCCTCAAAGAATTGGAGGAGATCGTCGAACACGCGGAAGCCGAGCCAGAGTTGGTCCATTGGTATCACTTTGTCCCCTGCCCCGGAGTCCGCTACTACACCTACCACACCTCTCCTTCACCCGTTGACTCGATTCGTCCCGAGAAGCCGTAACCCTTTTTCCCGGGCTCCGGCGAGCTTTTATCTTCGCGATGCCTGCCACGATATTGTCCGGCCCAGCCGTTTGGACTGTGGTTGGACGTCGATGTTTTTCGGACGTTTGGAGGTGGATCATGTTATTTGAAACAGCCATGATGAAGCGGTGGATGGGGATAAAGAGCCCCCAAGGCATCACAGCCTCAATGAAGGTCATGATGCCCATCATGTCTAGAAAGATGGGGCCGGGCGGAATGGCCGACCTGATGCCGTACATGATGGAGGGTTCCTTTGAGCAGATGCGGCCGGAAGACATGGAACGCATGATGCACGATGCCCTGCCCAAGATGCTCGATACTTGCTTCTCTCAGATGGAGGATGCGCAGCGCAACAGCATGCTGTCCGCGTGCCGCCAAACCCTCGACCAGATGGAAGAAAAGTACCAGGGGACCTCCACTTCCAAATAGCGGACGGCCAGGTCACCAGGCCGCCGCTCCTTCCCAGAATTCCGCGGCGGGCCCTTTGTTGAGCCCGCCGTGGTATGGCGCCTGATGAACCGTTCAAAAAGACGGGCTAGCCGAGGCTGGCTTTCACTTTCGCCCAGGAACGCGGCGGCAGGTTATCTTCCGCCGTTTTCATGGCGAATTGGGCGAATTCGGCCGGCGCGTTTGCTTTGATCCCAGCCAGGATGGGCGTTATCTCCGCGGCGCTATAGGTGGAACACATCACCGGCAGATAGACCGCCATCATCGGCGGAGGCACGTTGGCCACGATCTCCATGTCGATGGCCAAAAGTTCCTCGTCGGTGAATCTGTCCCACAAAGCCTGCTGCATCGTCGTCTCCTCCCGGTACAGGTGCCCGAGGTAGATACCGATGTAGTCGTTCAGTCTCTCGTGCAGTTTGATGCCCAGGGCGGCGCGCTCGGCCCCACTTGCACTCCGGACCTGCCCGGCTATTCCCTCCACTTCGCTGGATAGCCGTATATCTTCTTTATGGTCATCGACGAACTTGGCGGTGATACCCGGAATCCTGGCCTCCGCTTGCGGGTGGACGTATTTGTCCTCATTCTCCCGATGGTCGTGGAGCATCGAAATCATTTGGTCCACCGCTTCCAGGGTTTCGCTGACATCGGCATCGTCGCCAAAGTCTGCGAGGCCTACTTTTTGTGACGTGTCGAACAGGACGTGACGTATCGCTTTGTGGATGGGACGGTAGGTCGCGTATCTTTGGGTTGTCATTGGGGCTCCTCAGCAGCGTTGTTGGGCCAGACTATCGTTAAGCGTTAAACCGGCCATTGCTGGCGGGTATACGCGGCTTCCCAGAACATATATTCATAGCGGCTGCTGGTCATGAAGGCTTGGCGCATGGCCTCCAACTCCGCCGGACTTGCGTCGTCGGCCATCTGGTCAACGAACCCGCGCCAGGCCTCCACGCTGTCCTCCAAGAACCCCTCCACGTAGAAGCGGGTCCATTGCCCGTATAGCGGGTGCTCCGACTGGCCCACCTCGTCTTTCATTAGGTGGTAGGTCCAGGGACAGGGCAGCAGGGCGGCGGCGGTGGGGCCAAGGCCGTGCCGCGACGCCGTCTGCAACATGTGGTCAACGTAGGCGGTATTGACCGGCGAGCGCACCGCATTCTCAGCATCGGATATGGTAAGGCCGGCCGCGGCCAGCAGCTTATGGTGCAGGGGTCGTTCCACCGGTGTCATGACACGGTGGGCCAGGTCTTGCAGGGTCTGGGAGTCGGGCGCTTTTGCCAGGGCCATGGCGACGGTCCGCCCGAATCCCTCCAAGTAAAGGTAGTCTTGGGCCAGGTAGTAACGGAAGGTATCTAGGGGCAGCGTTCCCTCCTTGATCTCTTTGAGAAAAGGGTGATCGAAGATACGCCGCCAGATCGGCTCGGCCTCGTTTTTGAGTTGTTCGCTGAAACTGGGCATGGTCTATCCGGTAACTTGTGATTCAGCGGGGGACTAAATCCCCCTTAGTCCCCCTTTGCAAAGGGGGAGACCTACATCCCCCCTTTCGTAAAGGGGGTTAGGGGGATTTTCCTCCGCAGATATCTAATCCGTCGATTCCTGACGGGCGCGGGCCAATTCGCCTTCGCGCAACTCCACCCGGCGTATCTTGCCGCTGACGGTCTTGGGTAGCTCTGTGACGAACTCCACGGCCCGGGGGTATTTGTAGGGAGCGGTGGTGTTCTTGACATGGTCTTGCAAACTGACCACCAACTCGTCGGAGGCCACATAGCCGGGGGCGAGGATCACAAAGGCTTTCACGATGTCGCCCCGCACCGGGTCGGGACTGGCCACCACGGCCGACTCGGCCACCGCTGGGTGCTCGATCAACGCGCTCTCCACCTCGAAGGGGCCAATGCGGTAGCCCGCGGAGATGATCACGTCGTCGGCGCGGCCCACGAACCAGTAATAGCCGTCCTCGTCTTTGTAGGCCTTGTCGCCGGTCAGGTACCAATCGCCCACGAAAGACCGGTCCATGGCCTCCTGGTCCTTCCAGTATTCCCGGAACAGCCCCACGGGGCGTTCGGGCTTGACCTTGACCGCGATCTGGCCCTCTTCCCCGGCCGGCGCCTCGTTGCCCTGCTCGTCCACCACTGCGATGGTGAAACCGGGCGCGGGTTTGCCCATGGAGCCGGGGCGGACTTCGTTGCAGCGGAAGTTGGCCACCAAGATCACGGTCTCGGTCTGGCCATAGCCGTCATAGATCACCAGGCCGGTGCCGTCCTCCCACTGTTTCATAACCTCTGGGTTCAGCGGCTCCCCCGCTCCGGTGCAGTGGCGGAGGTTGTCCAGGTTGTACTTGCTCAGGTCCTCCAGCACCAGCATACGGTAGGCGGTGGGAGGGGCGCAGAACCCAGTCACGCCGTGCTTCTCCAGCAAACTCATCGTCAGCGCGGCATCGAAGCGGCCCCGGGCGTCGTGTTGCATCACCGCCGCGCCCAGGGTCCATTGGCCGAACAGCTTGCCGTAGGCGGCCTTGGCCCATCCGGTGTCGGAAAGGGTCCACATCAGGTCGGTGGCGGTCAGGTCGTGCCAGTACTTGGCGGAGATCACGTGGCCGATGGCGCAGGAAGCCTGGGTGTGGAGCACCATCTTGGGATTCCCCACCGTGCCTGAGGTGAAATAGATCAGCAACGGGTCGTCGCTGCGGGTGGGCTCGACGTTTTCCAAGACCGGCGAGGCCCCAGCCATCTCCTGTTCGTAGGACAGCCAGCCTCGTCTTTCCCCCTTCACCACCACCATGTGTTTTAGTGTCGGACAACCGCCGGCCGCTTCATCGAATTTGGCGGCGTTCTCATCGTCGGTGATGGCCATCACGGCCTCGGCGGTGTTGATCCGGTACTCGATGTCCTTGGGCGTTAGCAGCGTGGTGCCGGGCATCGGCAGGGCGCCCAGTTTCATGAGAGCCAGCATGACCACGTACCACTCGGGGATCCGGGGCAGCATCACGAACACCCGGTCGCCCTTCTTGATGCCCCGGCCGCGAAGGGAGTTGGCGTACTTGTTGGACAGTACCTTCAGGTCCCAAAAAGTATGGTGCTGGACGTTCTCCCCGCTGGAATCCACCGAGAGCAGCGCCAGCTTGGTGCGGTCTTCGGCCCACTTGTCCACCACGTCGAACCCAAAGTTGAAGTACTCGGGCACCTCCAGCCGTTCGTTCTGGTAGGCCCACTCGTAATCCGGCATGTTGGTGGGGATGTCTTTCATAAGCCCTTCCCAGTGATGATTGATGCCGGGCTATTCTACACGCTGCGCTGGGCGTGGGAAAGGTTGCCAAGCCAAGTGGCATGGGTATAATTCCGGCAGGTTAAACAGAGTTCGGGGCGCGAGGAGAAAACACATGGGTGCAAATCTGGACGGCAAGACGGCCCTGGTCACCGGGGGAGGGTCCGGCATCGGCCGGGCCACCTCTCTGGCCTACGCCCAGGAGGGGGCGCGGGTGGTGGTGGCCGATGTGAACGTGGAGGGTGGCGAGGAGACAGTGCAATTGATCAAAGAAGCCGGGGGCGAGGCCATCCTGGTCCACGCCGACGTCGCCAAGCCCGAGGACACCCAGGCCATGGTGGCCCAGGCGGTGGAGGCCTTCGGCAGCCTGGACTGCGCATTCAATAACGCCGGCATCTCGGGGGGGACGGACCGCCGTCTCACCGCCGACTACCTGGAGGAGGACTGGGACAGGGTGGTCGGCATCAACCTGAAGGGCGTGTGGCTCTGCATGAAGGCCGAGATTCCCCAGATGCTGAAACAGGGCGGCGGGGCCATCGTGAACACGGCGTCCGTCGCCGGGCTGGTGGCCATAACTGGGACCGTGGCCTACATCGCCGCCAAGCACGGCGTCACCGGATTGACCAAGGCGGCGGCCCTGGAGTACGCCAAGTCCGGGATACGGGTGAACGCCGTTTGTCCCGGCTATATCCAGACGCCCATGGTCCAGGGCATCTTCGTCGAGAACGAGGGGTTCGAAGAGCGGGTGGCGTCGCGGCACCCCATCGGCCGGTTGGGAGAACCGTCGGAGATAGCCGCGGCGGTCATCTGGCTGTCCTCGGACGCTGCATCCTTCGTCACCGGACATAACATGCCGGTGGACGGCGGCTACGTGGCCCAATAGCCATGTACCAAGCGGCAGTGGTGGTGCATGTGGTCTCGGCGGTGGTCTGGCTGGGGGGAATGCTGTTCCTGATGATGGTCATGCTTCCCGTAGCCCGGAAGGCCATGCGGTCCGGGGGCGCGGGAGAGGGGATGACCATGCTGCGGGATGCCGCCGAACGCTTCCTGCCGGTGGCGTGGACGGCCATGGTCCTGCTGGGCCTGAGCGGCGCTTACCTGGCCTGGGAGCATTGGGGCATCCGGCCTGGGGTATTCTTCACCGATGATGGCCGTTTCATGTACATCCTGCGGGCCAAGAGCCTGTTGTTCCTAATGGTGGTGGCGCTGAGTCTGGTCCACGATTTCTGGCTGGGGCCCAAGATATTGGAACGGTTAGACCAGGCCCGCGCCTCTGGCCAGGTCCTACCCCAAAGCCTGGGCCGCAAAGTCCTCCGCATGACGGCCGGGGTGAACCTGCTGGCGGCGATGACGATTCTGGTTTTGGCGGTGTTGTTGATCCGGCCGTAGGGGAAGCGGGAAAGGGAGAGGGAGAGGGCCTGTCACGGCGTAGGGGCACGGCAATGCCGTGCCCCTACGCCGTGACATTTGCTGGGTGCAAATGGCTGCCAATCCACGAGACAATCGACTCCGTGGATTGCTCTCTTCAATACAACTCAGATATTCATTCTCGGCGTTCCATCCGGCTGCCAGGTTACGACTACTCTCAGCCAGGCGCCTATTTCGTTACTATCTGCACAGCGGGACGCGAATGTGTTTTCGGTGAAGTCAACATCGAAAAACAGTCGTTCAGGCCAAGCCGACTTGGCGAATTGGTGATTGAGTGCTGGGGCTTGATTCCTGTCCATTTCCCTTTCGTCAAACTGGATGCATTCGTGCTGATGCCGAACCATTCGCACGGCATATTACAAATCATTGACTCGCATGAAGGAGAGACAAACAACCTTGAGGTAACGGTGCGAACCGAGGCATTCGGGAAGCCTGTGAGGGGGTCAATTCCGACAATCATCCGTTCATTTAAATCTGCGGTTTCGCGCCGATTCGCGGATGAACGACTCGGTACCATTCGGCCGGTCTGGCAACGTAATTATTATGAACGCGTTATCCGCTCCGAATGCGATCGAGACGACGTTCGGAAGTACATTTTGGAGAACCTGGCAAAGTGGTCGAAGGACCCGGAGAATCCGGCGGTGATGAAATCGTCCTCACCGCCGTAGGGGCACGGCAATGCCGTGCCCCTACGCATTTCGCGACCGATATATTGCCAATTGCGGCCCGCCTGCCTACAACTCCAGCAACCGGCTGGTGTCCATGAATTTGGTGATTATCTCGGGGCCGTCGTCGCGGATCACCACAAGGTCTTCTATATGGAACCCCTGGACGCCGGGCCAGCGCACCCTGGTTTCAACGGCGAATACCATGTTGGGGGCGAGGGGTGTGTCGTCCATGGCGGCCAGCATGGGCTTCTCGTGGATGTAGAGGCCCAGGCCGTGCCCGGCGAAGGGCAGATTGAACTCGATGTCCACCTCTTTGTAAAACTCTACGTTCTGCCGAAAAACCTCGGAGGCCGGCACGCCCGGAAGCATGGTGGCGATGGTCTTCCGGTGCACCTCCGCCAGACGGTTGTAGATGGAGTGCTGTTCATCGCTGGCCTTGCCCACCACCACCGTCCGGCCGATATCCGAGAAATACCCTGAGAACCAGCCGCCACAGTCCGCTTTCAGGATGTCGTTGGGCTGGAGTTCGATGTCGGTGGGGTCGGGATGGGCGTAACCGGAATTGGGACCCACGGTGAAGAACAGGAAGGACGGCAAATCGGCCCCGGACTGCAGGATATTGGCGCCCAACCGGGCCACCAGGTCCCGTTCCTTCTCGCCCGGCCGGGCGGTGGAGTAGGTGGCCATGAGGGCCCGCTCGGTTGAGGTGGCCGCCCGGCACAGCAGGTCGATCTCGGCCGGGGTCTTGATCATCCGCACACCTTGGAGCAAGGGCTCGCAGGAATCGAATCTGGCCTCGGGCATGGTTTCCAGGAGTTCCAGATAGTAGTCGGTGGTCAGGTAGGCGGGCTCGAAGCCGATCCGTCCCGCGCCCAGTCCTTTCTCTTGGAGCACATCCGACAGCAGCTTGATGGGCGAGTCCTGATGCTGGGTGTAGGCGCGCACGTCAGATATCCAGGTCTTCTCCCGGACGTAGCCCTCCTCGTTGGTGGCCACGATCAGCGTCGGTTCGCCCTCCCTGGGCCAGACGACCAGGGCCAGCCGGTCGCGGATCACCTTCTGGGACCAGATTCCAACCCCGGATGTGTAGGGCACATTCTCCGGGGACATGGCGATGATGGCGTCGAACTCGCTATCGTCCATCGCGCTGCGCAGGCTGTCCAGGTTGCCGAGTATCTCGTTCATGGTTTTGTAGGTTTCTCCATTTTCGGGCACGGCCGTTGGGGCACGGTTAACTCACAAAGGTAGCCCAGGCTTGAGGCAGACGGGCCAGGGCCTCGGCAGGCAGCGGGCCTTTGGCCGCGTACCGCACCGACTTTTCCAGGTGGTCCAGGTCGGAATAGCCCACCAGCACGGTTGAAACACCTGGGTTGCTCAGGGCGAACCGGATGGACGCCTCGGGCATGTCACCGGCGAATCCCTCATCCACCAGAAAGGCGAATTCTTGGGCCCTGGACTCGTCTTGCTGGAAATCTCTCCCGGAACCGATGGGCGCGACGGTTGGCACGGCGACGGGGTGGCGGACCGATGTTCCGGTGAGGGCGCCCGCCGCCAACACCCGGATCACGATGACGCCAACCTGCTTCTCCGCCGCCAGGTCGATCAGACGGTCATAGTCGGGCATGTCGAACCCAGCAGGCGCCACGGCTCCGGCGCTGGCGTTGATCAGGTTGTATACCGTCTGCACGGTGCTCACCATGCCCGAGGCGACAACTTCGTGGATGCCCTTGGGTTCCCCCACTCCGGTCATGCCATAGAAGCGGACCTTGCCCTGGGACTTGAGCACCTCAAGGGCCTCACGCACCTCTCCCAGAACATCGGATACCGTGATCGCACGGACCTTAACGTCGGTCTGGGAACTGATGCGGTCGTGGAGCTGAATCAGGTCCACCTGCTCCCGGCCCAGCCGTTTCAGGCTGGCCTCCACCGACTGGATGACGCCCGCTTTGAGGTCGTTGGGGTCGGCCTCGCCCAGGCTGTACTTGGTGCCGACGTAGACCTGGTTTGAAAGGGCGTCGGCGGAAAGCTCCTTCAGCACCCGCCCAAGGTTGGTTTCAGACTGGCCGCCGCCGTAGCGGGAGGCGGTGTCGAAGTAGTTGATGCCCAACTCCATGGCCCTGGCCACGGCGCGCACCTGGTCGGCGGGCTCGCCCCGGACCATGAGTCCGCCCACGTCGCCGCAGCCGAACCCAATCTCGGACACGTCTATGCCTGTGTTGCCAAACTTTCTATATTCCATGCATCTCTCTGGTGATTTTTTATTGCGCCGAAGGGAATTTGGGGTCGCGCCGCTCTCTGACCGAGTCGAGGCCTTCCTGAACGTCCTCTCCGAAGAAGCCCAGCATCTCCAGGGCCAACGAGTAGTCGAAGGCGGTGTGTTCGGCTTGGCGCAGCCACTGGTTCAACGACCGCTTGGTGTAGCGGAGCGCCTGCTGCGACCCGGAGGCCAACCGGCGGGCCACGTCCATGGCTTTGTCCATCAGTTCTTCATGGGGCACCACCTGGCTGACCAGGCCGATACGTTCGGCCTCCGTGCCATCAAGGAATTCGCAGGTGAGGAGGTAATACTTGGCTTTGGCCATGCCGATGAGCATGGGCCAGATCAGCGCCGCGTGGTCTCCGGCGGCCACCCCCAGCCGCACGTGGCCGTCGGTGAACCGGGCTTTATCCGACGCGATGGAGATGTCGGCCAGCAGGGCCACGGCCAAGCCCGCGCCCACCGCCACGCCATTGATGGCCGAGATGACCGGCTTGTCCAGGTTGATCATGTTGTGGACGATGTCCCGGGCTTCTTCCATGGTCTTGGCGAGTATCTTGGCGTTGCCGATGGATTTCTCGATCAGATCAAAATCGCCCCCGGCCGAGAAGGCCGTGCCCGCGCCGGTGATCACTATCACCCGGACAGCGTCGTCCTTGCCCAGGTCAAGCCAGACCAAGCTGAGCTCGTTGTGCAATTTGAAGTCGGTCGCGTTGTAGACCTCAGGACGGTTGATGGTAACCAGGGCGATGCCGTCCTTGATCTCGATGATCAGTTTTTCGTAGCTGCTGTAGTCGTACATGTTTCCTCGCGGGGGATAGCTGTCAGCCGTCAGCTTTCAGCTATCAGGGATTTTGCCATGCTCAACAGGCGTTATCGCTCGCTCGTTCGTGGTGAGCTCCGTCGAACCACCACTGCGCCGGAGCCACGGTCCTTCGACGCGGCTCAGGACGAACGGATGGCGGGTGTGTTTACTTCCAAATTTTCGGCCCTAGTATAAGGATTGGTTCTCGGTGAAGCGGTCCACCTCCGCTTGGGACATGCCCAATATCTCTTTGAATACGTAGTCGTTGTCTTCGCCGATGTTGCTGTAGTGCCCGAAATCCATGGGGGACTCGGACAGTATCGGCGGAATGGCGGCGGCGATGCCTTCCTCGCCCTGCCATTCCCAAGCTGGTTTAGCACGGTCGGCCAGATAGAAGCGCGTGGGCCGGTAGAACTCACGGGCCTTTAGATGCGGACTTTCGTATAGGTCCTTGCCCTGGGACACCAAGCTGGCGGGGACGCCGGCTTCTTGGAGCCGCGTCATGACATCTTCCGCGGTCTGGCCGGCGGTCCACTCTCCGACCAACCCGTCCAACCGTTCCTGGTTGGCCAGGCGTGACTCCAGGGACGAAAATGAATCCTCACTACACCATTCGGGACTGCCGATGGCCCGGCAGAAGGCGGCCCAATGCTCGTCGGTCTGCACGGCGATGGCGCACCAGCGGTCGTCGCCCTGGCACCGGTAGACCCCGTGTGGCGCCGCGAAGGGGTCCCGGTTGCCCATGCGCTGGGGCGTCCGGCCGGTGGACTGGTAGTCGAGTATGGCCGGCCCGGCGGTTAGGGCGCCCGATTTGAATATGGACGATTCCATGGTGGCGGGCCGTCCGGTCAACCTGAGCCGCATCAACGCCCCGATTACCGCAACCGGCTGGAACACGCCGGTGTGATAGTCGGAGTAGGACGTGTTGATGGTGGCCGGCGGCTCGCCTTCCTCGCCGGACATGAGGGAGACGCCGCCCATGTGCTGCACCAATATCCCGTAGGACTTGTAAGTGTAATAAGGGCCGATGCCGCCCAGGCCGGTCTGCCACATCAGGATGATGTCAGGGCGCAGACGCCGGAGCTCCGGGAAGTCGATGCCCCACCGGTCCAGGATATTGCGCCGGAAGTTGGTCATGAAGACATCGCTGACCTTGACCAACTCTTTGAACACTTCCAAGCCGTCCGGGGTGCGGACATCGATGGTGATCCGTTTCTTGGCCCGCTGGAATTCCGGCTGTCCGCCGCCCCGGGACCAGGCGGGTATGAAGTTCATCTCATCCAGGACCTTGTTGGTCTCGACCTTGATGACCTCGGCGCCCATGGACGCCAGGATGCGGCCGGTCATGGGCAGGGCCACGTACGGGCCCAACTCCAGGATACGGACGCCCTCCAGCGCTTTTTTGGGGTTAGCCATACCTAAATGGTTCCCTGGGCATGGAGGGAGGCGAGTTCAGTCTCGCTGAGACCCAATTCGCCGCCGAAGATGGCGTCGTTGTCCTGGCCCAGGTGCGGGGCCGGCTTAGTTCCCGGCGAAACCTCCTCGCTGTCGAACACGCCCAGCGGATACTTAAGCGTGCCTGCATCGGCGTGGTCAAGGTCGAACCAGAAATTGCTGGCCTCAAGCTGGGGGTCGGACAGCAGGTCTGGCACCGTATTCACCGGAATGAACACCAGGTTCCGCTCCTGGCCTTGGTGAAATAGCTCTTCCGAGGTGAAACGGGTGGTGAAATCGATGACCAGGGCGGTGATGATGTCGTTGTAGGGGGCCCGGTCCTGGTTGCCGCCCTTGTAAGCGTCGTTCAGGATATCTTCGTTGCCGGTGACCTCGTACATCCACTGGGAAAGGTTCTCCCACTCCCGGGGGGTGATGATTCCAGCGGAGATCCAGCCGTCCTTGCTGGGGTAGGCCCCCAGCGGGATCACCAGGGTCGAGTTGGTGCCCACCCTGGTCACGTTCTCCCCGCGCTGCATCCAGGCCAGGGCGGGATGGGCGTCGGTGTAGTAGGTGATCATCGCTTCCTGCATGGAAACGTCGATGTACTGCCCCGGGCCGCCCTGCATGTCCCGGTAGAACAGTGCCCCCATGATCGCCGCCGCCGCGTGCTGAGCGCCGGGGAAGTGGGACTGTTCGTTGCCCTGGCGCAGGGGCGGGCCGTCGGGGTCGCCGGTGATCTGCATGAAGCCGCTGGCGGCCAGAGAGATCAGGTCCGTGGACTGAAAGTCCTTCCAGGGGCCGGTCTGGCCGAAGGGCGTAACCGAGCACATCACCAGTCCTGGATTGCCGGTTTTCAGGGTGTCGAAGTCCAGTCCCAGGGACTTCATGTAGCCCACGGGAAAACTCTCGATCAAAACGTCGGCGGAGGCAGCCAGTTTCTTGAACAGGCCCTGCCCCTGGCTACTTTCCAGGTCCAGGGTGACCGACCGCTTGTTGGTGTTGTAGAACAGGAAGTAGGCGCTGCGCTCGGGTCCCGGTTGGTCTCCGATGAACGGGGGCCTTTGCCGGGTGGGGTCTCCAGCCGGGGGCTCAACCTTGATCACATCCGCGCCGTAGTCGGCCAGCAGCTTGCCGCAGAACACGCCCTCGGGGCCCGCCAGGTCCAGAACGCGGTAGGGTGGCAGGAGGACGCCATCGGCGGGGGCTTCGAACGGCATTTTGTTCCTTAGTAGGCCCGGAGATACAGCCGGTTGAGCGGCTTTGGCGATTGTAGTTAGCGGCTTGGGGACAGTCAAGACTGAATCGGACCTGAGCCGCCTTCCAATCAGTCTTGTGACTACTGCTATAATCGTGCAGGCCGATTTATATCAAGGAACGGCATGAGAACCTTACTAGCGACGACACGAGACCGGTTCCTCCTGGCCCTGCAATATAAGGACTACCGCAACCTCTGGATCGCCACCACTTTCTCCGCCTCCGCCGCCTGGGCGCTGATCATCGCCCGGGGCTGGCTGGCCTTTGAGATCACCGACGGCTCGCTCTGGGTGGGTATAGTCACCTTTGCGGCCATCGTGCCCAGGGTGTTCTCCACGCCCATAGCTGGGTTCCTGGCCGACCGCTTCGACCGGCAGAAGCTGTTGCGTTGGATCTTCATCCTGGAAGTGGTCAACAACATCCTGCTGGCCGTGTTGGTGATGAACGGGCTCGCCGGACCTTGGACGCTCACGTTCCTGGCCCTGGCCAACGGCACGCTGCGCGCCGCTCAGATGACCACGTCCACGGCCCTGATACCCAACCTGGTGTCCAAAGAGCACCTGATGAACGCCATCGCCTTGAACCAGGCCACCCAACAGGGCGCGCGGATGGCCGGGGCTCTGGCCATCGTCCCGCTGCTGGGCTTCGTCAACATCGACTCGGCCTTCTGGCTCTCCGCGGCCCTCTACCTCTTTGGCTTTTATTTCGTCTCCCGGGTGGCCACCAGGTCCACGGGAGTCATCGACAAGAGCCAGGGATTTTTGGCGAACTTATTTGAAGGTTTCGTCTACGTCTACAAGCGGCCCATCATCATGTCCATGGTCCTTTTGGTCTTGGCCCACTGCGCCCTCACCATGTCCTACGAGTCCCTGCTTCCCGCCATATCCCAGGATAAATTGGGGGCCGGCTCGGTGGGCGTCAGCTACCTGATCGCCGGCATCGGCGGCGGGGCGCTGGTGGCCTCTATCTTCATGGCCGGGGTCAGAAGCGAGTCCGCCAGAGGCAAACTGTTCTTGTTCTTCGCCTTCTCCAGCGGACTGGGGCCGATGCTGCTGGCATGGTCGGACAGCCCCTCGATCTCGATCCTCGCCACGGTGGTGATGGGCGCCAACCAAGCCGGGTTCATGACCATCAGCCACACCATCATCCAGAGTCTTACCGAGGACCATGTCCGGGGCCGCGTGGCCGGAGTCTACTCGGTCCACGTCGGCGGCAGCATGGCCGTCACCAACTTGGCCAACGCGGCCTTCGCCGACGTGTTCAGCGCATCGTCGGTTATCGTGTTCGGCGGCATCATCTTCGTGGCGGTCGTATTCATCAGCCTGGGCAGCGGATCATTGAGAAAGCTCTACTTCCCTGGGGCCACGCCGGTCACGGCAGTTGGGGCGGCAGCCGATTAGCATTACTCCCCCATCTCCGGCTATGTCGAGCGCCGACTCTATCGAGCGTCCTCGGCACCGCCGGGAAGTCCCGACCACGTCGGACCGAACCTTCCCCCGGCGCGGGGGAAGGGATTCACACCATTAGGAGGCACGGATGGCCGAGACCACCAGCGAACTAGAACGGTACCTCCGATCGACTCCCAAATCGAAGGCCCTGTGGGAGGACGCCAAGAATTACCTGCCCGGCGGCGACAGCCGGAACTCCATCTTCTGGGCGCCCTATCCCATCTTCGTCGACCACGCCTCGGGCTGCCATGTCGTCGATTCCGACGGCGTTGACCGCTTGGACTTCATCGGCACCATGACCACCCTCGTCCTGGGCCATTCGCCCAAGCCGGTGGTGGACGCAGTCCAAGAGCAGATGAGTAAAGGCATGGTCTACAACGCCCCCAGCGCCCATCAGGTCCGCCTGGCCAAGCTGCTTTGCGAGCGCATACCGAGCTTCGACCTGGTCCGTTTCACAAACTCGGGCACCGAGGCCACCTTGAACACCATCCGGGCGGCCCGGGCCGTCACGGGCAAGAGCAAGATCGCCAAGGTCGAGGGCGGCTACCACGGCAGCCACGACCAGGTGAGCGTCAGCGTGCGGGTCGATCCCGCCAAGGCCGGCGAGCGTTCCCGCCCCGACTCCGTGGCCGCCACCGAGGGCCTGGGCGAAGGCACGCTGGACCAGGTGGTGGTGATGCCCTTCAACGAGACAGCCGTCGCCCGGAAGATACTGGAAGAGCACAAGGACGAGCTGGCGGCGGTGATCATCGAGCCCATGCTGGGTTCGGTGGGCATGCTGCCGGCCACCACCGAGTATCTGTCCATGTTGCGGGAGTTCACCAGGGACAACGGGATCATCCTGATCTTCGACGAGGTCATCAGCTACCGCGCCTCCTGGGGCGGCGCCCAGGAGTATTACGGGATCACCCCGGACATGACGTCGCTGGGCAAGATTATCGGCGGCGGGTTCTCCATCGGCGCGTTCGGCGGCAGCAAGGAAATCATGGACCTCTACGACCCAACGGCCCCCGGCGGTCCCAGGGTGGCCCACGCCGGGACCTTCAACGCCAACCCGGTGACCATGCTGGCGGGGGCGGCGACTTTGGAACAACTCACTCCCGAGGTCTACCGCAAGCTGGCCGAGATGACCGAATATCTGCGGGCCGGCATCCTCGCGGTCGGCGCGGAATTGGAGACGCCGGTCCAGGTGACGGGCCTTGGGTCCTTGTTCGGCATCCATTTCACCAGCGAAAATCTGGTGGGCTACCGGGACATCGCCACCGAGGACCCGGCCTTCCGGCACCAGGTGTTCTTGGGGCTGCTGAACGAAGGCATCATGATGGCCGCCAATCTGGTGGGCGCGGTCTCCACGGAGATCGGCGAGGCCGAGATCGACACCTTCACCGCGGCTCTGCGGCGGGTGCTGGAACGGGCGCGGACGCCCTCAGAATAATCCGTTATATCTCAAAAGGGAAGAAGATGTTTGAAGGATTTGAAGAGCTTCAATTAGAAGCCAACGGCACCAACATCAATCTGGTGAAGGGCGGCAGTGGACCACCCATATTGATGCTCCACGGCTACCCCCAGACCCACGCCATGTGGAACAAGATCGCGCCGCGTCTGGCCGAGGACTTCACCGTGGTCTGCCCGGACCTGCGCGGCTACGGCGACAGCGCCAAGGTGGAAGGCGACCCGGAGCACATGAACTACTCCAAGCGAGTCATGGCCCAGGACCAGGTGGACGTCATGAAGCAGCTTGGGTTCGACCAGTTCTTCCTGGTGGGCCACGACCGGGGCGGCCGGGTGTCGCACCGCCTGACCAAGGACCACCCGGAAAGCGTTCTCAAGCTGGTCACGCTGGACATCATCCCCACCCGCACGATGTTCCAGATCGTGGACAAGGACTTCGCCACCAACACCTATCACTGGTTCTTCCTGATCCAGCCCTTCGACTTTCCAGAGAAGGTGATCGGGGCCAACCCGGAGTTCTACGCGGGCCGGGGGTTCGCGCGGGTCAAGGACGCCGACAAGGTGTTCACGCCCGAGGCGCTGGCCGACTATCTGCGCTGTTTCAACGACCCCGGCACCATCCACGCCGTCTGCGAGGACTACCGGGCGGGGGCCAGCATCGACCTGGTGCACGATGACGCCGATTTCGACCAGAAGATCAACTGCCCCATGTTGGCCATGTGGAGTTCCACGGGCTTCGTTGGGCGGACCCAGGACGTGCTGAAGGTCTGGCAGGACTACGCCACCAACGTGCGGGGCCAGTCGCTGACCTGCGGCCACTACATCGCGGAAGAGATGCCCGACGAGTCCTACGCGGCCATCAAGGGATTCCTATCGGAGTAGACGCACGGCTGAGCCCGGTTTCGGGATTGATCCGTTCGTCCTGAGCTCCGACCGGAGTCGTGAGTCTCCCCGATTCATCGGGGGACCCGTCGAAGGACGCGGGCGCAGTCATGGTTCGACGGGGCTCACCACGAACGGTTGGTAGAGCGGATTGTTGAGAGCAAAAACCAGTTCAGTAGCTAATCAAATCTTTTCTAACCAAAGGGAGAGAAAACCATGGGTTCCATCAGAATGTACACCGGCGACGACGGCAACACTCACATCGAGGAGATCGACCCGCCGGAGCATCCAGCCTGGAACGCCCTGCACGACGCCAAGGGGATCGTGTTCCGGGCGCAGCAGCCCGGCTTCTTCAGCGACTGGCACATCGCCCCGCGCCGCCAGTACATCATCACCCTCTCCGGCGAGGCTGAGATCGGCCTGAAAGACGGCACCATCCACCACCTAAGAGCCGGCGACGTCAACCTGGCCGAAGACCTAACCGGCGCCGGCCACACGACGCGGGTGGTGGGGAATGTGCCAAGGGTTACGGCGGTGGTGCATCTGGAGGGGTAGGGGCGGTTCTCAATTTGATTGCCGTTCATCGATCCGATAGGAGAGCCATCGCCATCTCGGCTTTGTTGTTGACGGGGTTGACGTTCTAAAGATCGTTCAAGATGCCGATGGGAACTGCAGCATCGCAAAGGCAGCCGACGAAGTCACCTTGATCGTGGCAACGGTATCGGGGAACACCATGGCCAGCGCTCCCGGATTGCCAGCTACGTTTAGCGTGACGAAATCTTCCGAGAACAGCGCCGAAGGCACAAATAAAGACCCGTACCTGGATGCCACGTTCTTTTTAGGGCGGCTGCGTTAGCCGCCTGTCCCGGTAGTACAATGTGCCCGCCAAGCGCCGGCGCCAATGCTTGGAGATATCAGGGTCAGGAGTAAACCACCATGCGGTTCGGGCACTTCTTTTATCCGATGAAGTTTGACGACAGCCGGGACGGGCAGGAGATTCTTGCTTGTCTGGACGAAGCTGTACTCGTCGAGGAGTTGGGGCTGGACGCCATCTGGTTCGCCGAGCACTACTTCACCGGCGAGTGCGTGTACGGGGACCCGTTGGTGTTCGCCAGCGCGGTGGCCGTTAAGACCAAGAAGATCATGCTGGGCTTCGGCATCCTGGAGCT
>JADFNR010000121.1 GCA_022563275.1 Chloroflexota bacterium | reverse complement strand
ACACCTGGAAGATGATGGACACCAGCCAGGTGGTCTACCCCTTTATCACGACCTATATGCCCCCCACCGCCAAGCGGGTCATCGGCATGGCGTTCGACCCCTCCGACCCCAAAGACATCTACGCCGCCATCGAAGTCGGCGGTCTCTTGGCCAGCCGTGACGGCGGCGAGACCTGGGTCTCGATGATCGACGGCCCATACATCAAAAACAACACCTTGGACCTGCATCAGGTCGAGGTCAGCGCCGCCTCGCCGGGCACGGTGCACATCGCCACCCAGACCGCCATGTTCCGCAGCCGGGACAAGGGCGCGCGCTGGGAGCACGTGCAGGTGGAGGAGATGTTTCCCGGCGGTTCGTATTGCCGCGACCTGCTGGTCGCGCCTGACGACCCCAAGACCATCTACCTGGCGGCCGGCGCCGGCGGCGGGGCCGCGCCTCCGGACACCGTTCAGGAGGGCGCACTCTTCCGCAGCCGCGACGTGGGCGAGACCTGGGACCGGCTGGACCTGGGCGAAACCGTGCCAGGCCGCATGATGGCCATCGCCATCGACAACGCCGCGCCGGAACACATCTACTGCGCGGCCTACAGCGGAGAGGTTTACAGCAGCTCAGACGGCGGCAGTAACTGGACCAAGAGCATGCTTCCGGGAGAGAGTTCCCGTTATCTGCACGTCTATCCCATGGTCTGCGGTTAGCCCTACCGGCACAAGCGAAATCCGTCGGCGAACCGCAAATCGTTTGCCTGTTCAATCGTCCAATAACTCCCGCCCTACAGGCACGTCCAAAATACAGGAGACTGAATTGACAAGTAATTCGATCGACCGTGCGACTTACAGCGTTGGCGAAGGCGCCCTGGACCTAATGGTCCTGGAAAAGGCCGAGTTCCCAGAATTGTTCCGAGGTCATCAGGTGGTCCGGGAAGGGTCGCTGGACAACGAGACCCTGGCCCAGAATGGGTTCGACGGCAGCACTGCCGAGCGCTTTGCCAAGGCCGGCCGGGTGACAGGCGTGATGCGGGAGTTGGGGCCCACCTCCAACATGGCGATGGCCGACGGGTTCGACTTCATGGCGGCCTCGGTGGTGCACCTGTTCGACACCCCGGACTCGGTCCATGCGTGGATGCACGACATCTTTCTGAAGGACTTTGAGGAGCGGGTGGGCGAGAGCGTGGGCCAGGGTCACCAATTGGTGTCCGCCACGCGTCTGGACCCCAAGGGCTTCTTCGACGAGGCGGTGGGCCTCAGGGTGTTGCAGGGCGGCATCGACGGCCTGGTCTCCTCCACCGTGGTGGACTTCCGGGTGGGCCGCCTATTGGGAGTGGTATTCATCGGCGCCGTGGGCGACCACGACCGCCTGGACCAGGTGGTTAAGCTAGGCCAGACCCTGGAGAAACGCATGGTCAGCGTGGTTTTGGGGTCGACTTAGGGGGCTCAGGTGGATTCTTAACGGCACAAAGATTTTCCAATGCATCTTCAAATGGACGCGAGTGCTGCTGCGGGATATGTAAGTCATAGCCAGGCTGCACGCCGCATCACGGAACAATGGGCCAAAGAAAACCTTTTTTGCTTAGGCTGTTCTTCAGATAAGCTTCTGGCGCAAACCACCAATACTCCGGTAATCGATTTCGCTTGTCCGGGTTGCGGACAAACCTACCAGTTAAAAAGCAAGAACGGCTCGTTCGGAAATTCAACACCAAATTCCGCATATGAGCCTAAAATGCGCGCAATTTCAGAAGGAAGAGCACCAAACTATGTGTTCCTTCAATATGCTCGCGAAACATGGACAATATCGAATTTATTCATTGTCCCTGGCCATTTCATGAGCCCCAATGTTATCCAAAAACGAAACCCTTTGGGACCAAACGCGAGAAGGGCCGGTTGGGTAGGATCCAACATCTTATTGGGTAATCTTCCATCCGAAGCCCGAATATTCGTTGTTTCTGAAGGGATAGAATTGGACCCGGTTCAAGTTAGAGCGAATTGGAGGCGTTTCTCGTTTATTAGGGCAGACAAAAGGGCAAAAGGTGGGTGGGCGGCCGACGTCCATTCCTGCATCAGGAAACTCCAGCAACGATCGGGTGCTGATCAGTTCACGCTCCAAGAATTTTACACAGAATCGCGAGACCGATTAACCGATCTGCATCCCGAGAACTTGAACATAGACGCTAAAATCCGCCAACAATTGCAGGTTTTGCGTGACGGTGGATTACTAAGATTCCTCGGAAGGGGCCGGTATTTTATCATCGACTAGCACTCAATCGACAAACTCAATACCGCCACCCCTACCCCTCCCGTATCAGCCGGGCCGCTTCGTCTCCCATCTCTGAAGTTGTTGCCGTGCCGCCCAGGTCGGCGGTCAGGATAGTGCGCTGCTCCAGGCAGCGGGCCACGGCTTTGTCCACCCTTTCTGAGGCTTCCTGTTCTCCCAGGTGGTCCAACATCATGGCCACCGCGGAGACCGTCGCCAGGGGATTGGCGATGCCCTTGCCCATGATGTCGAAGGCCGCGCCGTGGACCGGCTCGAAAAGGGACGGATATATTTTCTCCGGGTTGATGTTGGCGCTGGGCGCCAGGCCCATGCTGCCGGTCACCACCGCCGCGATGTCCGAGAGGATGTCGGCGAACAGATTAGAGGCCACCACCACGTCGAATTCTTCAGGCCAGCGCACGAAGTCCATACAGGCCCGGTCCACCAACAATGACTCGGTCTTTATCTGAGGAAAGTCGGCCGCCACGTCCACGAAGACCTCGTCCCAGAAGACCATGCCGAAGGCCTGGGCGTTGGACTTGGTCACCGAGGTGACCTTGTTGCCCTTGTTGCGGCTCACGCAGTACTCGAAGGCGGCGCGGATGATGCGCTCGGTGCCCCGGCGGGTGAATATATTGGTCTGGATCACCGTTTCATGGATTGTTCCGGGATAGAGCCGCCCGCCCACCGGAGCGTATTCGCCCTCGGTGTTCTCCCGGAAGATGACCATGTCGATGTCGCCGGCTTTCTTTCCGGCCAGGGGCGACTGCACACCCGGATGGAGGTAGGCGGGCCGGATGCACACTCCCTGGTCGAAACTACGCCGCATGGGCAGCAGCAGGCCGTGCAGGGTGATGTGGTCCGGAATATCAGGGTCTCCCACCGCGCCGAACAAGATGGTGTCGAAAGCTTTCAGGGTCTCGATGCCGTCGTCGGGCATGAGTTTCCCGGTCTCCCGGTAGAATGCGGACCCCCAGGGGAACTCGGTGAACTTAAAGCTCAGCCCTCCGGTCACGCCGGCCACGGCCTCGAGGGCCTTTCTGCCTTCCTCGATTACTTCCAAGCCCACCCCGTCGCCGGGAATAACCGCCACTTTGTATTCTGCCATCACGGTCCTTTTTTTATCTTTCGATGATTAGACGTCCACCCGCTGCACACCGCCGCCCAACAGCCGGAAATGATACACCTCGTGGGCGTCTGGAAAGGCCTCCTTGGCCTTGTGATAGGTCGATTTGCCCCGCCGTTCCCTGGCGTCCAAGAGCACGCCCATAATGGTGCCGCTGTGCCCAACGTTGATCCCCACCGCGCCAACCGATTCCGCGAACTCCTTAACCTCGGCCAGCCGGGGCTTGGCGAGGACGTTCTGGCTGGCCTCGGCGCTGATGCTGGCGCCCTGGCCCACCAGCGCCGGGTCCTGGTTGGCTATTCCCTGCCGCAGCAGGCGCAGGGCCTCCGTGGTCTGTTCGTCAACGGCCTGCCAGCGCTGGAAGCGGTCGACCATGTTGAATTGCACGGTGTCCACGGTGCCTCCCAGGTCCAGGGCCACGATCTCCATGGGAGGCGGCGGACCCAGGCTCTCGCGGATGCTGCCGGCACGGTGGTCGAAGAGGGCGACTCCAGGGATCATGATGCCGTCGGTGGGCTCGATGGACAGGGCGATCTGGGCGATCTGATCGGGCGTTAGCTCTTGGCCCAGAGCCAGGCCGGTGGCGGCGATGGCCGCGGCCAGATCGGCGCTGCTGCTGGCCATGCCCTTGCCCCGGGGAATGGGGTTGTTGATGGTCAGCCGGGCGAGGACCTTGCTGTTTTTCAGATGCGAAAGCGTGCGGCGAACGGCGGCGGCGGCTTTATCACAATCCTCGGGCGCTTCAACGCCGGGGCCACCGGAATAGATATCGACTTTGACCCTGGAGTAGAAGTCCACCGGGCAGGTGACCAGGAAGTGGACCCCGTCCATCACGCCCTGGGCCAGTTCACCACAGACGCCGGGCGCACGGACCGTGGCGCTGCCCAGCAGCACGCCTGCGTCTCCTTCTTCTTCTTCTGAATCTTCTGAGAAATCGTCGTTTGGTGAGGCCAAGGGGTCCTACTTCACGCGTGTTGGTTTAATCTGAAGGTTTGATCTTCGTTGGTATTCCCGCGACCACCAGGTACACCTCGGTAGCGGCGGCGGATATCCGCTGGTTAACCATCCCCAGGAGGTCTTGAAAGCGGCGGCCCAAGGGCTCGGGAGGCACCAGGCTCAGTCCCACTTCGGCGCTAACCATGACGAACGCTTGTGAGGAAATGGCCACCAGAGCCAGAAGTTTTTCCGTCGCTTGCATCACGATTTCTTCTGTCGCCTGATTGGTTTCTTTTTCGTGATCCACCAACAGGTTGGCCACCCAAACATCCACAGAGTCGATGATGACCGCGCCCGGACTTTCAGCGCCCTTGAGCAAAGGAGTCAATCTCTCCGCCAGTTTCGTGGGTTCCTCCAGAGTTGACCAATGCCGCGGCCTGGATTCTTGGTGCCGCCGAATACGCTCTTTCATGTCGTCATCGACCGCCAGTCCCGTGGCGACATACAGCGCGGTGTGGCCGGATAGCTGACTTAGCGACCCGACCCTGCTTTCGGCGAAGGCGCTCTTTCCGGACCTTACTCCACCCAGCACCAAACAAAGCTGGGAGGCCATTAATCCCCGGCCGCATCGTAGTCGCGGCTAAGCCCGGATACCCGGTAAACCAGGTCCATGTCGATGCTGGAGCGGACCCAGTCGGCCAGCTTGTCGTATTCCCGGTCCTGGTCCATCTCAGCGGTTACCTCCGGCAGCGTTACGCCCTTGCGGCGGGCCAATTCCCGGAGCATGGCGCCACGAAGCTCGCCGTTGTGGAAAAGGCCGTGGATATAGGTGCCCATCACACTGCCGGACGCGTCCATGGCCCCCTCAAGATCGCCGTTACCAGTCACTGGCGCATCGGCGCGGTCCTCGATGCAAAATGGGGAAGTGAATCTTTCCCCCACGGTCCTTCCCATGTGTATCTCGTACCCTTTGACCGGCATTCCGGAAGCGCCCGCCAACAGGCCGGTGGCCGCAATAACCCGCCCGGTGATGCGGTGCGTCTCTTTGCTCCCCTCAAACACGGTGGTTAGATCGAGCAGCCCCAGGCCATCCAGTTCTGAGATAGACGACTCGATGTGATCGGGGTCGCTGACCTTGGTTCCCAGCATCTGATAGCCGCCGCAGATCCCCAGCACCGCCGCGCCGCCGCCGTGCAGGTCCTTGACGGCCTGGCTCAAGCCCCGTTCGTTCATCCAGGCCAGGTCGGGGATGGTGGTCTTGGTGCCGGGGATGATCACCAGGTCGGGACGGCCCAACTGGGTGGGCGAGTCCACGTACCGCAGGTTTACGCCTGGGTGGCGCGCCAGGGGATCGAAGTCGTCGAAGTTGGAGATATGCGGCAGCTGGAGCACCGCCACGTCCAATACCGACTGGGGCGCGGCCTCCACGGCATCTTCCAGGGCTACTGAGTCCTCTTCAGGTATGTGTATGTCTCGATAGTAATGGATCAGCCCCGCCACCGGGATGCCGGTGCGCTCCTCCAGCCAGGTGATGCCGTCGGTGAGCAGGCTCGGGTCGCCCCGGAATTTGTTGATGATGAACGCTTTGACGATCTCCCTTTCCTCGGGCTCCAGAAGCTCCAGCGTGCCCACCAACGCAGCGAACACCCCGCCGCGGTCGATGTCGCCACAGAGTAAAACAGGGGCATTGGCGTAGAGCGCTACCCGCATGTTCACGATCTCATTGGCCTTTAGGTTGATCTCCGCGGGGCTGCCGGCGCCCTCGACGACGACGATATCAAAGTCCTCTCGTAGACTGTCCAAAGAGGTGCGCACGGCCTCCCAGAGTTGGGGCTTGAGGGCGAAGTAATCTTTGGCCTTGGCCGACAACAAAGGACGGCCCATCACGATCACCTGGGAGATGTGGTCGGCCTCGGGTTTCAGCAGCACCGGGTTCATCTCGACCCGGGCCTCGACTCCGGCGGCGTCGGCCTGGACCGCCTGGGCCCGTCCGATCTCACCGCCGTCGGCAGTCACATAGGAGTTGTTGGACATGTTCTGGGCCTTGAAAGGCGCGACACGAAACCCGTCCTGGCGGAATATGCGGCAGAAAGCCGATACCAGCACGCTCTTCCCCACGTGGGAGGCAGTGCCCTGGACCATCAATACCTGTCCGGCCATTTAGATAAACTACCTCATTCGTTCAAACGTCTCGCGGCCAAGCGGTCCGTTAACCCAGCATCCCGTGATTCACCGTGCCGTTGATGTGGGAAGTGTCGTTGAACAGACGCAGCACCGCGTTGTCCTCGTAAGTGTCGACCATCGTTAGACCGCAGTTGCCAAACACGAACGACCAGTTCCCCTCCAGGGGCATTCCCAGCAACGAAACCATGGCCGCCCGGAGAACGCCGCCATGGCTGACCACCAGCACGCTCTCGTTCAAATGATTGGACCTGATCTCATTGAATATCTCCGTCATGCGTGCGCTGACGTCCCGGGTGGTCTCCCCGCCCTTGGGAGCGTAGCTAAGGTTTTTCTCCAGGTACCTGGGGTACTCTTCCGGAAACTGAGCCTTGATCTCGGCCAGCGTCAGTCCCTCGAATACTCCTTTGTGGTACTCCCGGAGCTTGGGGGTCTCATTCAGGACGATATCCCGCCCGCCCAATGCGATCCTGGCGGTCTCAGAGCTGCGTTTCAAGTCGCTGGTGTAGGCAACGTCGATGGCTAGACCGGCCAGCCGTTTCCCAAGCGAACGCGCCTGCTCAGCGCCTTTCTCCGAGAGCCCTATATCGGTATGACCTTGGATCCGTCCTATGGCGTTCCAGTCGGTTTCGCCGTGACGGACGATTAAAAGCATGCCCATTCTGGTGGATATTCTAAACACGATGCACTTGAAAGTACACCGATTACTGTTTTTAATGGTGTTAGGATGTTTGGCATACCATATATAGATGAGGCTACGCAGTCTCATTACTTGCCATAATTTAAGAAACTGGCATACTATATGTTGACATGCTGCAATATCCGGGATAGAATATCTCGACCCTAAAGATGGGAGGTGTGTCTAATGGAAGCCTATTGTGTGAAGTGCAGGAGCAAGCGCGAGATCAAGAACCCTCAGAAGATCACCATGAAGAATGGGAAGCCCGCTACTTCGGGGACGTGCCCGACATGCAGCACTAAGGTATTTCGCATCGGGGCCGCTTAACAGCGGCCCTCGGCTTTTCTTCTTCGCTGATCGAGGGCTCAGTACCAGCGGTCCGGTTTTTGGACCTGGCCGTTAGTCCTCGCCTAACCATCAGGACCTGGCCTGTTGCAGCCACCCTACGTGGTGTGTAGGGAAGTGTGTGTTGGGTGGCTGTCAGCAGTGATGTCAGATCGGTTTGGTAATTATCTGCCTAAACCTGGTTTAGGGTCCCTTAACCTCGGGACAAATCTTCGAGGCGCTGGGTTGCGGGTCATCCGCGACAACAGTGCGTTTTTTAATCAGGCTTAAACCCTGCGCCAACCGGCGCGGGTGCGGCAAACAATCGCATTGTGGCCGGAGGACCCTCCCCTTCGGCCACGTTTTTTTGATTTCCCCTCAGCTTTTCCTTACTATCAAGTTTCCCTTCTTCCCTTCCCTCTAAGCCTTTCGTCCTGCCTAATTTGTCATCCTCTGTGCTATCATGGCGGCTCACGTCGAACATCACAATTTTGAGCGCGTTTTATCCTATGCCACGTATGGGCATCAAGACGAACAAGAGGTAATCATGACACAGCAATCAAGCTGGCAAGACCTGCTGGAGAACAATACTCCGGACTTGATGAAAATAGTGGGCGGCGCCAGGGAATCGGTCATGGCTGATGGAGCCCTTTCAAACAAGACAAAGACCCTGATGACCATGCTCTGCGACGCTTTATTGGGCCACGATGGCGGCGTGACCACCATCGCCAACCGGGCGCGGGCCGCGGGCGCCACCGAAGAAGAGATCGCCGAGACGGTGGGCGTGGCATTTCTCATGGGCGGGCTGCCGGCCCTAGTCACCGCCGCCAATGCCTTCAAACGTTAATCATGATTGAATAACACTTCTCAGGCTACACCGTGTCTCCAGCATGATTCACTCAAAGATTCTGAGGTGCATGCAATGGCGCAGACCGAACCCATCGTGTTCTTCAACGGCGAACTGAAGCCCGAGTCTCAGGTGGGCATATCCATCCGAGACCGGGGCTACCTCTATGGCGATGCGGTCTTCGACGCCGCCCGCACGTTCAATGGAACACCTTTCCGGCTCCCGGAACATGTGCACCGTCTGTACGACTCGCTGCGCTACCTGCGCATCGACCCGGGCATGGAACCTGCGGAGATGGAGGACTGGTCCCGGCAGGTGGTGGAGCACAACTACCGGCTGCTCCCGCCCGGCCAGGACATGTGGGTCATGCAGCGCATCAGCCGGGGCATCGAGCCCATCCTGCCCGGCGACGAGATGCGGCCCACTGTGTTGATCGAGACCCACCCCATCCCCTTCGCCCGGCGGGCCCCCTTATACCGGGACGGAGCGGCCATCTTCACACCATCCGTGCCGCGGATCCCACCGCGGTTCATCAGCCCGCGCGCCAAGACGCACAACTATCTGAACCTGATCCTGGGTGACCTGGAAGCCCAGGCCAGCGACCCGGACGCCTGGGCCGTGCTGCTGGACGAGGCCGGCAATCTCACCGAGGGACGGGGCTCCAACATTTTCTTGGTGAAGGACGGGACCGTCGCCACTCCCAAGGGGCAGTTCGTTTTGGAGGGCATCACCAGGGGCGTCGCCATGAACTTGGCCAGCGGCCTGGGCATGCCTGTAGAGGAAAAGGACCTGGACCTGTATGACGCCTACACCGCCGACGAAGCCTTCTTGACTTCGACCAGCCTGTGCATCTGCCCCATATCTTCGGTGAACGGCACTCCCGTTGCCGGTGGCAAGACCCCGGGCGTGATCACGCGCAGGCTGATGGACGCCTTCAGCGACCTGGCTGGCATGGACTTTGAAGAGCAGTACCTAGCCCACCTGGATTGATCTCTTGAATAGGTAAATAGGCGCCCGTTCCACAGGCGTACACCGGGAGAGAACCATGTCTGACCAGATCGCCAACATCACCGATTCTCCGGCAGAGAAACTGGCCGGCGGTTTTGGGTTCACCGAAGGCCCCCTGTGGCATCCCGACGGCTACTGGTTGTTCGTTGACATCCGGAAGCTGATGATCCACAAGATGTCCACCAACGGCCAGGTTGAGGTATTCCGGGAGCCCAGCTTCGGGACCAACGGCATGACTTTCGACCGGCAGGGCAACTTGGTGATCTGCGAGAGCGACAATCGCCAGATCATGCGCCGCCGGTTGGACGGTTCCTATACGCCCATCGCTACCCATGTGGACGGCAAACGGCTCAACCGTCCCAACGACGTGGTGGGCCGCTCCGACGGGACCATTTATTTCACCGATCCGGGCGGACGCCTCTCAGATGAAGAGCGGGAGCTGGACTTCAGCGGGGTGCACCGCATCGCACCTGACGGCACGAACTCAGTGGGCACGACCGAGACCGAATATCCCAACGGCCTGGCCTTCTCTCCCGACGAACGCATCTTATACGTGGCCATCACCCGCCGTGACAGCCGCTGCCTGGAGGAGAAAGAGAAGAAGCAGGTGTGCGAACACCAACTGATCCGGGCCTTTGACGTGGCCGCCGACGGCAGCCTGAGCAACAACCGGGTCTTCGCCACCATGTATTCGGCCGAGGACGGCGTTCCCGACGGCATGAAGGTTGACCTGGAAGGCCGCGTCTACTGTACCGGCCCCGAGGGCTGCTGGGTGTTCGACGCCTCGGGCAACCACCTGGGCATCATCCGGCT
>JADFNR010000016.1 GCA_022563275.1 Chloroflexota bacterium | reverse complement strand
CCAAAACAGACTCAGATAATGGCCAGAGCAAACAAACAGAACAAGGCTGAAACCAGCCCGGATTCTGGCGCACTTCGCTACCGGCGTATCGTGGTCAAAGCCGGGACCGGGGCCCTTACTGGGCCTTCCGGGCTGGATGTGGCAGTGATGGCCGATCTGGTGCGCCAGGTCTGTCAGGTGCGCGATGCCGGAGGGGAAGTGGTGTTGGTGACCTCGGGCGCCATCGCCGCCGGCCAGGCGGCCCTGGGGCGGACCCGCGGAGATATGGGGCCCGACATCTCTTCCCGGCAGGTGTTCGCCGCGGTGGGCCAAAGCCGCTTGATGCACACCTATCAGGAGATGTTCGCCGCGCATGCCGTCCAGATCGCCCAGACTCTGCTGACCATCGCCGACCTATCCAACCGGCAGTCATATCTGAACGTGGGCAACACCCTGCAGCGGTTGTTGGAGCTGGGAGTGGTTCCGGTGGTCAACGAGAACGACGTGGTGGCCGTTGATGAGATCGGCGAAGTGTTCGGCGACAACGACCGTCTCTCGGCCTTGGTGGCCAATCTGGTTGACGCCGACCTGCTGCTGGTTCTGACCGACACCGAGGGCCTGTTTTCGGCGGACCCCAGGACCGATCCCAGCGCCACCCTGATCACCGAGGTGGACCAGGTGGACGCCCAGATAGAAGCCCTGGCCGGTGAGAACCTGCATCCCTGGGCGAGAGGCGGCATGGCCACCAAACTCGAAGCCGCCAAACTGGTCACGGCGTCGGGCATGCCCATGGTGATGTGCCATGGCCGGGCCGAAAACGCGGTGGTCCGCGCCGCTCGGGGCGAGCCGGTGGGCACGTTTTTCAAGCCCGCTGATGGCAAGCTGGAGGCCCGCAAACGGTGGATGCTTAGCGGCATCTCCCAGCGGGGCAAGATAATCGTGGACTCCGGGGCGGCCGGAGCGCTCCTGGAGGACCACCGGAGCCTGCTGCCGGCCGGGATCCAGTCCGTGGAAGGCGATTTCAGCCGGGGCGAGTCCATCTATGTGGTGGATTCCAAGGGCAAGAAGATCGCCTGCGGTATCGCCAACTACGCGGCCAGGGACATAGGCAAGATACAAGGGCTGCGCTCGGACCGCATCGAAGAGACCCTTGGCTACCACTACGGCCAGGAAGTGGTGCACCGGAATAACCTGGTTCTACTATAGAATAGCCAGCAAGATGATTGCCAAGACCGTACAAGACGTAACCGCCTTGGGCCAAGCCGCCCGAAAAGCCTCCCGGAAGTTGGCCCGGTTATCGACCGGGGACAAGAACCGGGTGCTGCTAAATCTGGCTGGACTGCTCCGCTCCGAACAGGCGGAAGTGTTGTCGGCCAACCAACAGGACTACCAAGAGGCCAAAGCCGACGGACTGGACGAATCTCTACTGGACCGCTTGCTGCTGACCAGCGAGCGGCTGAACGACACCGCCGGTGAGGTGCAGCGGGTCGCCGAATTGCCCGACCCCATCGGCGAGGTCATCGATACGATGTCGCAGCCCAATGGGTTGATCACTAGCCGCCGCCGCGTGCCCCTGGGAGTGGTGGGCAGCATCTACGAATCCCGCCCCAACGTGACCGTCGATATCTTCGGCCTCTGTCTCAAATCAGGCAACGCCTGCCTATTGCGGGGCGGCAAGGAGACCATCCGCTCCAACACCGCGCTGGTGGCCCTGCTGAGGAAGGCCCTCTCCGGCGCCGGCGTCACGGAGGATGCGGTCCAGTTCTTGGACAACCCGGACCGGGACCTGGTGGACGCCATGCTCAAGATGAACGAGTACATAGACCTGCTGGTGCCCCGGGGCGGCGCGAGTCTGGTTAAGTTCGTGGCCGAGAACGCCACCATGCCGGCGGTCACCGGCGGAATCGGTGTTTGCCATACCTACGTGGACCGGGCGGCTGACCTGAAGATGGCGGTGGAGATCGTCCACAACGCCAAGGTCAGGCGTCCCTCCATCTGCAACGCCCTGGACACCGTGTTGGTCCACGCGGAGATCGCCGCAGTTGGACTACCCCTGATCGCCAAGGAATTGACCGATTCGGGAGTGGAACTTCACTGCGACAACCGGACCCTCAGCATCCTGGGACCCGATGCGCCGAGCACGGCCACGCCGGCCAATGAGGACGATTGGGGCAAGGAGTTCCTTTCGCTCACCGCCGCAGTGAAGGTTGTGGATTCCCTGGACGACGCGCTGGAGCACATCGAGACCTATGGTTCCGGCCACTCCGAGGCGATCATCACCGAGGACGACGCGGCAGCCAACCGGTTCCTGGATGAGGTAGACGCGGCGGCGGTCTACGTCAACGCCAGCACCCAATTCACCGACGGGGGGCAGTTCGGCCTGGGGGCTGAGGTGGGCATCAGCACCCAGAAATACCATGCCCGCGGCCCCATGGGCCTGAAAGAGCTAACCTCTTATAAATGGGTCATAGTGGGCACGGGACAGGTCAGGCCCTAGCCACGGCGTAAGCGCCGGCCGTGACCCTGGCGATTGCACAATCAGGAGGCCATCTTTGGCTGATTTGAGTTTTGAGCGCGAGGTGCGCACTCCCTATTCAGAAGCGTACTTGGTCATGGAACAGGACCGTCAGGTCGGGCGGGTAGACATCCATTTCACCCCTGAGATGGTTCACGTCGCGGTGTCCGTCGATGAGAGTCTGACCCAGGAGACCGTGCGGCAGATCATCGACACCGTGGACGAAGACATCGTCGACGCGGTGGGCATCAACCGCGGAAATTTCGTGGTGCACGTTTTCCAGGGCAGAGAGACCGCTGTCTTCAGCGACGAGAACGAGAACGAGAACGAGTTCAGCGGAGACGGCAGCGACCACTAACGTTTAGTATCGGAAACGAGTTTTGCCTCAAACCGTTCGCCCTGAGCTCCGTCGAAGGGTCTGGGCGCAGTCATGGTTCGACGGGCTCACCACGAACGTTGGAAAATGATGAATGGCCAGCGATGCCGTTCGCCCTGAGCTACGTCGAAGGGTCTGGGCGCAATCATGGTTCGACGGGCTCACCACGAACGTTGGAAAATGATGAACGGCCGGCAATGCCGTTTGTCCTGAGCCCCGTCGAAGGGCCTTGGCCCTGGCGCAGTCATGGTTCAACGGGCTCACCACGAACGGTTGGTTACGCTAACCCTGCAGTTTTTCGATCAGGCTGGCCACGGTTGGCCGGTCGCTGGGTGTCTGGCCCCGGTGCTCGTACAGCACCGTCCCGTCCTCCCCGATGACAAAATCCCCGCCCAATTGTTTCCAATCGCTGGCCGCATGTTGGTACCGCCGGCCCCTGGCGAAGTGCTTCACATAGGTCCAGACCGTCTTGGGCGAGAAGATCTTTAACCAACTGCCCTGAGCCAGGCTGTAGGCGGAGTACACGTCCCGCTCCGGATCGGACAGGATGGGAAACGGTAGCTGGAGCTGACGGGTAAGTTGGAACAGCCGGTCCCTGGGCTCGAAAGAGATCGCCACCACATCGGCGCCCCGGTCCTGAATCTCGCCGTACCGCTGCCGCAACTGCGACAGATGCTGTCTTCAAGGCACTCAAGCGAAATGCCGCAGGAAGACCAATAATATCTTCTTGCCGCGTAATTCCTGAAGGGAGAGAAATTCGCCCTCGGGCATGGGAAGAGTGAAGTCGGGAGCCGCACGGCCTTTTAGGACCGGCCCAACGCCGGCCGGGTCAGCGCTCATATCCCGCTCGTAATAAGAGCGTCATTTCCATGGCTCTGATCTTGTTATCTGAGTCTTCATCCGGTTCCTACACCGATGGCCAATCCCAAGTATGTCACCCTGAGTGGAGCGAAGGGTCTCATTGTTCTCGGCCAGCGTTGGCTGATTAGCAACGAGATTCCTCGGGAACGCCTCGGAATGACAGTTTAAAGGAAAGAGCGTCATTTCCATGTCTCTGATCTTGTTATCTGAGTCTTCATCCGGTTCCTACACCGGTAGCCAATCCCAAGTATGTCACCCTGAGTGAAGCGAAGGGTCTCATTGTTCTCGGCCAGTGTTGGTGAATGAGCAACGAGATTCCTCGGCTACCGCCTCGGAATGACAAAGGATGAAAATCCGTTCGTCCTGAGCTCCGACTGGAGGTCGAGAGTCTCCCCGATATATCGGGGGACCCGTCGAAGGACCTGCTCTGGTCAGACTGATTCCGAGCCCCCCAACCTAGGCCCGGCGCACAACTCCCGATGCTATACTCATCCCCTCACTCTTGTCCGTACGACGATTGTACAGATTTAGCCTTGGTAATAGACGCTCACTGCCACATCCTGCCACCCTCTTTCAGCGATCGCAGAGCCGAGACCGCCCAACGTGACGCGACCTTCGCGGCCTTGCTGTCCCACCCGGACGCCCCCATCGCCTCCACCGGGGACCTGCTGGCAGCCATGGACCGCGACGGCGTTGAGCGCGCCGTGGTCATGGGCATGGGCTGGACCGATCATCAGTTAGCCGTCGAAGCTAACGACTACATCATCCAAGCGGTGGCGGAGAACCCCAGCCGCCTGACTGGTTTCTGTTCGGTTAACCCAGCCTGGGGGGAATTGGCGGTGTCGGAAGGCAGGCGGTGCATCGCCGCCGGGTTGGTGGGCATCGGCGAACTCCATGCCGACACTCAGGGGTTTGACATCACCAGCGTCGCGGACATGGCGCCGGTCATGGAACTGGCCCGCTCCAACGGCATGCCGGTATTGGTCCACTCATCGGAGCCGGTCGGCCACCAATACCCAGGCAAGGGCAGCACCACCCCCGAAAAACTGTTCCGGCTCATCCAGAACTTCCCCGGAAACGTGATCATCTGCGCCCACTGGGGCGGCGGCCTCCCCTTCTACTCCCTGATGCCCGAGGTCTTGGAATCGCTGAAGAATGTGTACTTCGACTCGGCTGCGTCGCCCTTTCTCTACCGTCCGGAGGTCTTTGCCACCGTGGCCGGACTGGCTTGGGCCGGGAAGATTCTCTTTGCCAGCGACTACCCGCTGATGGAGATCTCCCGCCCCTTGGAACAGGCCCGGAGCGCCGGCCTGGCCCCCGATGTGGAGGCTGCCCTGCTATCGGGAAACGCGGCTAAGTTGTTCGGGCTTTGAGCGCCGGCAGCGCAAAACCGGGCGAGCTGGTAACCCTGCCCGACCACCTGCGGGAGGGGTTGGACCTGTTGTTCGTCGGCCTGAACCCCTCCCAATACTCGGCTGAGGTGGGCCACTACTTCGCCAACCCGCGCAACCGTTTCTGGCAGGCTTTCAACCTTTCGGGACTGGTGGCAAGACAGGTCACCGCCGAGGAGGACGCCACCCTGCTGGATGACGGCATCGGTTTCACCGACGTGGCCAAACGGCCCACAACCATGGGGTCGGGCCTTCGGGCCGCCGATTTTCGCCAGTGGGCCCCGGTGCTTAAAGAAAAGATTCTGCGGTTTTCTCCACGGCTGGTCTGTTTCCACGGACTGATGGCCTATAAAGCCTATCTCCAGCACGGCGAGGGCGTGAAAGAGAAACCGCAACTCGGCTTGCAGGAGCGGACGATAGGCATTTCAAACGTGTTCGTCGTGCCCAATCCCAGCCCAGCCAACGCCAAGTATTCCCTGAACGACCTGGCTGAGTGGTATGGGCGGCTTAGGGAGGCCAGCCAACGGTGACGACGCCGGTCGAAAAAATGGTCCGTTCTTTCATAGCCATCCCGGTCCCCAGCGAGGGCATCGAGGCGTTGCAAGAGGCAGTGAAAAGTTTCGAACCGGAGATCGGCGGATCCGTGCGTTGGGTGCGGCCCGAAGGCATCCACCTGACCCTCAAATTCATGGGGGACATCCCGCCTGGAACAGTGGAGCGGGTCCTGAAAACGCTGCCGCCGGTGGCCGCCCGGTTCAACCCATTCAAGCTTTCGCTCTCCGGACTTGGTGTCTTCCCCAACGCCCGGAGTCCTCGAGTGCTGTGGGCGGGCCTGGACGGAGAATTGGAGGTCCTGTCGGCGTTGCAACTGGCCATCGACGATGCCCTGGGGGAACTAGGACTGCCCAAGGAGCAGCGCGCTTTCTCGCCGCATCTGACCCTAGGCCGGGTCCGCCGGGACGTGCCGGAAGGGCAGTTGCGGAAGATCGGGGAGATCGTAGCCGGTCCGATTTCATCGAGACTCTCGGCCACCGGCCGGACAGCGGAGTTGCCCGCCGCCCCGTCGTGGTCCGCGGACACGGTTAACCTGATGCGCACCGAGCTCGACCCTGCAGGCTCGAGGCATTACCTGGTTGGCTCGGCGCCCATCGGTGGTGAATGAGCGCATGGACCATTTGACCGCCACCATCCGGCCCTTGGCGCCCTTCGATTTTGAGCTGACGGCGGGCTACCACACCTATTTCCAGAGCCGCTACGGCACCGACACCATGGAGGACGGCGTCTACCGGAGGCTCCTGGACCTGGGCGGCAAGCTGGTCCTGGCCTCGGTGCGGTCCACCGGTGCGGTGGACGCACCGGAACTGGAACTGGAATTACGGGGCTCAGAATTAAGCCCGGAGGACGTGGACCTCGCCAAGGAAAAGGTGTCCTGGCTCCTCGGAGTGGACCAAGACCTGGCCCCATTCTACGAATTAGGGAGGGCGGACAACGTCATGGCCGCATTGGTGGAGCGGTTCTATGGCCTGCATCTGCCCCACACCGCCACGGTGTTTGAAGCGTTGGTGCTGGCGGTGTTGGGGCAGCAGATATCCACCAGCGTGGCCCGGATAATCCGCACTCTCATGATCGAGACCTTCGGCCCCAGCGCCGAATTTGACGGCGAGACCTTTTACGCCTTCCCCAAACCCGAGTCGATCTGGGCGTCGTCGCCCGCCGAACTCCACACTATGAAACTGACCCGGAGCAAGTCCGAGTATGTTCACGGTCTGGCCGGGTCGGCCCTGGATGACGCCGTGGGTCTGGAGCGGCTGGGGGAACTGACCGATAAAGAGATCGTCGAGAAACTGACCGCTCTGCGCGGTGTCGGGATCTGGACCGCGCAATGGACCCTCATCCGCGCCGTGGGCCGCCCAGATGCCCTGCCCCTGGGCGACCTGGCGCTCAGACGGGTGGTGTCCCGGTTGTTCATGAACGGCGATGAAGTCACCGACGCCCAGGTGGAGGAGATCGCCCAGCGTTGGTCTCCCTTCCGCACCTTCGCCACGGTCTATCTATTCAGCGCCCTGAGGACGGGGGCGGGTTGAGTTGGCGGTGTCTAAGGACTCGCTGGCGGCAAACCGTCTGGGAGGCATATGCCATTTCTAGGGCTTAGATTGGGGAACGAACCGGAGTTGGGCCCGGCTGATATCCGGCATCTGGGGTCCTTGGCCGAGGAACTGGGTTACGGCGAGGTCTGGATGACCGAGGGCTCCGGCCGGGACTCCCTGACCCAACTCGCCGCCATCGCCACGGCCACCAGCCACATCGGCCTGGGAACGGGTATACTGCCCATGTTTTCCAGAACACCCTTGATCACGGCCATGTCGTCGGCGGGGTTGGCCGCCGTCTCGGACGGCCGGTTCATCCTGGGATTGGGTGTGGGCAACCGTCCGGCGACGGAGGATGGACACGGGGTGGCCTATAGCCAGCCCATGGAACATCTGCGGGATATGGTCCATATCGTGCGCGGCCTGCTGCGGGGTGAGGAGGTTAGCCATCACGGGAAGGCCATCACTGTGAGCCGGGCGTCATTGGGCGATGCCGCTCCCCAGGGCAGGGTGCCCATCTACATAGCGGCTTTGGGTCCGCGCATGTTACAACTGGCTGGGGAAGTGGCCGACGGCGTTCTGCTGAGTTGGACCGCCGCCAGCTACCTGAAGCAGGCTATCCAACATGTTCGGGACGGAGCGGCCAAAGCCGGCCGTGACCCATCCGAGGTGGAGATATCTGGTTACCTCCGGGTTGCCGTGACCGGCGACCTGACGGCGGGCCGGGCCAGCCTGCAACGGGAGATCGCCCGGTATGCCGGCGGCGCCCACTACCGGTCCTACTTCCGGAATACCGGGTTTGGTGCGGAGATGGCTGGGGCGGAGGCAGCCAGGGACCACGCCGGCAACCCAGCCTTGGCCGCGGCAATCGGCGAGAATATGCAGTCGGAATTGGGCGTGGTTGGTCCCGTTGAAGTCTGCCGGGCGCGGCTCGAGGAATTACGCGGGATGGGACTGACGAAACCCGTGATCGCCCCGCTGCCCCTGGAAGACGTCAAGGGCTCCTACGAACGGACCATCAGGGCCCTTGCTCCCTAGCCTTTAACGCGACTAAACCGACAAAGCGAGAATTTTATGTCCTCCATATTGGTCTTCGTTTTCGATGGACTCCAGCCGGCCCAGGTCAACCCCCGGTTGATGCCCAACCTCTCGGCTTTCGCCGCCGGTGGAGTCACCTTCTCCAACCACCATTCGGTTTTCCCCACGGTGACCCGGGTCAACGCGGCCAGCATCGTCACCGGCATGAACCCGGGAGGACATGGCCTGGCTGGAAACCGGCTTCTGATCAGGGATTTCGACCCGGACCATGCCATACCGGCTTTGGAGCCTGAGTTGAGCCAAGTCGCCAAGGCCGGAGTGCCCATCCTGCTGGCGCCGACGTTGGCGGAGATGCTCGCCCCGCATGGGAAAGAATACGTGGCCATCGGCGTTGGGACCAGCGGAAACGCCTACGTGCATAACCCTACCGCCGACGTTTCAGGTGGGGCGACGATACACCCGGAATTCGCCCTTCCCCGAGACCTGCACGAATCACTGCTCGACCGGTTCGGCCAATGGCCGGAGGAAACGGCTCCAACCACCCCGAGGTTGGCGCACGCCATGCGGATCATGACCGAGTACGTTATCCCAGAGCGCAGGCCCGCCGTGGCTTTGATCTGGTCATATGAGCCGGATAAATCGCAGCACGCCACCGGAATCGGGTCCAGCCTTTCCGACACCGCCGTCAAAGAGGCGGACGGGCAGTTCGGGGACCTGATACGTTGGCTCCGGGAGACTGGACGCGCCGAAGATACCGACGTTTTCGTGGTGTCCGATCACGGCTATTCGACCCTATTCGAGAACATCGGCGTTGAAGCATCCGTGCGGGAAGCCGGGTTTGGGCCGGGCGGGGAACCAGGCGGAGTGGTCGTTGCCCAGAACGGGGGTGTGGTGCTTTTTTACACCCGGCCGGGTGATTTCGATACAGCCCAGCGGTTGGCGGCCTGGCTGATGGCGCAGCGTTGGTGCGGCACCATAACGGCGTCCGACGCCGTCGCCGGTATTCCGGGCACCCTGCCGGCGTCGTTGGTGGGGAACCAGGGCCCACGGGCGCCCGAGCTTACGATCTCTTTTCAATGGGACTCAACACCCAATGACGCCGGGTACCCTGGCATGTGTTACTCCACTTATGGCGAACCCGGCGTGGGACAACATGGCTCGATGAGCCCGTTTGAGATGAATAACATCCTGTTTGCCGGCGGACCCAGTTTCAGGTCGGGACTCAAGCTGGAAACGCCGTCCGGCAACTTGGACCTGGCGCCCACGATCCTCAAGATACTGGGCATCTCCGGGAACGGGGACTTGCACGGAAGGGTGCTGGAAGAAGCGCTGGCCGGTGGACCTGAGGCCGGCGGTGTAGAATGGTCAACCGAACTGCACCACGCCGAACACGATCTGGGCGAAAAAGTCTATCGTCAGCAGATAAAGATATCCCGGGTGGGCGCCGTCTCATATGTGGACGAGGGCAACCGGTTGGATCAGTAACAGCGGCCCCAAACCTGCGATCATGGGCGCCGATGCTTGGCAGTTAAGTGGTTTCAGACCTCGGAAGCCAGGTCTAATATCCTACTGACGCACCATCAATAAGCCACGGCCCGCGTCGATGCCGTTAGGAAACGATATGCCAACCGATTTCGATAGGCGTTTGAAAGAATACCTATTGGACACCATAAGATTAGACGTAGCGACGATCTCCAAGGACACTATTCATTTGGAATGGGATGCCGACGGTCGCCGGTTGAAAAATACTTACAGGTTTCCTTTCGTCTTTGGAGATAAGCCTGCATTTGCGGAAGAGCGCGCTAGAGATTCCTTTGCGGCGGTCTTTGGGGCAATAAGCTCACTCCGGTTTACCGCCATGCTTCCTAAAAAAGTAGACCTCACGGCGGTTGAGGACCATCTTCCCGAAGCCTTGATCGATTTCCTGTCATATAGTGCGCGGATAGAGGGCAGTGAGTACTCTTGGCAGATCGGTTTCAACCAGTGGGACCCGGAGATAGTAGCTGTCCCGAAAGAAGATGATCTTCCGATACTCACCGTGCCGGAGGACAGCAAGCAGGTGTTGGTTGCCATGGGTGGAGGAAAAGACGGCCTGCTTTGCCTGAAATTATTGGAGAACTCTGGCATAGATTTCCACATGTGGCAGTACCTAGAGCATCTTTATCAAACGGTCGAAGCGAAAGAGGACCCGTCGGCAAGTCCCCTATTTGATTCGGTACCGGCTGAGCATAAGCATCTGGTGTATTTCAACGAAGATTCCTACCTGTTTGAGATGACTCGAAGAAGAGACAGCGGTATCGAGTCATATTATGAAGTGTTACACCCTGGGGCCACGGTGTCTTTCGCTCAAAACGCTGGAGAGCCCACGTTGGGCATGATCATCGGGGCTGGATTGCAAGCCGCCTATGAACTTCCGGTGGCGGTTTGGGGCGATGAAAAAAGCGCTGAATCTCCTAATTTTATCGACCCCGTTTCCGGGACCGGCATCATGCACTCAGGAACAAAAACCCTTGATTATGCGGCCAACATACAAAGATGCTGGGGGAAGATATTCAAGAACCTGCAGTGGGTTTCCCTGCTGCATCCGTATTACGACACGGCTATCTTTAGGCTATTAAAACCGGTGATCGGCGAATCGGTGCATCAAACGCATTCCTGTAACCGGGGCAGTCCTTGGTGTCTGGAATGTCCAAAATGTTTCTATGTTTTTGCCGGCCTCACCGCCAATTTCGATCGTCACGACGTGATAAACCAGTTCGGTGGCGTGGACTTGTTTCAGAGAAAAAATAAGGATGCGATCTGGAAAGAGTTGTTAGCGATAGTTGAAGATGGGGAGACCCCAAGAAGGGCGATGGAATGTGTGGGCCAACAACAAGAAGTCCAATTGTACTTTTGGAATATCAAGAAACGATATCCAGAATTGCTCAGCGCTCCACCATTCAGGCTATTTCAAACTGAGATATTAGACCCGTTGGGAAGCGAGTTACAGCAGGAGGAATATTTTAAAGGACTGGATCTTAAGTACGGGGAAATGTACCGGGAAGATCATGTGATACCGGCATGGGTGGCAGAGCCGGTATTTGATTACATCACCGGTCTCGACGTGCTAAGCGATAACTGAGGATTCGGGAACTCAGAAATAAGAACCAGAAAAAGCTCGGTCATTCGTCAAACCAAGCACCGGATAGTAATCTGGCGTAGATCGAAACGCGACGGTCGTTGTCTGCGGCAAGTGACTCGGCGGAATCAATATCTTCATAGCCGGCACGGCCCAACGGTTGGCCGCCTGGCTGATGGACCAACGCTTGTGCGTGAGGCGTCAGCCGGAGAATATCGTTGCCATCTAGTTCGGGCCACGTATAATACCGAAGTCACATTTTGGCGGATATCCGAACAGCAGTCTTGCCAGGTAAACCGGGGTCATATCACGCCGGTAAAGGGAGTCACTGAAACCCATGAACATGCAGGGTCTGGACCCATCTGAGCTTGCCGGCAGGCGAAACGAGATACTGGACCACTTTTCGCGCATAGATAAAGAGTTTGACCGAAGGCGGGGAGAGAACCGGCTCTTGGTCAAGGGCGGGGATATTCAATGGGAGTCGGCCTCCCGAGTCCACCCCACGCAGCAAGAAGGCCATCTGCTCGCCAGAATCATATCTCCGGAATTGGGGTTCAACATCCACACCTTTCGGGTGTTCAAACGGCAGATAGGTGGCGGCGGAGTCGACGGCGCCTTCCACACCCACGGCGATGCGGTCAAATATTATCTCGAAGGGAAAGGCAAGGAGATCATCGACGACCAGGAAGTAGAGGTGTCGCCCGGCGATCTGGCTTTCATCCCAGCCAATATCTGGCACGGCACCGAGAACACCGGCGACGAGCCCATGGTGTTCATCGCCTTCCATCAGATCCCCGGCACGCATCTGCCGGTCCCCGCTTCTTGGCAGTACCACGCGGACGACCTGGCCGGTCGTGAAAGCCTGGACAGCCGTCTGGGCAAGATGGAACAAGAAGACCCAGCGGCCATGGACTCGGCGGCACTCTACTCCTGGCGGCAACATTTGCTGCACGAATTGGGTGTTCTGGATGATGAATTCAACCGCCGGAGGGAGGCCAAGCGGTACCTGGTGCCTCGGAACGAGGTCCCTTGGGAGACGCCGGCCGACAGCCAAACAGTCACATTGATCGCTCCGGAACTGGGGTTCGACATCCACACCCTTCAGTTGTCGATCCGGGTAGTGCCTCCCGGTTACAAAGACGACACGTCCCATAGCCACGGCGAGGCCGTCCATTACTACCTTTCGGGACAGGGCCATCAGATAGTCGGGGACGAATCGATCGCGGTGGAGACCGGAGACTTGGTTTTCATCCCGGCCGGGACCTCCCATGGCATCCAGAATTCTACGGAAGGGCCCATGCGGGTTTTGATCGCCGAGCAGATGCCGGGGACCTATCTTCAAACCCCGGTGATCAGGCACGAATCATAGTAAGTGACCGGCGAGCCCAACGAGCGTGGTTTGGAGGGTGAATTGGATTCTTTGAACAACATGGGCGTGCTGCTACCCACCAGAGGAGTCTTGGTGTACGCGAGAGGCGGCAGGCCCAGGGTGGAACTGAACTGGCAGATGGCGGAGACCGCGGAGCGCATCGGGTACGACTCTGTTTGGGTTGGCGACAGCATCACCTCCAAGCCCCGTTTGGAGCCGCTCGCAGTCATGGCCGCCCTTGCCGCACGCACCCACCGGGTCAAGATTGGGACCGCCGTCATGCTGAACGCTTTACGCCACCCGGTCCACCTCGCCCACGCCATCGCGACCATCGACAATATCTCGGGCGGCCGCGTCGTGTTGGGTCTGGGGGCTGGGAGAAGCAACAACCAGATGTTCGTGGATGAACATGCCATTGTGGGTATTCCCATCGCTGAACGGGCGGCCCGGATGGAAGAAAGCATCGACGTTCTCCGTAAGCTATGGACTCAAGACGACGCTTCAAACGCGGCCGGTTTTTATCCTTTCGAAGGCGTGAACTTGGAGCCGAAACCGGTCCAACAACAGGTCCCCATATGGCTCTCAAGTAATTGGGTGCGACGGGGACTTAAAAGAGTGGCGGCGCAGGGGGATGGGTGGATCACCAACGTTCCATCCACGGAGCTGTTCACCAAATGTTGGGGGAAGATCGAGGAACAGGCCAAGGAGTTGGACCGGGACATACGCGGCCTTAAGCGTTGCCTCTACATCTCGGTCAATCTCAATGAAGAAGCCGATGCCCTGGAAGAAGGCGATCAGTTCATGCGGGCTTATTACAGCACGCCATACGAAGTGATCAGCAAGCAGCTACTCTGCGTCTTCGGTCCGGCCCAAAATGTTATCGACGCGATCAAGCGGTACCAAGACGCCGGAGCAGACTACTTCATCGTCCGCTTCGCCTCGCCCAATCAGATGGAACAGCTCGAGAAGTTCACCGAAACGGTGGTCCCACACCTGGATTAAGCTGGGGACCCGCATAGGTTTCTTGTGACTTTGGTGTGGTTTACGCGGGTCCTTCGACGAGCTCAGGACGAACGGACACAGCGGGGCTAGGTGACGATTGAGGAACGCCTCAATCAGGCGATGGAAAACCAAAACGCGCCTGCGCCGCCGCCCGCCTAGCCTTTCAGCATCCTCATCATGGCCATGGGGTTCCGGGACTTGGCCATCTGCTTCATCATTTTCTGGGTCTGCTTGAACTGGTTCAGCAGCTGGTTCACGTCCGCGGGGGTGGTCCCGCTGCCCCTGGAGATGCGGCGGCGACGGCTTCCATTCAGTATCTCAGGCCGTTGCCTTTCCTGGAGAGTCATGGACCGGATGATGGCCTCGATGCGTTCCATGCGGCCGTCGTCCAGGTCGCCGACGTTCATCTTCTTGGTCAGTTGGCTCATCCCCGGAATCATCTCCATCACCGAGGACAGCGAGCCCATCTTCCTGACGCTTTGGATCTGAGTCAAGAAATCTTCCAGGTCGAAGCTGGCCTGGCGGAACTTCTTCTCCATCTCCTCGGCCTGCTTCTCGTCCACCGCATCCTGGGCCTTTTCGATGAGGGTCAGGATGTCGCCCATGGCCAGGATCCGTGAGGCCAGGCGGTCCGGGTGGAAGGCCTCTAGGCCGTCGGGCCGCTCGCCCACGCCCATGAACTTGATGGGTATGCCGGTGACCCGGGTGATGGACAGGGCGGCCCCGCCCCGGGCATCGCCGTCCATCTTCGACATGATCAGGCCGGTTAGGGAGACCTTCTCGTGGAAGCCTTCGGCGGCGTTCACCGCTTCCTGGCCGGTCATGGCGTCCACGACCAGGAGCACCTCGTGGGGGTCGACCGCTTTCTTGAGGTCGCTCAGTTCCTGCATCGACTCTTCGTCGATCTGGAGGCGGCCGCCGGTGTCGATGATGGCCCAGTTGACCCCCAGTTGGCGGGCCTTCTCCAAGCCGTTCTTGGCCACCTGGACCACCGTGGAAGACTTTGGGTCCTCGGAATAGACCGGGACGTCCAACTGCTTGCCCAGCGTCTCCAATTGTTGGATGGCGGCGGGGCGGCGCAGGTCGGCGGCGATCAGCAGGGACTTGTGGTTCTGGCGGCGCAGGTACAGGGCCAGCTTGGCGGCCGTGGTTGTTTTGCCCGAGCCCTGCAGACCCACCAGCATGATGGTGGTCACCGGCTGGCTGGAGAGGGTCAGGGAGTGGTCGCCGCCGCTGAGGAGCGAGGTCAACTCCTCTTGCACGATCTTGACCACCTGTTGGCCGGGCGAGAGGCTCTCCAATACGTCAGAGCTCATGGCCCGCTCTTTCACGGCGGCCACAAAGTCTCTGGCCACCCGGAAATTAACGTCGGCTTCAAGGAGGGAGCGCCGGACCATGCTCAGGGCTTCGTCGACGTCGGCTTCGGTCAAGCGGCCCTTGCTGGTCAGCTTGTTCAGGATTCCGGTCAACCGCTCGGTTAGGTTCTCAAACATATCTGCTCTGATTGCCTTTATTGGGAAGTCTCCGCTTTGAATTGTAGGCTGGCCCTAGTTTCAGGGTCAAGGTGGGCCGGGGCTGTTTTACTCCCAGCGGAACAGGCGGACCGCGATGAAGAAGGTCAGCGCCAGCCAAACGGTCAAGCCCAGGACGTTCTCCCATTGGGACCACAGGGTAGCGCCGTCAACGGCCACGTTGCGCAGGGCGTCGGCCAGATAACTCAGGGGGAGAAAATCCGCCACGGCCCGCAGGGGCTCCGGCATCGCGTCCCTGGGAAAGAACACCCCGGAGAGGAACATCATGGGCAGGGCGATGGCGTTGGCCACCGGAGCGGCCACGTCCTCGGTGCGGGCGAATCCCGAAACGGCAAACCCCATGCTGACGAACACCCCGCCGCCCAGCAGGGCCAGCAATAGCATGGACCCCAGATTTCCCTCCAGGTGGACGTCGAACGCCACCACCGCCAGGCCCACCAGCACCAGGGTCTGCAGTATGGAGACGGTCAGGCGGGTGAAGACCTGGGCGAAGATGAAACTGGCCGGGTGGACCGGCGTTGCTTGCAGCCGTCTCAGGATGCCCCGGCTCTTCAATTGGACGAAGGAAAAGGCCACGCTGAATAAGCCCATCTGCATGATGGACATCGCCACCACGCCCGGCATCAGAAAGTCGATGAACCTGAGGTTGCGGCTGTCCACCGGTTGGGCTTCGATGCGGTAGCGGTCTGTGATCCCCCCTTCGGCGAAGCTCATCTCGTCCAACACGTGTTGGATGATGGTCTGTCCGGTGGCTGATTCCCGGGCCTGGCCTTGGTTATAGACCACCGTGACCCGGCGTTGGACCGGGGAATTCGCCTCGCCGAACCCCCGCTCGATGATCAGTATCAGGTCGCGGTCGCCGTCCAGGAGGGCCTCCCGTTCTTCCTCCTCGGAAAGCGTCTCGGAGATGTCGAAGGTGCCCAGGGCGCGGACTTCGCGGATCAGTTTCCGGGAGGCATCGTTACCGGCCCGGTCAACGATTCCCAGTTCGAGAGTGCCGAAGGCGCCGAAGTCCAACAGCCCGAACACGGAGATCAGCACCACCGGCAGGAAGAAGGTCCAGAAGATGGCCTGCCGGTCCCGGAACCAGATCCGCATCGAGGCCCGGGTGAGGCTGAGCGTGGGATTGGTCTGCAATAGATGCTTCAGCATCAGTCGGTCCGCAGCGCCCGGCCGGTGATGTCTAGGAACACGTCTTCCAAGTTGGCCAGCGTTTCGGTCCGTTTCTTCTCGAAACCCCTGCTGAGTAGAGCGTCAACCAACGCCGCCGGGCGGTCCATGGCGACGATCTTGCCATGGTCCATGATGGCCACCCGGTCGCATAATTCCGCCGCTTCCTCCATGTAATGGGTGGTCAATAGCACCGTGCGCCCTTCAGATTTGAACCGCTGGACCAATTCCCACATGTGCCTCCGGGCCTGTGGGTCCAGTCCGGTGGTGGGCTCGTCCAGAAAGAGCAAGACCGGGTCGTTGACCAGGGTGGAAGCAATGGAGAACCGTTGTTTCTGACCGCCGGAGAGTTCCTTGAATTGCGCCCCGGCGCGGTCGTCCAGTTCTACCTCCCGCAATAGGTCCATGGCGTCGATCTGCCGGTGGTAGATACTGGCCATAACGTCCAAGATCTCGGTCAGGTTCAGCCGGTCGAAGAACGCCGATGATTGGAGTTGAATGCCGATGACCTTTTTGACTGCCCGCGGGTCCTTCTGGACGTCGATGCCGTTGACGATGGCCGTGCCGCTGTCGGGAGCCCGCATCCCCTCCAGTATCTCGACGGTGGTGGTCTTGCCCGCGCCGTTGGGCCCCAAGATGCCGAAGACCTCTCCCGGACTCACCGAGAACGAGACGCCGTCCACGGCTTTCAGGTCGCCGTAACTCTTGCGCAGGTCCTGGACCTGGATGATGTCGGTTTGTCGATCGGTCATATGTATGTGACGGATTTTAGACCGGTTTCGGGCTTCCAGTTGGCTTCGGGCGCTATGCTAGAATTAGCTGCGCTCCGGCCGGCGGTTTGATCTTAGGCCGTGGGCAGTCTTCTTCGGTGTGGTGGAGGTTGCAGGTGACTGGTTCGAGGCCTTCCCCATGATACCCCTCAAACTCACTCTCAGGAACTTCTTGTGTTACCGGGAGAACGTTCCCACGTTGGACTTCACCGGGCTCCACGTCGCCTGCCTGTGCGGCCCCAACGGCCACGGAAAATCGGCCCTGTTGGACAGCATCACCTGGGTATTGTGGGGCAAGGCCAGGGCCAAGATCCAAGATGAGATGATCTCCTACGGGGCCGATGAATGCCGGGTGGAGTTGGACTTTTCCTCCCGGGGCCAGGCTTACCGCGTGATCCGCAGCCACGCCCGGGGCGGCAGGCGCCGCCGGGGCGGGGCCTCCGATCTGCAACTGATGGTCCTCGAAGACGGCACGCCGCGGACCATAACCGGCGATATGATCCGCGAGACCCAGGCCCGCATCGACCAGACCATCGGCATGGACTACGACACGTTCATCAATTCGGCTTTCCTGGTCCAGGGCCGGGCCGACGAGTTCACCAACAAGACACCCGCGGAACGCAAGGCCGTCCTCAGCAAGATCCTGGGCTTGGAGGTCTACGACCGGCTCCTGGTGCGCGCCAGAGAGCGGAGCAGCGGGGCCGAAAACAGCGCCAGGACCGCGGAAGGAAATGTGGACCGCCTGCGCCGGGAACTGGAGCAGTTGGTGGCGCCGGAGGCGGAACTGGCGGAGGTGGAATCCAGTTTAGTCACCCTGAACAAAGACCTGGCGGAGCAACAGGTGAGGACCTCGGGACTGCGTGACCAGGTCGGCGAACTACGCCGGCAACAGGCCGGCCAGGAAGAAACGGCCCGGCGGTTGGCGGACCTGGCCAAGGAGATGGAGCAGGCCGAATCCGCCCACAAGACGGCCCAGCAACAGGTGGCGGCCTTTGAGAAGCTGGTGGGGCAAGCAACATCGATCCGCCAGGGCGCCGCCCAACTGGCAACCGCCCGCGCCGCGTTCGCCCGGCTTGAAGAAGCAGGCCGTAACTTCGATGAGTTGGCAGGCCAACGGGCGGCCGCCTCGGGAGCCATCGACGTCAAACGGACCCTGCTGGAATCACAGGTCCAACAACTAACCGCCGACATCGAGACCCGTCTCAGCCCGAAAGCCCAGGGCCTGGAGCAGCTCGAGGCAAGCCAGCGGCAGCTACAGGATGAAGGGCCGGGAATCGAGGAGCAAGAACGGGCCCTGGCGGCGGAGCGGGAGCGTCTCAACGGCCTGGCGGTCCAGACCGGACAATTGCAGAGTTCTCTTGAGCGGTCCGGAACCGAGGGAAAAGAACTTGCCGCCAAGAAAGCTCTGCTGGACGGCGCCAACGGTCAAGAGGCTGTATGTCCATTGTGCCAGACCCCGTTGAGCGAGGACGGTTGCCAGCGCCTGGCGGAGACCTTTGAAGCCGATATTGAAGCCAAGCGCGAGGAGTACCGAAATACCTCCATCCAGGTGAAGACCCTGCAAGTCGAGACATCGGAATTGGAGAGCCGCCTGCCCCAACAGGAGCAGGCTTTGTCCCAGGCCCAAACCAAACGCCAGGTGCGGCTGCAGCAACTGGTGCAGCAGATGCAGGAAGCCCAGCAGGCCCAGCTTGACCTGGCGGAGGCCGCTCCCAGGTTAGAGTCCATGCGGGCGACTTTGGCGGACGGTTCATTCGCCGCTGAGGAATCGGTCCAACTTAAGAAGCTGGACGCCCAGATACAGGAGTTGGAATACGACCCTGATACCCGCCAGCGCATCTTCCAAGAGACCGTCGGTCTTGAAGAGTTTGCCCAACAGGAACAACTGCTGGAACAGGCCGAGGCCGGTCTGCCCGGAGCCAAGGAAACGGCGGAGCAGAACGCCGCCATGGCCCAGCGCCGCAAGGAAGAACTGGAGCTGTTACAGTCCCAGGCGGTGGACGCCAAGCAGGCTTTGGTGGGTCTGGCCGCCCTGGAGAGCGATTTCACCCAGGCCGAACAACTGGAACGGGAGCTGGGGGTTAAGATCCAGCAGGGCATCGAGCGTCAGGGATATCTTCGGAACCAGGTGGAGCGTCAAGCTTCATTGGGGCAGGAGATGATCGCCGAATCGGCGCGGTTAACCGCCTTGCGGGACGAGCAGTCCATCTACCAGGAGTTGGCCACCGCCTTTGGCCGCCAGGGAGTCCAGGCCATGCTTATCGAGACGGTGGTGCCACGGTTGGAGGATGAGACCAACGCTCTGCTGGGCCGCATGACCGACAACCGCATGAACGTGAAATTGGAGACCCAGCGGGAGCGGGCCTCGGGGCAGGGGGAACCCCGCGAGACCCTGGAGATAATGGTCAGCGACGAACTGGGCCCGCGCAGCTACGAGATGTACAGCGGCGGCGAGGCCTTTCAGGTGAACCTGGCCCTGCGCATCGCCCTGTCAAAGGTGTTGGCCCAGCGCATGGGAGCGCCCCTGCCGACCCTGTTCATCGATGAGGGGTTCGGCACTCAGGACGCCGTGGGGCGGGAGCGGATATTGGACGTGATCAGCGCCATCGGCAACGACTTTGAGAAGGTGCTGGTGATCACCCACCTGGACGACCTGAAAGACGCCTTCCCGGTGCGCATCGAAGTCCGGAAGGACGAGTCGGGTTCCACGTTTTGGATCAGTTGAGCACCGGTTTTAAGTAGGAGAGGGATTTGACTTCAGTTCCTGGCAGCGACATCCAGGTACGCCACGCTTCGTTGGTCCATGTGGATTCCATAATCGACTTCAACATCGCCATGGCCAAGGAGACCGAGGGCAAGGAGCTGGACATGGAATTTGTCCGGCCGGGTGTCGAAGCGGTGTTCGCCCGCAACGATCTGGGATTTTACGTGATCGCGGAACACACGGGACGCGCCGTGGGCCAACTCTTTATCACCTATGAGTGGAGCGACTGGAGAAACGCTTTCTTCTGGTGGATACAGAGTGTCTACGTGAGCCCCGAATACCGGCGGCAAGGGGTGTACAAGGCCCTGCATTTCTACGCGGCCGAGGATGCCCGCCAGAAGGGCAACGTCTGCGGCCTGCGGCTTTACGTGGACAAGGACAACACCATCGCTCAGGGGGTCTACGCCGGCCTGCGCATGCGCCCAACCCACTACGACATGTACGAGATCGATTTTGACGCCCGCCCCACGAGAGGGCCAGAACCGGCGTGGGAGCCGGAAGAGGAAAATGATGCTGCCGAATAACGTTAAAGAATTCGCCACCGAGAACCATCAAGGTGTGTTGACCTGCTTCCGAAGAAACGGGATGCCACAGATGAGTATCGTCACCTGTGGTGCGTACCGGGACGGTGTGGCATTCTCCACCACCGCCGACCGCGCTAAGCTGCTCAACCTGCAGCGCGATTCCCGGTGTTCCTTGATGATCTCCAAGCAGGACTGGTGGGGCTATGTGGTCTTGGAGGGCCGGGCCACCATCCTCTCTCAGGAGAACACCGCCGCCGATGAGCTGCGCGATGCCCTGCGCGATGTCTACCGGGCCGCCACCAATAAGGACCACCCCAACTGGCCGGAATACGACCAGGCCATGGTCGCCGACCGCCGCGCGGCGGTGATCGTGGTCCCGGACCACATCTACGGGACGGCCGTCTAGGGTTAGGTTCGAATTCGTTGAGGCTTGGCCATGGCGCGTCCTTCGACAAACTCAGGGTTACGGAAGGGCGGCATAAATGGAGCAACGCCACAAACCATTCTACTTTTGTCTCAACGACCCGCGCCGGTGGAAGATTAGGTCCGACGAAGTCACGACTGCGTCGGGGATGTGGTCACGCTATAATCGCCGCGCCTACTGCAAGGCAATGGAATCCCCGTTTGAGGCTCCCATGAAATATGACGTGATCATTGTCGGCGCCGGCTCGGCCGGCTGCGTCCTGGCCAACCGGTTGTCCGAGGACCCGCGGCGGTCCGTGCTCCTCCTGGAAGCCGGACCCGACTACCCCGACATGGACCTGATGCCCGACGAGATCAAACACGACTCCAACCAGCGGGCGTCCGAGGCCGGCGCACCCCATAATTGGTCGTTTCAGGGCACGACCGGCCCCCAGGGCAGCCGAAGCGCCGCGGTTGCCAGGGGCAAAGTCCTTGGGGGCACCAGCGCCATAAACCACCAGATATTTCTCCGGGGGTTGCCCGAGGATTTCGACCACTGGGCCGAATTGGGCAACGACCAATGGTCCTACACCAAGGTGCTGCCGTATTTCCGCAAACTGGAGACAGACCTCGATATCTCCGGCGATTTTCATGGAACGACCGGCCCGATAATGGTGACGCGGCACAAGCCGGAAGACTGGCTGCCGTTGCAAAGAATCTTCCATTCGGCATGCTTGGCCGCCGGCTACCGGGACGACCCGGACATGAATAACCCCGACGGCGAAGGGGTCGGGGCGATCCCTTTGAATTATGTTGATGGTATCCGGGTCAGCACGGCCATCGGTTACATCAACCCCTGCCGGAACCGCCTCAACCTGACGATCAAAGCAAACGTAACCGCCCATAGAGTCATATTCCAAGAAAAACAGGCCGTGGGGGTAGCAGTTGAGAGCGGCGGAGAGATGTTCGAGTTGTCGGGAGAAACCATCATATTGAGCGCCGGAGCCATCGCCTCTCCCCAACTACTCATGCTCTCAGGCGTCGGGCCCAGGGAGATTTTGGACCGGCTGCAAATACCCTTGGTCCATAAATCGCCCGGTGTGGGCCGCAACATGAAGAACCATCCCGCGGTCTCGCTCCGGTTCCAGCCCGTGGACGGCTACTCGTTGGAGCCCGGCTCGCCCAGGAACCAACTGGGCCTGCGGTTCACCGCCAAAGGCTCCAAGATCAACAACGACATCCAGGTCCAGACCCTCACTTCCGGGCCCCTAGGCCACGAGGCCGACGAGATACGCGTGGGCTGCCGGTTGGAGTTCCCCCAAGGAGCGGGCGAGCTGACCATCACAGCGGCCGGCCCCAACGTTCAACCCAGATTGGATTACCGGTTTTTGGAAGACCCGTCAGACAGGGTGCGGCTGCGGGAGGCTGTCCGTGAATGCGCCCGGCTGTTTGAGGACCCGAGTTTCCAGGAGGTGATCGACCGCCGCATCGCCCCCACGGATGATGAGATGGCCTCCGATGAACACCTGGACGGTTGGATCGCCGCTAATCTGTCCATCGCCGGCCACACCTGCCGCACCTGCAAGATGGGCCCGGCGTCGGACCCGGACGCGGTGGTCGATCAATGGTGCCGGGTCCACGGGGTGGAGGGACTGAGGGTGATCGACGCGTCGGTGATGCCGGAGATCCCCCGGGCCAACACCAATGCCACGGTCATCATGATCGCTGAACGGGCCTCAGATTTCTTAACCGGAAACCCATAGCTTGAACCCGACCCTGCCCAATCCCATAATGTGAAACATGGATGCGCCCATCCGATACGCCAGGACCGCCGATGGGGTTGGAATCGCACTGTGGACGCTGGGGACTGGAGAGCCTCTGGTGTACATGGCCGGCTCTCCCTGGTGCCACGTGGAGTTGCTGCAACTGCCCGCATGTGTCCGGTGGTACGAACGCTTGGCGGAAAACCGGATGTTGGTCCGGTACGATGTCCGGGGTACCGGGTTCTCGGACCGGGAAGTCTATGACCATTCTTTGGCGGCGCAGATCCTCGACCTGGAGGCGGTGATCGAATCCCTGGGTCTCCAACGGTTCATATTATTCGGCGCCGCCAACGCCGGGCCGGTGGCCGTAGCCTACGCGGCATCCAATCCGGACCGGGTGTCAAGTCTCGTCTTGTGGTGCACCTGGTCCAAGGGGACCGAGATACTTTCTCCCAGGCTAGACGCCTGGCGGGGATTGCTGGACCACGATTGGCAGCTGATGACCGAAACCTGCGCCCAAATGTGTTTGGGATGGTCTGAAGGAGAGGCCGGACGCTTAGCCGCGGAGTACCTGCGGGAGAGCGTCTCCCCTGAAGTCATCAGGGCCGCCCTGGATGCGGTGAGGGAATTCGATGTCTCAGCGATGCTGCCTCAGGTTGAAGCTCCCACTTTGGTTTTCAGCCGGCCGGACATATCTTGGATCCCAGCGGAAGCCGCCAGGAACCTGGCCTCACGCATCCCCAAGGCCCGGTTAACCGTCCTGAGCGGCGAGTCGACGGCGCCGTACCTGGGCGATACCGAAGCGGTGATTCACTCCCTTCGCCAATTTCTCAGCTCCGAGACCCCAACAATGATGACCGGTCCGAAGGTAGAACTCAACGACCCACCGAATCCTGATAAGGCCCCGCCGGCTGGCCTGACCGGCCGGGAGATCGAGGTCCTGCGGATGGTGGCCGGCGGCAAGACGAACAACGAGGTCGCCCAAGAGTTGGTCTTGAGCATCAGGACCGTGGAGCGTCACATCGGCAATATCTATTCCAAGATTGGCGCACGGGGGCGAGCCGACGCCACGGTCTTCGCTCTGCGGCAAGGTATCTTGTAGACCACACGTAGACGGCCTGGGTGTTTCCCGCCATTCGGGGGCGCAACCGCGCCCTTTTTTGTTGCCGGATTTGAGTGGTTACGCGGATGTCCGGCCCGGTTCAGCCCGGTAACCTTTAGCTGATAGACCCACCGCAACAAGATTCCTGAGGCTCACTCAGGGCAAATGGAGAGAAGATGTCCAGCACAAGATCGGAAAGCATTAACCTGAGCGTCGAAGAGATTGCGAAAAACCTTAACGACGCCGGAATTCCACCCCAGTTCGGAGACCAAAACTCCCGCCTTCTGATCAAGATGTGGCGCATCCTGGGTCAAGGCCGGCCGGTCACCAAAGAGATGACTACCAAGGCCGCCTCAGAAGTGGGGATGTCATTCGAAGCTGCCGGTGAGTTCCTACGGCAGATCACCGAGCGGGACTCCGACGACAATATCATCGGGCTGCTCGGGCTGTCATTGAACCAGGAGTGGGCCCACAGATTGACCATCAACGGAGCCGCCTTCAGGACCTGGTGTGCCTGGGACACCCTGTTCCTGCCGGCCATGCTGGGAGAAACGGTCCAGATCGAATCCGAGTCACCGGTCAGCGGCACGACCATCCGCCTGGCGGTTACGCCGGACGAGGTCGAATCCTCGAGTCCAGAGGGCGCGGTAGTCTCCATCGCGACCATCGACCCCAAGATTCACGATATGTCTACGGTCGAGGCGATCTGGGGCAATTTCTGCCATCAGGTTTTCTTCTTCTCGTCCCTGGAAGAAGCGTCAGAATGGGCAGAAGGCAAGACCAATATCGCGATTCTGCCGGTGAGGGACGCGTACGAGTTGGGACGATTGGTTTTCTCCAATCTCCGCCAGTATGCCAAATAACAGTCCAGGAAAGTAGGTGTAACCCATCATGAAAACAATCACAAAAGCAACGTTGACCTGTCCAAACTGCGGGCGCGCTCAGACCGCGGAAATGCCATCGGATGCCTGCCAGTTCTTCTACGAATGCGAAAATTGCAAGACTATGTTGAGGCCCAAAGACGAAGACTGTTGTGTCTTTTGCTCTTACGCCAGCACCAAGTGCCCAATGAAACAAGTGGACCTGTCCTAGGCGAAGCGGCAACCGCTGCGGCTAGATACGCGGAGAGTGGACTATGGACGAAATGGCGATCGAAAGATTACTGATCAACGATTGGGCGTCGGGGCTTCGCATCACCACCGTTCCCCAGGCCATGCGCCGGCTCGGGTTTGCCGACAACCTGGAACATAGATGGGATCTGGCGAACCACATGGACGCGCTGTGGCACAGCACGTTGGAAGCCCCGGAAAAAATACAGGCAGTCAATTCGGCCATCGGCCCGATGACTGAAGAGCAAAGCGAAGCACTCACCCATCATTGGCGAGATCAGGTCGGCGCCTGGGACCGGGCCTCCATACTGCTAACCGACAGCGAAAAGCTGACGGCCCGGTTGGTCTTATTCCGCCAAAGAACCGGCTCAGGTCTGCCATCGCCGGCCGATATCGCAGCCGCCGTTGGCGTTGGGCCCGAAGAAACGGCCAACGGGATTCGAATGTTGGCCCGGCTCGGCTTCTTGATTCTCTCTGACGGCCAACCCGCCGATACCTACACCCTGGCCGAAGACCACGGAAGGTTTCTTGACGGCTTGGGCTTTTCGTTCCATACCGTGACGTTGGTTGACAATGATGAGCGGTTCGGCATTCCTTGAGCCATCGACTTCCTGCTGTTGGTCAACAGCCAATACCGTGAACACCACATCAAGCTGGACGACGCCTGTGCGCATTGCACCGAACGCATCCATCTGGAAGCCATAAAAGGGGACCTCGTCGGGGTGTCGCCGGTGGAGGCCGTCGTTCATAGAGGCGGAACTTGAGGCCAGAACAACCTCTTCCAGTCGGAAGAGCACTTAAGGGAGTGGAACGGCGGAGTGCTGCCGGAGCCGGGCACATGGATGCTGGCATCGGAAGAGATCGAGGCTATTCGGCGAGGCCGGCCCTAGTTGATCTTCACCTGACGGAAGGAGACCCCAGTCCGCGGGTCCAGGTCCACCATCGTTACCTCCCCGGCGCCGGGGCTTAGGTCGTTGCCGTCCGGGATTTGCCTGCCGGCCTCTCCCCCTAGCCCCAAACCTTGGCGGCCACCTCCACCACCAGTTCAAGTTTCTTCCTCTGGTCGTCCCAGCTCAGCAGATTTCCTGGAGAGGTCGATGCGAACCCGCATTGGGGGCTTATCGCCAGGTGATCGACCGATACGTATTTCGCCGCCTCATCGATCCTCCGCAGGATCGAATCCATCGATTCTAATGCCGGGTCTTTGGTGCTGATCAGGCCTAGGACAACAGTCTTATCCCTGGGCATGAAGCGCAGGGGCTCGAACCCACCCGCGCGCTCGGTATCGTATTCCAGCAAAAACCGGTCTACCTGCAAAGAGTTGAATGCTCTTTCCGCCGTGGCCTCGTAACCTCCCTCGGCGATCCAAGAGCTGCGGTTGTTGCCTCGGCACATGTGGAGGGCCACCGTGACCCCAGTTCCCCTGGCGTCTTTGAGTGAGGCGTTGTCGGCGGCGATGGTGTCGTCTAATTCTTTCTCTGGGTCTTGGCCTGCTTGTTCCATCCGTTCTCGGTTGCGAGGGTCGGCCAGCCTGATGACATAATCAAGAGAGTCGAGTTGGATATAAGAGACTCCCTCGGAAACCAATGCTTTGACTTCACTTTGAACGAATCCGACCATATCCTGCACCAAGTCGGCTCGCGTTGGGTAGACTTTGTCGGTCAGCCCAGGCTTGTACCATACGATCGCCCTGGTCATTACGCCTGGCAGGGTTATTTTGAAGGGTCCAGGGGAATGTTCTTTAAGGAAATTTGACTCGTGGGCGGTGAGCCTCCGGACTTGCTTCAACCGGGCCCCGACTGCCCGCTTAGTAAGTGATAGATCAGCGGCCGTGGCATTTGCCTGGTCCCGGCCCTGGCCTTGCCAACGGGAGTCCGCCGGCGCATCGGGGTCAATCACTATGCCTTCCAATGACTCTTCAAACGCGCCGGCAAACCAGGCCCGCCGGTACTCGCCGTCGCTGTATACGCTCACGCCCACCTGCCGTTGTAATTCCAAAGCGTCGAGAATGTACTTGTTCTCGATATCCCGTAGCTGCTCAGATGTTTTCTCCCCCTGACGATGGGATTCGCGCGCCTCGAGTAATTCCCTTGGGCGCAATAGGCTGCCGATGTGTTCGGCGCGGTATGCAGCTGCCATCGGTGTTCTCCTCCTTTGTGCCGGGATAGGTGAGGATAACTATTCCGTACCCTTAGCCAAGATCATGCTCCGGCTTTGCGCACATGATTGGCTATCAGTCTAACGTGTTTAGACGCGGCCCCATGTTAGGCTGACGATTTGAGGGAGTCAATCGAGACCGGTAGCGTTGCTTGGCTGTGTAGGGCCGCCTGATCCGATAGACGCAGAAGTACACGGATTCGTTGTAGTATGTGCCCAACAACGTTTCGATGGTGCGTGCTTTGACGAGCAACGAGTCTAGGGAATCTGGTTTCATCGGCCGCCAAAAAGAGTTGGCGGTTTTAACTACTGCGCTGGACGACGCCCTGGCCGGCAGAGGGCAGATGGTCATGTTGGCCGGGGAGCCGGGCATCGGCAAGACCCGCCTGGCCCAAGAGCTTGCCAGCCTATCCGAACAACGTGGCGCTCGCGTCCTCTCGGGTTGGTGTTACGAGCGGACAGGCGCGCCGCCTTATTGGCCATGGCTCCAATTAATTCGCCCATATGTAGACGAAACGGAAGCCGATGTGCTCCGCAGAGACATGGGAGCCGGCGCTTCCGATATCGCTGATATTCTCCCTGAATTGCGGACCAAGTTGGAAGGACTTGAGCGACCTCACGCATCGGTGCCGGAGCAGGCCCGGTTCCAATTGTTCTTTTCTATCACCGCATTCCTCAAGAAATTGAGCCAGGTCCAACCCCTCGTCTTAGTGTTAGATGACCTACATTGGGCCGATGAATCTTCGCTGCACCTTCTCGAGTTTCTGGTACACGAAATCAATGGCAGTCGAATCCTTGTGATTGGCGCCTACCGAGAGACCGAGATTACCGGCCGCCACCCTCTAACTGAAACCCTTGGAAGCCTGGTGCGCCAGGATAATTTCTCAAGGGTCCACCTTAGCGGCCTGAACAGCCAAGAAGTGGGTGAACTTATCATGTCAAAATCGGGGGTCGCGGCTAGAGAAGATGCCGTTGTTGCCCTCCACCAACGGACGGATGGAAATCCCTTGTTCGTCGGAGAAGTGGTCGGCTCGGTCAGTAAGGAGCAATTGGCGGGAAACCTGGACTGGACCGACCGGATTCCCGGAGGTGTCCGAGACGTAATCGCACGGAGCCTAAGTGGTCTGTCAAAGAGTTGTGTGGCCTTATTGGAAACCGCATCTGTCATCGGGAGAGATTTCGAATTTGGATTGCTCCGGACATTGAACCCGGAATTATCCCAAGATACCTTTTCCGAATCGCTGGACGAGGCGCTGGCGGTTCGTTTGATAGAGCCATCGCCTGAAGGACCAAGCCGATACCGGTTCAGCCACGCACTAGTCCAACAAGCTGTATACCGGGAGATTTCGTCCACCCGGAAAATGCAGTGCCATGCGGCGATCGGGGAGGCGTTAGAACGGCTGCATCAGAGCGACAGAGAAGCTCATGCGGCGGAAATTGCCCATCATTTCGCAGAGGCCGGTGCGGTCGGCAGCCCCGAGAAGGTCATCGAGTACTCATTGATCGCCGGGGAATACGCCCTTGATTCGTTTGAATATGAGCAGGCATTGGGGCACTTCACACGGGTCTTAGACGCCAAAGGCGAGATCTCCATGGACGGCGAAAAAGCGCAGGCCTTGTTTGGGCTGGGCCGTGCCGAAGCCACCGTGGTTTCGGTCTACGAACTGAAGACAGTCCACCAGAACCTGGGCCTTGCTTTTGATTATTACGACTCGGTTGGCGACACGGCCCGCGCTGTGGCGGTCGCGTCGGAAATTCCGAGCCCTCCAGGTGGTGACCACAACCATGAGAGTCAGAGGCGGATCGCGCGGGCGCTGGAACTAGTTCACGAAGATTCCCTGGAAGCCGGAATACTTCATTCTGTCCTTGGACATTTCCAAGGGGTGGCTAATGGTGACTACCCCAGCGCCCAAGATTCCTTTGTCCGTGCTCTCACCATCGCCAGACGCAAAGGCAATGTCAATCTGGAGATAAAGACGCTTAATCATTCGGCCCGGATCGATTGGCACCACCTCCGATTCGACGATTCCTTGAAAAACAGCCTTGCGGCCACCAACCTGGCCGTCTCTGCATTGGACCCTCTCGGCGAAGTCACGGCTCGATATTATACTTCTATGAGCTCCCACCACTTGGGCGATTCGGTGGAGTTGCATCGGCAAGCATCGGCGATTTTGGAGCCGGCAGAGCGATTGCGCGACCGATTTTGGCTGGCTACCGCATATTTTTGTATCTCGTTTTCGCTGTCACTTCAAGGAGATTGGCAATCGGCCAGGAAAGCGAACCAACTCGGGTTGGATGTATTGCCCCTAGACCCTCGCCTTTTAGTTGCTCGGGCAATCTTAGAGGCGCAGGCCGGAGACCGGCAACAAGCCGAGAATCGTCTAGAGCAATTGGAGGAAGAGGCTCTTCGATATCGATCCGAATCCGGGGCCAATGCGCCGAACGCTCTCTTGGCGCTCTCCTTGCCTCTGGCCAATAACATATTGGGAAAGACTGGCCAAAGTGACGTAGGTAATGAATTTGCGGCGGCCGTCATCTCCTCGAACTCAACGGATCCCTTCTATCTGACATTTGCGAAGGTTGGAGCCTCACTGCTCGCTTTGGATGGCCCGAGCGAGGCCGCCGCCGCGTATTACACCGCGCTGAAGCCTTTAGCTGGCCATATGTTTTGGTTCATCAGCGTGGACCGCTGTCTAGGACTTTTGGCCGGTAACTTGGGAGACCAGGACTCAGCGACCGCCCATTTTCAAGCTGCCTCCGATTTTTGCCGAAAATCCGGCTACCGACCTGAACTGGCCTGGACCATTCATGACCATGCCAAATCTCTGCTAGTGCGCAACGGCCCAGGAGATAAGGAAAAAGCTGCGGCGCTCCAGGCTGAAGCCGTGTCAATCGCCACCGAATTGAGGATGCTGGCATTGTTGGATCGATTGGCGGCACTCCAGGAAGATGCGGCCACCGCTCCACCAAAGAGCCCGCGCTTTCCGAGCGGTCTCACCCAACGCGAAGTGGAGGTACTGCGGTTGATCTGCGACGGCAAGACCGACCGGGAGATCGGTCAAGAATTGTTCATCAGCATCAAGACCGTGGGCAATCATGTAAGCAACATCCTAAACAAAACAGGCGCTGCAAATCGAACCGATGCGACTAGCTATGCCCATACACACGGATTAGTAGGACCGAACTCCGAAGGGCAAGAGTAACCTCTCCTTTCATGCCTAGGCGTGTTTTAGTTCAAGTGATAGTCAGAGCCTAGTTGATCGCCACCTGACGGAAGGAGACCCCAGTCTGCGGGTCAAGGTCAACCACCGTTACCTCCCCGGCGCCGGGGCTTCCGATGGGGCCGAGGGGGCACCCCGAATAGACGGCCGTCACGTTGCCCTGGGAGACGTCTACATGACGGTCCCAATGGCCCAAGGCCAGGTAGTGACAGCCGGCGTCCGCTACTTCCTGCGGGTAGATGGGGGAAGACCGCTGATCCCGGTCCTCTTCGTAATGAAAATGCCCGTGGGCCAAGGCCACCAGCCAATTATCTTCGACCGGCGACGGCATCCCCTCCAAAGGCTTGAAATCCGGGGTATGCATGGGCATGGCCCGCCCCCAGAGATCGATGCCCATGCCTGGAAACGAAAGCAACTCGCCCTGGGCGCCCCTAAAGATAAAAAGGTTGTCCGGCGCGCTTTTGAAGGGATCACGGCGGTATACCGAACTTTCATGGATCAGGTCGTGGTTCCCAGGCAGGAGCACCGCCGGCGTCTGCAACCGGCCAATCTCACCCAGAAACCACTCCAGTATCTCGTCGGAGACCCTCTCGTTGTCGAACACATCCCCCACCAGGAGCAGCATATCGGCGCCGTTATGAGACACTGCGTCCACCACGGCGGTCAGCGCGCTGGTCGATTCAGGATGGCCGGTGGCATCGCCCAGATGGATATCCGAGGTATGTATCAGGCGCAGCTTGTGTGAAAGCATATTCTTAGCTAAGGATAATGGGCCTTGGCGATCGTACACAAGGCCGTAATCTTGAGGCTGTTTCAAAATCCGGAAATATGAGTTCGAAGGGCCGCAAAGGTCATACCCATGGTGGAATCCGCTCGCCCCTGATCCGTGGTCCGAGGCCGCTCCTAGCTGCTAATAACCCCGCGCTCTTTCATATCGGCGATCTTTTCCGGTGAATAGCCCGCCTCGGCCAGGATCTCCTCGTTGTGCTGGCCCAGCAGCGGGGGGACCCGGCGTATGGTGGCCGGGGAATCGGTCAGCTTCAACGGAGAGGCGGGAAATTTCAGGTTGGGTACGTTGGGATGGTCCACTTCCGCAATCATATTCCGGGCTAGCACCTGGGGGTTGGAGACCACCTCTGAAACCGTGTTGATGGGGCCGCAGGGCACTCCGGCCTCGACGATCAACCCAACCCAGTGGTCGGTGGTGTTCCGGGCGAATACCGCTTTCAGCTCTCCCACACACTCGGCCCGATGCTCCACGCGGTCGGTGTTAGTTGTGTATCGAGGGTCTTCCAACATGGCGTCCTGGCCGATGGCGCGGCACATGCGCTCCCACAGTCCCTGGTTGGCGCAGCCGACAATGAACTGACCACTGGAGGATGAAAAACTCTGGTAGGGGACCAGGCTGGGGTGGCCCGAACCCATCCGCGTGGGTTCAACTCCCGTGCCCATGAAACCGGTGGCGTGGTAGCTCAAGGCGGCCACCTGGCCGTCCAGCAGGGCTGATTCCACCCACTGCCCCTTGCCGGTCTGGTCCCGTTGCCGGAGGGCGGTCAAGATGGTGCCGTAGGCCATCATCCCCGTAAACAGGTCCACCAGGGAGAATCCTATCCGCAGGGGCATGCCGTCGGGGTCGCCGGTCAGGCTCATCAGGCCGCTGTAGGCCTGGATCAGCAGGTCGTACCCAGGCATGTCGGCCATGGGGCCGGTCCGGCCATATCCGGAGATCGAGCAGTAGACAACCCCCGGATTGATCTTCTTGATCTCGTCGTAGCCCAGGCCCAACCGGTCGAGGGTCCCGGCCCTAAAGCTCTCGATCATCACGTCAGCGTCAGCCGCCAGGTCCTTAACGATCTTGAGGCCCTCGGGCTCTTTCAGGTTGACCGCTAGGCTGCGCTTGTTGCGGTTGAAGGTGAGAAACTGGGTGCTCTCACCGTTCACGAAGGGGGTCCAATTGCGCGTCTCGTCGCCAGCCGTGGGTTCTTCAATCTTGATCACCTCGGCGCCCATGTCTCCCATCAACATGGTGCAGAAGGGTCCGGCCAGTGTGCGGGTCAGGTCGACGACTTTGATATTATCCAACGCCGCAGCCATATTGTTTCTCCTGGAGTATCTGTTTTCCTCGGGTATTCAGGCGTCCCAACGCGCCGGGGCGATTATAGCATGGGCTGAGCCTAGCCCCTCGTTGACCCCCTGAGCGGCTGGTGCTAGCGTGGACGCGAAATGACCCAACAACCACCGAAAATCATCGTCCTGGGCGGGATCAACATGGACCTGGTGACCTTTTCGGCCCGGTTTCCGCAGCCCGGCGAGACGGTGGTTGGCAGCAGCTTCCTCACCTACGCTGGGGGCAAGGGCGCCAACCAGGCCGTGGCCGCCGCCCGCATGGGGGCCAGGTCGGCCATGGTGGGGCGGGTCGGCGGGGATATATTCGGCCCACAGTTGCTGGACGGTCTGTCAGCGGCGGGAGTAGACATCTCGAGCATCACCGTCAACCCGGACGAAAGTTCGGGGATAGCCGTGATCGGCATCGACGAGACGGCGCAAAACAGGATCACCCAGATACTGGGGGCCAACAACACTTGCGGTCCGGCCGAAGCGGCGGCGGTGAAGCGCGGGCTGCCGGGCGCATCCTTCCTGTTGCTGCAACTTGAGGTCTCGCTGGAGCTGTCGTTGGAGGCCGCGCGGGACGCCAGAGCGCAGGGCGTCGCCGTCATGCTGGACCCCGGACCGGTCAGGCCGGTGCCTGCCGAACTGTTGAGTCTTTGCGACGTGATCACCCCCAACGAGACCGAAGCCCAGGCGTTGGTGGATTTTCCCGTGACCGGGGCTGAATCGGCAGCCAAGGCGGCGTCAGCCCTTATTGAACGGGGCGTGGCCACGGTGGTGGTCAAACTGGGGGCCCAGGGCGCGTACTTCGCCAACCGGGACAGCCGGGGTTTGGCGCCGCCCTTCGACGTGGTTGCGGTGGACTCGGTTGCGGCCGGAGACGCCTTCAACGGCGCGCTGGCGGTCTCGTTGGCCGAGGGCAAAGAGCTGGAAGAAGCGGTAACCATCGCCTCCGCCGCCGGGGCCCTGGCCGTGACCCGGACGGGCGCCCAGGATTCCATGCCCCAGCGCGGCCTGGTCGAAGACCTGGTGCGAAGTCAGCGGCCCTGAAACCGCCGCACCATCCGCATTCCCAGATAGCCCAACGGCGGGACCGCCAGGGCCCCAACCCAGACCAATACCGCCAGGGTGAAGACCCACCAGTAGGGCGGCCAATTGATCCCAGCCGCTATCCCGAAGCAAGCCATTATAGCCGCCACCGTGACGGCCTTCACCGGGAAGCTGCGTGTTAATCTACCCCGTTGGACATCCACCACGGCTAGATAGGCCAGGACCAGCGCCAAGATTGTAACGATCGCCGTGCTCTTCCAGAACGCGTCGGAGTTTGGAGTGCCCCAGATCCCGGTCAGGAGCAGGAGCAGGGAGGCCACAGCCGCCGCCAAGCCAACCCGCGGCACCAGCGAATCGGGCCGCCGCTCGGCCACCCACAGCGGTCCCAAACTGCAGAAGAAATATCCCTCGACGATCAGGGCCGTGATCAGGAACCGTCCTCTCGTCTTGGTGTATTCACCCAGAATCACGATGGCGATGACGATCAACACCGCCACTACCGACGACGTCAGAAAACCAACCCCGTAAGACCTGGGCGTCACGGAACGCCTGAAAATCAACCAGAACCGTAGAATAATGTGACTCTACTCCCCGGCTCCCGGCCGGATTTTCCGTAAAATTAAGGCTTCGGCAAGAGCGTTGATGTAACCGGGCCAGGGCATATTATAATCAGCGGCACTCCCGTATTAACCAGTGACCGCACCATAAGAGAGTGGATTCTTGACCCAAGACGATAAATTCTGTCCGTCCTGCGCCGCCGTCTTGGAGACCAAAGAGGTCTTCGGTCACGAGCGGCCCGTATGCCCGGAGTGTGGCCGCATAATCTTCTACGACCCCAAGGTGGCGGTCATATGCATCGTGCCACGTGAGGGCAAGGTGCTAATGATCCGCCGGGCCACTGAACTTGGGTATGGGCTCTGGGGACTCCCGGGTGGCTACGTGGACCGGGGAGAAGTGGTGGAACGGGCGGCGGCCAGAGAGGTCTATGAAGAGACGGGGCTAAAGGTTGAACCGGGCCAATTGATCGGACTGTTTTCCGAACCTGGCGACCCCGTGATGGTGGCGGTGTACGCGGCCCAGGAAACGGGAGGAACGCTGGAGGCGGGGCCGGAGGCCTTGGAAGTCGGGTTTTTCGATGTTGACGATCTTCCGGAGCTGGCCTTTCCCAGGGACCGTGAGGTGCTGGCCAGGTGGCTGGACGGCGCCGGCAAAGGGGGCTGAAAAAAACGCCGCCCGGTAGGATCAACCGGGCGGCGCGCTGGAGAAGGGAGACGTTATGTCTACTTGTTATGTTAAGCAACAATCTCCTTCCGGTCAAGTTCCTGCCGTTACAGACCCGGATGATTGGCGGACCGGGGCAAAAAATTGCTCCACCCGGAACCATCGTCAGGGTGGAGCAAAGGGGAGATAGGAGGGTCGAACATCCAACCCTACTACAGTTATGTTAGGCAGGCTCCTCAGTCACGGTCAAGCCAACTAGATCCGCCCGCTGGGCGGGGCATTGTTGAAAGAATTCCCGCCTGGATCAAGGCATAGTCGCGATAACTTCGACCTCGATACGAAAAACGGGGTCGGCCAATCCTGAGCAAAGTATCAGGGTGCTCACCGGCAGATCGCCATCCGGAACGAATCTGGCCTTGACGATACGGTACTCCGGTATATCTTCCCGGTGGGTCATGAACACATTCATCTTCATGATGTGATTCATGTCGCTGCCCACGGACTCCAGGGCCGCCTGCACATTCTTAAAAGCCTGCTCGGCTTGAGCGCTGAAATCTCCCACTCCCACGTTTTCGCCGGCGCTATTTCTGGCTAACTGGCCGGCCACATAGATAGTTGTTCCGTCCTTGACGACATGGCTGTATCCCGGCGGGTTAGCAAGTGCGGATGGGTTGCTTCTTTCGATCGTCATCGCTGTCTCCTTCGGTTCTGCTTTTTAAAATTTAGTTTGCCTAGTCCTTCAGGATGATGTAGACAGCCTCCGAAGGGCTGAGGTCAACGTGGGCGTGACCGCGGCCGGTTACGTCTTCCATGAGCCGAATGTCGCCGGCCCGGAAGACCTGCTTGGAGCCGTCACTGGTGGTGATCTCGACCTCGCCGGAAAGATGGATGATCAGCCGCCGTTCCGGAAGTGGGTGTAACGGCATGTCTCTGGTACCGTCAAACTCTTGGACCTTGACCTCGCTGATATTGGTCATCACCCCCAATTCTGGGTGGTCCGCCAATCGCAGCTCCTCGATATGGCTTTCACCGTCGTTCCCAGCGAAAACTCGGTACATTCCCATTGGCCCCTCCGCATAGCATCGCAAAATGATCGGAACCTGGCCTTGGCTCCCCAGCGGGGCTATTATGCCAGAAGACCAGGCAGGCCAAAACACCCCGACTGGTAGACTTATCTCGTCAGGCAAGATGGTTTTCAAGCGAGACGGCATGAAGAAGGCTCAAGCTGTTTGGGGAGTCCTCGTTGCATTGATGGCCATTGGAACCGCCTGCGGAGGACAAGGCGCGACCTTACTTCCCGAAACACCAGCCCAAACCATACCAGTGATACCCACACGAACGGCACAGCCCGTCCCGACACCGCTCCCCTCGGACACACCTTCGCCCACAAACACGCCAACACCCACGCCTAGGCACACTGCCACGCCAACGCCAACGCCTGTGCCACGACCGACTCCCTTACCCGATATGCTCCTTCACCCGGCGGGAGCAGGTCTGAACTTGCCTGACGGGTTCGTGGGCGGGGTCTGGCTCGAAGATATTCGCTTTCCCACCGCCTTCGCTTTTGACGGCCAGGGCAGGTTGTACATCGCCACTGAGGGTGGGGATATCCTACGCGTGAATGACGCAGTCAACGGTGAGCCGCCCACCGACGTTTTGACTATTGCCAGCGGTATAGAGGTTCCCTTGGGCCTGGCCTTCTTCGATGGTGCGCTATATATATCAAGTAGAGGCGAGATCACACGACTCACCGACGATGACGGGGACGGAGACCCTGAAACCTCCCGCACCATCATCGGTGACCTCCCGGTGCAAGGATTTCATCAGAACAACGGACCGGCCATCGGCCCGGACGGCAAACTCTACGTTCCCATCGGCTCCACCTGCGACGCTTGCGGCCAGGAGGACGTGCGCAACGCGTCGGTCATGCGGTTCAATCTGGACGGGTCGAACCCCGAAGTCTACGCGCGGGGGCTACGAAACGTCTATCAACTGGCGTTCCACCCGGCCGACGGCACGCTTTGGGCCGCGGACAACGGCCGCGACGACCAGGGCTATGCGGTGCCGGAGGAGTTGAACCTCATCGTGGAGGGAGGCGTCTACGGCTGGCCCGACTGCTGGGGCGACGGCGGTGGGCGCCGGTGCGAGGGTACTATTCCCCCTGTTGTGGACCTGCCGTCGCGGTCCTCCGCGGACGGGCTGGTCTTCTACACCGGCGGTCAGTTTCCCGAAGAGTACTCCAACAACATATTCATCACCCTCTGGGGCGCCGGAGACGGCTCCACGGGGAAAAACGTGGTCCGCATCGAGCTGACCAAGACTGAGGGGCGGTACGCCGCTCGGGTGTCGAACTTCGCGACCGGTTTCAGGCACCCGCTGCCGATCATCGTGGCGCCAGACGGCTCGTTGCTGATCGGCGACCATGGAGCGGACCGCATCTTGAGGATCCGCTACGCGGGCTCGTAGGTCCGTCATTATTGGAGCACAACTCGCTGACGACAGATAAATGTCCAAGATAGTCAAACCGTCGATCCAGACTGCGTTCCGGAGCCTGGCCCGTTCGGCCCTCGACCTGTTGTTTCCCCTCCATTGTGTCGGGTGCGGCAGTGAGGGGGAGGTCATATGCGCGCCGTGTATCGATGGCCTCCGAAAACTGGAACAACCATTCTGCGACACCTGCGCCCAACCGGGGGTGCACGGGCAGTGCCAATGGTGCCTGGAACATCCCCCATCGACCGACGGGATACGGGCGCCGTACCTTTTCGAAGGGCCCCTGCGGGAAGCGGTGCACCGCCTGAAGTACCGGGGATGGCGGGTAGCCGCGCCCGTGCTGGGTGGGCTGTTGGCAAGCTACCTGGATTCTCACAAATTGCCTGGCGAAATATTGGTCCCAGTGCCTCTCCACCCTCGCCGCCTGCGGAGCCGGGGCTACAACCAGTCGGAACTTCTGGCCAGGGAGGCCGGAAAGCTGCTGGAGTTGCCGGTGCGCAATGACCTTCTGAAACGCGCCAATGACTCGCCGCCTCAAGTAGAAGCCAGAAACCGGGAACACCGCCGGGCCAACGTCGCCGGGAACTTCGAGTCGTCGGCCGAAGTTAGGGGCATGTCCATCTTGTTGGTGGACGATGTCGCCACCACGGGAAGCACCCTCTCGGCCTGCGCCGCCGCCCTGAAAGAGGCCGGAGCGGTCAGTGTCTGGGGCTTGGCGCTGGCCCGTGAGGGCTAGGGTGCCACGGCCAACCCATCGGCGATGCGTGGGAATTGGTCGCGCGCCGGGGCGGGATGCGGGGATAAACAACGCCTGTTGTGGCATAAT
>JADFNR010000120.1 GCA_022563275.1 Chloroflexota bacterium | reverse complement strand
CCAGGCCCGGGCCGGTGCACGAACCGCTGCACCTGAGACCCAAACTCGTTGGGATCATAGAGGGGTGTGTAGCCCAGCCCCACCAGGTCGGAGCCCTTGACTGAGCCGGCGATGGTGTGTTCTTGTTTGATATTGGCCGAGACCAATGCTTGCGCCAGCACTAAACGGTGGCGGCCGCCTTCGTCTTCCAGTTCAACGATGCTGTAGTCAGCGTCCTTGTCCACGGCCAGGGCCGTGTTGCCGGGCAGGGTCCATGGCGTAGTGGTCCAAGCCAGAAAGAACACGTCAAAATTGCCGGCGCCCAGCTTTTCTAGGACGGCGGCTTTGTCCCCGGCCTTTCCTGATGTAGCAGCCGGGTCAAGCTGGAACTTTACGAAGACTGAGGGGTCGGGCGTGTTCTCCCGGTAGCCCAGGGCCACCTCGTGGGAGCTGAGGCTGGTCACGCAGCGGGGACAGTGTGGAGTGCCGCGCATGGTCTGGTAGAGCAGGTCCCGGTCCCACAGGGTTTTCAGCATCCACCAGCCGGTCTCGATGTAGTCGTTGTGCAGGGTGACGTAGGGGTCTTCCATATCGACCCAGTAGCCGATGCGGTCGGTCATGGTCTCCCACTCTTTCACGTAGCGGAAGACGCTCTCCCGGCATCTCTTGTTGAACTCCTCGATGCCGTACTCTTCGATCTCCTTTTTGCTCTTCAGGCCCAGCTCTTTCTCGACCTCCAACTCCACGGGCAGTCCGTGGGTGTCCCAGCCGCCCTTGCGCTGCACACGGTAGCCCTTCATGGTGCGGTAACGGCAGATGACGTCTTTGAAGACCCGGGCCAGAACGTGGTGGATGCCGGGGCTGCCGTTGGCCGTGGGCGGGCCCTCGTACATCATGAAAAGAGGGGCGTCAGGGCGTTCGCTCTCGGTGCGGCGGAAGACGTCCTTATCCTTCCATCGCTGCAGGACGTTGGCGTCCAACTCCGGGAAACTTACGCGGCTGGATACGGGTTTAAACATCGGGAAGGGTGTTCCTTTGGAATGGTGTCCGGTGGAATGGTGTCTGGGCAGCCGTTGACATACTAATCGTGCATTATACCGCAGGGGGCAGGAACCAGACACGACGGAAGGCGGAAGAAAGCTGGGTTTGTATCGTGTGGAAGGTGCACGTGGTACTTGGTTTGGAATTTAGCCGTTGCGGTTATCCGTTCGTCCTGAGCCGCGTCGAAGGGCGCGCATCAGCCACGGCTTTGATCGGGGAATATCGACTCACTCGGAGTGGTGGTTCGACGGGCTCACCACGAACGGTGTTAGTAAGGCTAATCGTTTAGCTGATTAATGATGGGAAATGCTAGCTCAAGAACATGTCGGCCTGGACCAGTTTCTTCTCGCCGTGGTCAGCGGCCAGGCCGAATGCGGCCAGGGTGTGGCGGCCCAGTATGGGATCGCCATCCGGCTTGCCGTAGACGCAGATGGTGGTGCGCTCTTGGCCGTCGATTCGCATGCGCACCTCGGCCATGGGCAGCATCTCCCAGCCGCCGCCGGGCAGGGTGAACCGGGATTCCCATTCCGGGGATACGCCCAGCATCTCCAACAGGGTGGAGGGGAGCACCGAATAGATGTTTTCCGACCCGGCGACGACGATCACCCGCTGGAACCGGGCGCCGTCCCTGGGCCCGATCTCGACGGGACACCTGAAGGTGCTGGGCTGCGTAGTCATCTTCTTGGCCCTCCGGTTTCGACTAAAGCTTTTCCGGCCAGAGCTTGTAGAAGTGATGCAGGGGACCGTGTCCCTGGCCGATGGGGAAAGAGCGGCGGATGGCCTCGGTGACAAATTCCTTGGCCAGCCCCACGGCGTCTTTGGTTTGAAGGCCTTTGGCCAGGCCGGCGGCCACCGCCGAGGCGAAGGTGCAGCCGGTCCCGTGGGTATTGACGGTCTCGATCCGGGGCGATGTGAAAATTTCGAAGTCACTGCCATCATAGTACACATCGGTTGCGGGCCCCTCCCGGTGCCCCCCTTTGACCACCACCGACGTGGCGCCCATGCCAACGATGGCCCGGGCCGCTTCCCGGACGTCTTCATCGGTGACGATGGACAGGCCGGTCAGGGTTTCGGCCTCGGGGATGTTTGGGGTGACCACCGCGGCCATGGGCAGCAGCCGTTGACGCAGGGTTTCGACGGCATCTTTCTCCAGGAGGGAGTCGCCGCTCTTGGCGACCATCACCGGGTCCACGACCAACCGCCGGAGTCCCGGTATACCGGGATACTTCTTCAGTGATGCCGTGACGCATTCGATGATGGCGCTGCTGGACAGCATGCCCGTCTTCAAGGCGTCCACACCGATGTCGGTCACCACCGCGTCGATCTGGGCCTCGATCACATCGGTCGGGACCTCATGCACGGCGGTCACGGCCACCGTGTTTTGCGCGGTGATGGCGGTCAATACCGATGTGCCGTAAACACCCAGGGCGGCGAAGGTCTTGAGGTCGGCCTGTATCCCCGCCCCGGCGCCCGAGTCGGAGCCTGCTATGGTCATTGCGGAGGGAACTTGTCTCACTCCGGCCACGTTTCCCCCCGGTAGGCCATGTCGAAGAACTGATACTCATAGCGGAGCACGTTCCGGAATATTTCCTGCAGCTTCTCCCGCTGGTCCGGGGTGGGAGCGCACCCGTCCACCACGCTGCGCAGCCAGTCCACGAACCTGGACATGCCGGAACTGGTGTGGATGTCGATCCAAGTCTGGTAGTAGCGGTCGCCCGGTTTCTTGCCTGCCTGCTCCGCCTGTTGGGCCCAGTCCAGGTAGGGCCACTCCACCGCCAGCAACGTGGCGGCGACCTCGATGAACGTGCCCTCGTAGGCCTGGGTGCGCAGGTAGCCGCTGTAGTTCTGGGTGGTGGGCAGGTACTGGAGCCCCTTCACCGCTTCGCGGGAGAGGCCCCGTTCCCGGAACGCCTCTTGAAACAGGCCCTCTTCGCCGCCCAGCCCCAGGTGCAAGAACCCCACCAGTTCACGGGCAGCGTCGAAGTCGGGGGCTTTGGCGATGGCCAGGCTGAGCAGTATCGACCAGTCCCGCAGGAACAGGTAGTCCTGGTCGAAATAGATGTCGAAGGTCTTCCGGTCCAGGGACCCATCGGCCATATCGGTGACGAAGGGGTGGGTGACCACCTTCTCCCAGATGGGCCCAACCCCGGCCCGGAGTTCGTCGCTTAAACCCAATGCCCTTACGTCCTCAACACTGGCGGCACAGGCGTGCCGTCGAGAATTTAGCCGGATAGATCAGCCCAATAATTTACTCGTCCCCCGGCCCGTCCGGCGGCGTAAAGTCCGGGGTTAGTCTCACCGGCTCTTCCTGGTCGGCCGGGCTAGGAGGAGGCCCGTCGCCCATGAATCCGATGGGGATGGCCGGCAGTGTCTCCAGATGGAGTCCGGTGCGCATGCCCAGTTCCAAGGACAATCTGGCCACCGCATCATTGTCGTCGGCCTCCACCATTATCACGAAGTCATACCGGCCCAAGACGGCGTACTGGCCCAGAATCTCAGCCCCTGGAATTTTCAGGTCCCGGGTGCGGTCCGTGATTAGGTTCGGGTTGCCGTGAAGCATCCGTTGGCCGTCATGGGTCAACGACCCCAAGAGAAAATAGAGCGACATCGGCTATCCCCCAATAACCAGCTTTACGGGTCGAGCTGCCAAATGTGGGGAAAGTATATCACCGGGAATAACCTGCTCTGGCACTATCTGGCGCCCTCCACGAAACTATTGTCATAGGCGTCGGTGGCGGCGGTGGCCGAGGTCAGCCGGCCGGTATCGACCATCCACTGAGCGAAATTCTCCCAGCGGTCCTGTTCCTGCCAGCCGAAAACGCCGTTGTCCGTCGTCCACAATGGGGCCAACAACTTGACACCGGGATTCTCGATGTCCAGGTCGGTCTCCGGTTTCACGGATTTCAAGAGGGCCACGGCGTCCAGCGGGTCGGCGATGGCGTCCTGGTAACCCCGCGTGACGGCGCGGACGAATTTCTGGACTACTTCCGGGTCGTTGGCGATCTTGTCTTCGCTGGCGACGATCACCAATTCATAGAAATCCGGGACGCCGTTCTCCTCCATGCGCATTATGTTCAGTTCGAAACCCAGATTGGTGGCCGAGATGGATTCGTGGACCCAGTAGGCCCCCACGATGGCGTCCACTCTCTTGCTGATCAGGGCCGAAACTAGGTCGAAACCGACGTTCACCATCTCGACATCATCTATGGTCAGCCCCTGGTAACGCAGCATGGTGTCGATCAGCGCCTCGTCCGAGGGCAGCCCCGGCGAGCCGACCTTCTTGCCCTTCAGGTCCCTGGGCTCGGCTATCCCGGACTCTTTCAGGGCCATCACCGAGTTGAGCGGGTGCTGGACCAGGGCCATTATGGACACTGCTTTGATGCCCTGTTCACGGGCGAGGAGCAGTTCAGGCTGGTAGCTGATGCCGAAATCGTCCCGGCCGGCCGCGACGGTCTGCAGCACGGTGGACGGGTCGCCGGGGACGTAGATTTTCACCTCCAGTCCCTGCTCGGCGAAGTAGCCCCGCTCTTGGGCTATGAAGAGACCCGAATGGTTGGCCCAGGGGAACCAGTCCAGGGCGATCGTGACCTTGGTCAGCGCCTTGGGCGCTTCCGTGGGGGCTGCGGCGGGCTCCGCAGTTGCGCCGCCGCCGCAGGCAGCGGCCAAGAATGAGAAAACGAAAAGCAGCGAGACCAATATGGCGGCCCGTTTGGTGATGAATCGCATCGTGAGAAGTCTCCTTATTCCTTATTAGCTGGATCTAAATCTGGGCGCCTAGAGTTGGCGCATCGAGTTGGCCCGTTTCTCGTTGAAATGCCAGGGCATCATCATTCGTTCGGCGATCACCGCCAGCAAGAACAGGCCGACGCCCATGACTGAAAGAACGAATATCGCGGCGAAGACTCTCGCCGTTAGGAACAGGGGCTGGGAATAGGTGATCAGGTAGCCCAGTCCCTCGCTGGCCCCGACCCATTCGCCGATAACGGCGGCGATCACGCTCACGGAGACGCCTATCTTGATGCCCGAGAACATGAAGGGCAGCGCCGTGGGGATCTGCAGCTTGGTGAACACCTGCCACCTGGAAGCCCCCAGAGTCCGGAGCATGTTGACCATGTCCGGGTCGGTGGCTTTCAGCCCGTCCACCGTGTTCACGGCGATGGGATAGAAGCAGATCAGGGCCACGATGATTATCTTTGGCGTGAGCCCGTAGCCAACCCAGATCAACAGCAGAGGCGCGATGGCGATGATGGGCACCGTCTGGGAGGCGATGACGATGGGATAGACCGAGCGTTCCAATACCCTGGAATAGGCTATCCCGCCGGCCAGGACCAGCCCAGCGGCTAGTGCGGCCAAGAACCCAAACACGATCTCTTGCAGGGTGACCAGGGTGTGCTTCCAGAGGAGGCCGCTGCTGGAGCCCAACTCCTCGGCGATCTCGGAGGGCGCCGGTAGCTGCCACTTGGGGACATCGGCCAGATTCACCCACAACTCCCACCCCGCCACCAACCCGATCAGGATGGAGACGGGCAGGAACCAAGTTGCCAGGCCGGGAATTTTCTTTAGGATATTCATCTGATTCAGCCGGCCTGAGCGCTGGACCGGATCGCTTCGATCTGCGGCCGGAGCGCCTCCATCAGACGGGCCTTGAGGGCGCTGAATTCGGGACTGGTCACCATGTCGTAATGACGTGGACGGGGCAATGCCACATCCAGGAGCAAGGTGACCCGGCCCGGTCTGGCGGTGAGCAGGTACACCTTGTCGGATAGGAGCAGCGCCTCGTCAACGTCGTGAGTGATCAAGACGATGGTCTTGTTGAACGACTCCCACAACTGCAGAAGCCATTCCTGCATCTGGGTCCGGGTCAGGGCGTCCAGAGCGCCGAAGGGCTCGTCCAACAACACGACGTCTTGGTCCAGCAGCATGGTCCTGAGAAAAGCGGCCCGCTGCCGCATGCCGCCGGAAAGCGCGAAGGGGTATAGGTGCTCGAAGCCCTTGAGGCCGAACTCCTCGGTGAACTCCAAGGCCCGTTCCCGGGCCTGCCGCCGGGGCACTCCCCGCAGTTCCAGGCCCAAGATCGTGTTGTCCAAGACCGAGCGCCAGGGGAGGAGCAGGTCCTTCTGCTGCATGTAGCCGGTCCGGCCCAGGCGCTGGTCTTGGGTCCCGGACAGTTCGACGATGCCCGAGTCTGTCTGGTCCAGTCCGGCGATGATGTTGAGCAGCGTGCTCTTGCCGCAGCCGCTGGGGCCGATGATGCTGACGAACTCGCCTTCATTCACCGTCAGGTCTATTCCGGCCAGCACTTCCTGCCGCCTGCCGTCGATGACGTAGGATTTGTGGACCGACTCGATCCGTATTTTGGGCCGGACTGCTGTGTCCGTTGACATCTGAAATCTACCTATCGGGATCTGCCGCCGGAAATCAGGCGGCGAATAAACGCTTCAGGTGATTAAACGTTTTGGGCGGGCAAAAAAATAGCCGCCAACGGTTGAATATTGACGGCATAACAAAAAGTTAGCATTCTAGTCCGATTCCCTCCGCTGGCATTACCCAGATCAGGTTCGCAAGGGTCGGTGGCATTTAAGGCCGCCCTCTCAGCCCGGCTAAACCGAGCTCCCCTACGTGCCTAGATTATTTTATTTTTAATCGCGCCACCCGTCTTTCGGGTGCATGGAGAATTATAGAAGGTGCGCGGAATCAGTGTCAATACGTGGCCCAACCGCGCCCCAAACTGGCTTGTCATGGCCTTGGCATGGGCTCTGCGAGCCGCTGTCCTGACCGGTTAATTCTTGACATGAATCTGTGGCCGCCATACAATCCGGCCAACTGGAAACACCCGTAATGGGCACCCGAATCTGATGCGCCGGTCACGGCCGGGCGCTGCGCGATATCGTTAGGACCTATCCCGATTCAGACACGTCCGAATTAAGGAGGCTCCAATGCCTGATTGGCCGATAGTGAAATATAAGGAAGAAGGCATGCGCGAAGGCATGCAGATCGAAGACGCCCAGATCTCCGTTGACGACAAGGTCCGGCTGCTGGACGCTCTCTCGGAAACCGGCCTTAAGACCATTGTCGTGGGTTCCTTCGTCAGCCCCAAATGGACCCCGCAGATGGAGCGAATCGACGAGATCGTTACCAAGTTCACCCCCAAACCCGGCGTCACCTACACCGCTTTGGCGCTGAACTCCCGGGGTGTGGAACGGGCCAAGGCTTATTCTCCCCCTCTGACCATCGAGCGGGACGCCTACCCACGTTTGAACGTCCACATGTGCGATGTATTCGTCCGGCGCAACACCAACCGGACCCAGATGCAGGAGATGGAGCGCTGGCCGCAGGTCGTGGCCCAGGCCCAAGAGCTCAGCATCAAAGAAGCGGGCATCGGGACCAACGCCAGTTGGGGTTCCAACTTCATGGGCGAGTTCCCAGTGGACAACCTGATGACCATGCTGGAAAGACAGCACAGCATGTGGGACGAGGTCGGGATCGACGTGCGCAGCGTGTCCATGGGCGACCCCATGAGCCACTGCACGCCGGCCAAGGTTGAAGAGAGCGTTTACCGGGTCAAGGAAATGTGGCCGGAGGTAAATCACATCCGCCTGCACCTGCACAACGGCCGCAATATGGCCATCGCATCGGCCTACGCCGCCATGAAGGTCCTGGGCCCCGACGACACCCTGGAACTGGACGGCACCATCGGCGGGTTCGGCGGCTGCCCCTACTGCGGCAATGGCCGCTCCACCGGCATGGCCCCCTCCGAGGACCTGCTCCATATGATGGAAGACATGGGCATTCCCACCGGAGTGGACATCGACAAGCTGATCGACTGCGTCTGGATGGCCGAGGACATCATGGGACGTGAACTCTACGGTCACGTTTCCAAGGCCGGCCCCCGGCCCAAGACCTTGGACAAGCTCTACGACATCGACATGCCGTTCGTGGAGACCCCAGAACAGGCCAGGCACTTCAAGAAGGGCCCGGAGGCCTACGAAGGCGGACTCTACCCCTACAGCGAGCCCATCACCAGCCCCTACCGGGACCGGGTTGACGCCGGCGGCCCCGCCTACGACGACGCCAACGGCGACTTCCCCTGGAAGCAGGACTGGTTCCCCGCCAAGAGTTAACCGGCCCAATCTGTATTGGGGAAAGAAAGCGGCCACCCTTCAGTCGGGTGGCCGCTTTATATCTGCGAGTCCATTAGCGTTTGATCGAGACCTCGGTGGCCCGCAGCCATTTTGAGTGCTAACATGTCGCCACTCTCAATCGCAGTCGTTGCGCCATCGATAAACCCATAAATCAAGGAGACTCAACCATGGCCACAACCAACCCCACCGACCCGAACAAGATCCGTATGACCGGCGAGAACTCGTTCATCCGGTTATCGGACGAGTCGAGCAATCAAGAGACAACCAGGGCCAGCCACTGGCGGGTGTTGTGGTCTCCCGGCGGAACGGGGCACGTTCTATTCATGCAGACTTACCTGATGGATAACGAGGTGCGAATCTATTCCGATAACATCGCGGTTGCCCGGTGGCTTCAAGACGAGATTGAGAGTCTGCTCTACCCGCCTTTCGCCGATCAGAATATGCAGATCATCGACGCCGAGTTTGGCAAGAAGGGCGACCCAAACACCTTCTGGACCGAAACAATCATAAGTGACAATGATGAGATCGCCATGACCTGGTACGACTTCATGGAGCCTTATATGCTGGTGGTGCCCGCCGGCAGCGCCTCGGGACGGCCCCATGGGGTATATAGCTGCTTCATTCCAGCCAGAAAGGCCCAATTGACCATCAATGGAAATGTGGCTTCAGGCAAAGTGACCACCGACCGCCGGGGCGAAAAGGACAGCAGTTCCGCCTGCCTAGCCTGGTCCGAAACCTGGGTCCGCCCCTAGCCGGCTCAGCTGGGGTTTGTCGGGCGGTGTTGGTAGCGTTGGTGGGGATTGGTTGATGCGGTTCGGGTACTCTTGATCTTGCATAGAAGGGTGATTCATGCGTATCGGACTTATAACCGGAGCTAGGGGAGCGGCAGCCGAGCTACATTCACTGATTCGAGAATTCGTCCAGGCCGAAGAAGACGGTTTTGACAGCATCTGGCTGCCGCAAATCTCTTCAGGGCCCGGCTTTGATGCTCTCACCGCCCTATCGCTGGCGGCTTCCAAGACCAGCACGATCGCCGTGGGCACCGCGGTTGTCCCTATATTCCCCATACACCCTCTGACCTTGGCAAAACATGCCCTGACGGCCCAGATCGCATCCGGAGGCCGCATGACCTTGGGCGTGGGCTTGTCCCACCGGCCGGCGATAGAAGACGTGATGGGGCTGTCCTACGAACGCCCGGCCCGGCACATGGAAGAGTATCTGAATGTGCTGAGACCTTTGCTGGACGACGGTAATGTCGACTTCCACGGCAGATTCTTCAATGTTACGGCCAAGGCTGATGTGCCGGGCGCGCTTCCCGTGCCGGTGGTCATCGCGGCATTGGCGCCCATGATGCTGCGGATCGCCGGTGAGCAGGCCGATGGCACGTTCACTTGGATGGCTGGAGCAAAGACCGTCAAATCCCACGTGGCCCCGCGGATCAACCGGGCGGCCGAATCCGCGGACAGACCGCCGCCTCGCATCTGTGTCGGCATGCCTCTTGCCGTGACCGGCGACCCCCAAGCGGCGCGGGAACAGGCCGCCAAGACCTACGAGCGTTACGGCCAGCTAACCAACTACAGAAGAATGCTGGACCTGGAAGGCGTTGAAGGCCCCTCGGAAGTGGCCCTCATCGGCAACGAAGACGAGGTTGCAGAGCAGCTAAAGGCCTACGCCGAAGCCGGGGCGACCGATTTCTTGGCCTCGGTCTTTCCGGTGGGAAAGGACGAAGATGCCTCGCTAGCCAGGTCCAACGACCTTTTGAAGAGCCTGGTAGGGAAATTGTAGCAAGCGCCGTTTCTCGCTCGGTTTCTATCAGCCGGGCGTGCCGGGAGGCAGGCCCAACAGCGTTTGACCGCCGTGTTCGAAGTTGGAGTGCAGGGCGGCACATTGCCGCCCTGCTTAGTCTCGGGTGGGTTTTGCTCTAGGCCGAAGCGCAGGCGATGGCTTTAACGTTGCCGGCCATCTCCGGAAGCACGTGCGAGGACCAGGTCTGGCCGCCGTCCCGCGTGCCGAAAACCTCACCCTTCCGGGTGCAGAAGTACACCTGGTCTGGGGAGTGTTCGTTCACCGCTATGCCAAAGGTGGTGCTGGCCGGGCTGATGCCCTTGTCGAAGCGTTCCCAGGTGTCGCCCTGGTTGGTCGACCGCATGA
>JADFNR010000015.1 GCA_022563275.1 Chloroflexota bacterium | reverse complement strand
AACTCCAAGAACGGCGACGGCAGCTTGGGCGCCCAAGCTCCGGACGGTGAGCCGCCGGACGTGTTCCTGTACAACCCGGCCGACCCGGTGCCCACCACCGGCGGCGCGCTGTGCTGCAACCCCTACTTCGCGGCCAACGGCGCCTACGACCAGAACCAGGTGGAAGAGCGCCAGGATGTATTGGTCTACACCACACCGCCCCTGGAGCGGGATGTGGAGGTTACCGGGCCGGTGACGGTGACGCTGTGGGCGGCCACGTCGGCGACGGACACCGACTTCACCGCAAAGCTGGTGGACGTTTGCGAAGACGGCTGCGCCCGGAACCTGACCGACGGGATCATACGCGCCCGCTACCGCGACTCCATGTCCAACCCCACGCTGCTGGAGCCGGGCCGGCCCTATCGTTACGAGATAGACCTCTGGGCCACCAGCAACGTGTTCAAGGCCGGACACCGGATACGCCTGGAGATATCCAGCAGCAATTTCCCCAGGTTCGACCGCAACACCAATACCGGAAACATCATCGCCGAAGACACCGAACTGCGGCCGGCGCTCCAGACCGTGTTCCACGACAGCCAGCAGGCGTCCTACGTCACCCTGGCCATAGTGCCCAGATAAAAGATTCGGCATCATCAGAAAGGGAAAGATAAATGCCTGAAGAAACGACGGAAGAATGGGAGGCCAAGGAAAGGGTATCGGGCGACCCGTTCCGCGAGTGGTACTCCAACGAGATCTGGGGCAAACGGGCATCCGATGACGACGCTCTATTCGAGGTGATGAGCCTGCAGGTGTTTCAGGCCGGCCTCACCTGGCGGATGGTGCTCTCCCGGCGGGACAGTTTCCGCGCCGCCTTCGCCGATTGGAAGATCGGCGTTGTGGCGGCCATGGGCCTGCCCGACGTGGAGCGGCTGCGGGAGGACCCGGGAATCATCCGCAACCGGCAGAAGATCCAGGCCGTCATCGCCAACGCGGGGATCATCCAGGGGATCCAGAAAGAGCACGGCGGCTTCTGCGGTTGGTTCTACGACCTGCTGCCGGGCGCCGATTATCCGTCATTGCAGAAGGAGTTGCGCTCCACGTTCAAATTCATGGGACCGGAGATATCGCGCATGTGGCTCATGGCTTCGGGCCGCATCACCCGCCAAGAAGGCGACAAGTACGCCCCCGCCGCCGGTTAAGCCAGCTAGCTGGGCTTCCTCGCCGCCGCCGGGGTACGACTGATCAGCGAACCAAGCAGCCTCCGAGAAATCATTGAGATGTCGTCCACGGCTTTCTCAAACGCTTCAGTGTTGGCCTGAGACGGGTGGCGGTAGCCGCTGATCTTGCGCACGAACTGCAGCGCGGCCTCGCGCACTTCGGTATCCGACGCTTCTTGTTCAAAGTTTCGCAGTGTCTTGATGCTCCGGCACATCTCTTGCCCCCACCATTGACGTATGTCTGGTTATTGTACCCAATCCAAAACAATGGGATGGAACGAATCTTGCTTGACCGGCCAGGACGCAAAAAACGATGGACCGGACTAATTTCCGTGGTTTTCATCACCGGGGTTGCAGCCCTGGCAGCTTGCGGAGGCCAATCCGCGGCCGTCCTGGGCACGCCTGAATCCTCGGCTAAAGCATTCGCCGAAGAGATCACCGTTGGGATATCGATGTACCTCTTGGTGGACGACCTTGAGAATCCGGACACCACACTATCCAGCCACCGCAGCGAAGAAGAGTTGGCCGTCATACTGGCGGGGATGAACGAGATCTGGGGCCAGGCCGGGATACACCTGGAATTGGCGAACCTGGAAACGATCGTGGTGGAGGCGGATGTGCTGGCACAGGTGGCGGTGGGGGACATCCGGGCTTTCTTCGACCGCTTGGGCGGGACCATCGCATTCAATGTGACCGGCCCTGAGTCCAGTCTGATCAGCGGCTTCTACACCAGGAGAATCGGCGGGTCCAACGGGATCACGCCGCTGGGCACCGGTTGGTACATGGTGATGGACGAGCCCAGCGTATTCGACCGCCGGGTCAGCAGCCACGAAGTCGGTCACATATTGGGACTGCGGCACGTCTTTGAGGACCCCGGCCGGCTGCTTTACCCCGGCACCAATGGCATGAGCCTCACTCCAGGGGAGATTACGCTGACCCGGTACGTGGCGATGGAGTTGATGAAAGCGAAAAGATGAGCCGGACCATTTCGGGATATGGGATTCTCCGTCCCGCCAGAAGGATACGCTCTCTTTCCGGCTTGCCGCTGACCTATTCCGCCGGTATGAACTTCATAGATATTGAATTTATGCAGTGGCGGGCATTGGTGGGGGTGAACCCCTCTCCCATGAAGACGTGGCCCAGGTGGCCGCCGCAATTGGCGCACTCCACCTCGATCCGCCGGCCATCGGCGTCGGTGAGATGTTTCACGGCCCCCTCGACCTCTTTATCGAAAGCCGGCCAGCCGCAATGGGCGTCGAATTTATCAACCGACCGGTAGACCTCGGCGTCGCATTTGCGGCAAACATAAGAGCCGGCTTCATAGAAATTGTCGTATTCTCCGGTGAAGGGCCGTTCGGTCCCCCTGTGCTCAATCACATTCCGCTCTTCGGCGGTTAGGGAGTTATAGCTTTGGTTGGTCATGTTATCTCTTTGCCATTTGGGCTTGAATCGATGGGATAGAATGCAGATAAGTAGGCTCTTTAGATTCTAATCCTAGAATCCCTCATCCGGTTGATCTGGTCAAGTGCACCCTCGCCGGCCTTTGCCCAAAGGCGGAGCCGGGTCCGGCCCTTAAGGGCCTATGGTGTGGCCCATTACGGCCATTGAGATGGCCGCGATGGTACTGGATGCAGGCCCACGGCGGCTAAATACTGGGGCCATGCAATTCACCATGCGGATCAAATCGCCCCCGCGGTATCTTTTATCATCCATTTTCGCCGGGGCCCTGACGGTGGTCCTCGCCCCCGTCGTTTTCCTTCGCTGGTGTCTGCGGCTTCTGCTTGTCAGCCCCATATTTGTCCTTCGGACCGCCGGTGGCGGTGTCATGGCGGTCTGGTGGTCAACGGCCCTTTTCCTGCTCTCCCGTGGGAATCCGAACGGCCCCTCCAATCTCGGGGCGCCGGCGTCCCTGCGGCAAAATAGGACTCGCCGAACCCGCTGACTCGCGGCGTTCTGAAAAGGGCGCGGTTTAACCGGACTATTCTCATCACCGCCAACGCCGCCGCCACCATCCCCCCGGTGGCGGCGGTGTATTTTTTTGCGGATCGGACTTCGCCGGATACGATATAGCCGGCGGAATTGGCCGGCGGTGCATCTTAAGGCCTCTTAACGCATCTCAATCTGGCGATTGACCTACATTCTTGAGCAAGAGGCACTATATGCGCTTTGGTAAGGCAATTTGGATGCCAGGATTAATTGCCGTAATCGCTTCATTGGCACTGGCCGCCTGCGGGTCCGATGCCACGGCCACGCCGATACCGGCTGCTACTATTAGTCCCACGGTCGAGCCAGCCTCTCAGCAGGGTTCGCCGGGGCTGAGTTCCGAAGAGTCCACTTACCTGAGCGAAGTCGTGAGGGCGGAGCAATCGGCGATGGCGATATTTCAAGCTTTCGGCACGATCTTTACACAGACTTATCCCGTTCGGGAGGCTTTGATAGCCGCACTACTCCAAGCCGGCGTAGGCACACCCTTCATCGAAAAAACGGCCATCCTAGAAGCCCTTGTCCCACCGGAACGCTTCCGTGAAGACCACAAGATATGGCTGGAAGCCTCCAAAGAGCAACTTCGGACCGACACTGCAGCCGCCGAAGCAGTTGAAGCCGGAGACCTGGTTAGATTTTCCATCCTCAACGGTCAACTAAGCGGTTTCGATGTCACCGCCCGAATCGCTCTGTCTCCCGTCTTTTGCCAACGCGTCGGACTATCGGATCAGCAGTTAGCGATCTGCACCCCAGATGATTCGGCCCTGGATGGCGAATTCGAGACCGTTATAAATGACCTCATACGAGGATTCATGCCCACATTCTCGGCTTCACAGGGCAACATCGGGTTCCGCCTTTCTCTGACCCCAGAGGAGTTGAATCAGATCTTGTCGGAGACGGCCGCCAGCGCCCGGGACGCGTTTCAGGGATTCGCCTCTGCTCTGGAGACGATCACTCCTCCAGGCGAGCTGAGCGCCGACCATGAACGGCTACGCGCGTTCTTCAGCCGAGTGGTGAAGATCGTTACGGAGGTGGACCGGCTTGGCCGGGGAGGTGATCTTGACGGCGCCCGCGCGGAATTACTGAAATTGGAGCCCGCGTTCTGCGATGCCAGGGCAAGTTTCGAGGCGGCGGAGTTCAAAGACGCGGTTGCGATTCTCTTTATCGGAGGCGCGCGCACCTGTGGCGGAACGCCCTTCTAGTTCCAAGTGACACCGCGTGAGATGGGCGCCCGCTGGGTCAACGGGCCTCAGCCACCTGTTTATGACCCGGCTGGCGATACCGGAATCTCGATCTGAAAAATAGTTCCTGATTCCCGTCCATCGGCCTCACCGGAGGTCCGCGTTTCGAAGCTCAAGCTGCCACCGTGACCCTCGACAACTTCCTTGGCGATGGCCAAGCCCAGCCCGGTTTCATATTCCCTGCCCAGGCGGACGAATGGCTCGAAGATCCGGGAGCGGAGATCCAGAGGAATACCCGGCCCGGTATCCGCCACCGACAATCGCCACCGGCCTTCGGTTCCATCTGTGGCAATGGTCAGTTCACCACCTTCCGGCATCGCATTAACCGCATTTGCCACCAGGTTCAGTACGGCCCGCCGGACCCGGGCCTCGTCCATGATCACGTCGCGGACGAAGTTGAGATTCTTGGAAAAACGGATGTTGGCCTCGCCCAAATCATCCCCCATGCGGTCCGTTAGCCGGTCCAGCCAGGCACCCAACTGCACGACCTTGAAGTTAAGGCTGATTACTCCTTTGGAGTAGTCCAGCAACTCTTGGGCCATACCCACGTAGCGGTCGATGTCGTCAAGAATCATGTCGGAGAGCCATTTTCGCCTTTCGGTATCTATCTCCGGGTTTGCCAGGAGTTGAGCGAACCCGCGGATATCGGTTAGCGGGCTTTTAAAATCGTTCATCAGAGACGCCGCCATGTTTCCGATGGCCGAAAGCCGCTCCGACCGCACCATCCCTTCCACCAGCCGGCTGTTCTCCACCGCGATCGCCGCCTGGTTGGCCACGATCTCCAAAAGTCGTTCGTCGTTTTCGTTGAAGTGCGCTCCGTCCCGTTTATTGACCACCTCCAAGACGCCCAACAGCTCGCCGCGCCATTGAATGGGAGTTGCCAAAAGAGACCGGGTCACGAAGCCGGATATTTGGTCCACGGACGAGTCGAAACGAGAGTCCAATGTCACATCGTCGACCCGTAGCGTTTTGCCGGTGGCGGCCACGGTGCCCAGCACACCCTGACCCATGGCCAGAGTTATATGCCGCACGTCCTCGCTGGCCTCACCGATGGCGAATTCGATGTGAAGCCTGCCATCTTCTGGATCGCGGATGGCGATGCAACTGGCCTCAGCGCTAACCGCCGATTCAGATTCCTGCATGATCAGGATCAGCAGTTGGTCCATATCGTGGATCGAACTGATGAACCGGTTTACCTGATAGAAGGTCTGTATCTGCAGGTCCAGCAAGGCCTCTTTCGTCGCGCCTTCCACATTGTCTGCCATACACATTAACCCCGGTGGCGCCAACCCCGCCGGGCGGCCCGCTCTGGTCGATTGGAAGTCCCATCCATGCGTTAACGGCGTTAATTATACTTGTAAAACGGCCCGTGGGTTCCACCCGAGTTGGAAAGAGACCAAGCAGCCAGCCAAGCGGTAGAATTCCGAGAGGAATAGGGGCGGGATCATATGGCATAATGGCTGCAGCCAGGGTGCGGCAACCAGGCTGGCCCATATGGTCAACAACATGGGCTCGTCCTGTGAACTTCTGGGCACAGCAGGGGCCTCATCATCAGGCCAGTGGTGCAAACTCTATTTGGATATGGCAGGGGCGTTTGAACTGGACCGTTTATGTTCTGCGGTGCGCCGACGGAACCCTGTATACGGGCATCACCAATGATCTAGAGCGCCGCATGGCGGAGCATGTAGCGGGGCAAGGCGCGAAGTACACCAAAGGCCGTGGTCCGCTTCAGCTCGTTTACCAGGAAGATCACCAGGGCAGGGGACCCGCCTCAAAACGTGAGGCCGAGATAAAGTCGTTGGACAGAAAAGCGAAGCTTTTGCTGATTTCCACAAAAATAGTCCGCGGGGACATTCACTGAAACCCCAACCGATGATATAGCTTGTGATATTCTCCTGTAACCGCATCGCCGATCAGTCAAACAAGCTAGATAAAGGTTTAGTTCTTCCAGTAGGTCAATCTATGGTCACAGTTACAGATAAAGAAACTCAACGATCCCAGAGGGCCGGTGGACGCTATTGCGAAGGGTGTCCCAGGTGCCGGGATGACGGTGCCGGGTTTTGCAAACAAAGGCATCCTCAATACAACGATCTACATCCGGTTTGCCGGGTGTGTGGCCACTGCGCTTTAAGAGGAAGTCATTCTGACGATATCTCAGACTTGCAGTAGGGGTTTCAACCGCCTCTGTGATCCCTCGAAGTGAAGCAGCTCGCCTCCCTTCCACGCTTCTAAAGCGCCATTCGATTATTTGATGCGGTCCACCACTATCTGGTAATTGCCGGTATATTTCGCGTTATAGCTCGACACATCAAGGTACATCGTGCCCCCACCGGTCACGTATAACATGTTCCCCGCCCCGTCGTCGATTGCAAACGGCGAGGAGGGCGACGCACTATACAGGATCAATTTTGGATGACCGACCGCAGTCACGATCGCGCCGCTCAATAGAAAGTTGGCGCTGAAGACGAATGTTTCTCCATTCAAGCCCTGAAAAGAGAACGTATCGGTATCACCAGGTTTCTCGAAATTCCCGCGAATAAATAGTGGCGAGTTGTCCAAGGTTAAGCCGGCAGAGGTTGAAGTAGTTCGATCGTCGCCATGATCGTCCGGAATCGGCGTGCTGGTGGGTTCCGGGGTGGGCGTTGGCGTAGGCAGCGGCGTAGGGGTAGGCGCCATCGTGGCTGTAGGAGTTGGGACCTGGGCCGGTGGAGGGGTTGGTGTGGGGGTTGTTGGCGCGGTGGGGACGGGCGTAGCGGTGACAACGACCGTATGGATTATCGGAGTTGGAGCCTGAGTTGCTCTCTGAACTACGGTTGGTTTCGGAGTGGCCGTTACGACCACAGTATGGATTATGGGAAGCGGAGCAAGTTCGCTCGATGATCCGCAAGCAAGTAGACCAGCAATCACAAAGACAAACAGCGCAAGTTTGATGCTCATGTGGAATTTCCCAAAATCTTCACCGAAATATTTGGCGCCACGCTTTCCCGCCCCGGTTTCTACGTTGGACAAGCTTTAATCGCTTGTGAACCAGGCTAACCCTGGACCCATCCGATTATATCGGAGTGGGTATGGGGCACATCTGGGGTGGACCTCCCGGAATCGACCACCTTCATCGCAGAGAACGTGGCATCATTCCCTTCAGAACTGCTCTAGCACTAGCAACCACACGCCCTTAGCGGCCTCTTTAACCCGAACCCTGTATTCGGAATCTAAGTCATTTGATTCACGCCGAATCATAGAACTGGATCATCAAACTGCCGGATAATTGGATCAACGTAGAATCGACCTGACTCAACGACACCGGCTTCAAAGTTTGGCGAATTTTATCAGGCGACAAAAACTATCTTCAAAGGGTGCTGGTACGTGAAAAACCAATCACCGCTACCCGCCTCAGATAGAGTCGGATAATGGCCGAACCGGCCGCGAATCGGTTGATCGAATTGTGCCCTCCGGCCCGCCGATAGAGTTGGGTGCGGATTGCACTTAGCATGGAAATTGTTACCCTGAGTTCAAGGTTACGGATGCTGAGGAGGTCAGTGGATGGTCAACGCACTGGTTGTTGAGGACGAGGTAGACATCAGGAATTTATTGGTCGAACAATTGCGGGACAAAGGCTGCCAAGTCCGGAAAGCCAACAATGGCGCGGTTGCTTTGCAGCGTGTCAGCGAACAGAAACCCGACATTATCTTCGTGGACATCGTGATGCCAGTGATGGACGGTCTCCTTTTCATTTCAGAGCTGCAGGAAAGCCCGGAAACCACCGGGATCCCCGTGGTGCTGGTTACCGCTGTCAGTCTCCCCGACGTAACGATGAGGGCAGTGGAGTTGGGAGTGAAGTACCGCCTAGCCAAGCCTTGGGAACAGAAAGAATTGGACTTTGTGTTCGATCAGGCCCTGAATCTAACAAACGGAAACTAGGGTGTCCCGGCGGCCCGAGCAAAAATGGAACTATTCGGGGTCTGGGACGACAGCCTGAGCAATTGTTCCTGGCTATTCCGAAGACAACCGAACAAACGGCCCCGGCCTCAGTGATGTGGCCGGGGCCGATTTCATGCCTGAACTGGCGGAGGGAGTGGGATTCGAACCCACGATAGAGTCGCCCCTATAACGGTTTTCAAGTTGTACATCACGCATATCGATGCGTTTTTCTAGTCCAGTCCTCTTGATAATCTACGCCTAGAATCCCTTAATCCACCCATCTGGTCAACTCTGACCACGTGGACTCCGTGGACATTTCGTGGACATTTTCCTGAAGCTAAACTGAGTCTGACCGACGGAGTAGCAGTTCTACAGCTTCCGCAGCAGCCTCCTGCATCCCAGGCAGGACGTGGGAATAAGTATCGGCTGTGATCGCGATATTGCTGTGGCCCAATCGCTCACTAACAATCTTCAGGTGTACGCCAGACGTGAGCATCAACGTTGCGTGGGCATGTCGGAGTCCGTGAAGGGTCAGATGAGGTAATCCAGCTTCTCGCACCAACCGCGCGAAATCCTGGGTGACCCGGTCTGGAACCACCGGTATACCATCCGGCTGAGTAAACACGTACCCAGTGTTGGTCCAGAGATCGCCGTAGTCCAACTGATTCTCGATCTGCTGGCCGCTAACTCCGTGCCTGCTGACACACGGCTGCGATCCCTGCAACTGAGTAGGACCGCTTGCAACGCCGCTTTTGGAACAAGAACGAGTCAGCATGAAACTTCCATCCCCTAGGAAGACATCAGGGATTGCAGCCCTGTGCCAAGCGACAAACTCCTTTTGTTTAAAAAATGCCGTCGGACCATCCATATATAGGGATCGCGCCAGAACGTAAGCCCTACCCCCTCGCCCTACCCTTGTGCTCCGAGCCTGCTAACTTTCTGCACACAATGGCGTGGTTCCCTTACGGCTCTCTGTTGGACTTCCTCAGGATATTGGTGGCATGTTTTCAGTGTGACAGTGGGTATGGGCACCGCCTTACCGAATCGTGTCATAATACCGGCAACATTCTAGGCAGATACCGCATGAACGACCAGCGAAAAACCAAGAAGCAGCTACTGGAAGACCTACAGCGGGAGCGAGAACTCGTCGGGCGAGAACGAGAACGCTCGGTGGCCCTTCAGGAGGTCTCAAGCAAGCTCACACTACATAGCGTGTTCATTGCACGGCTTTGATGGCCGACCAAGACTTTACCACCGTAACTGCCGGAGGAACATAGGAGGTCGGAATGAGTCTCCTACGGGTACTGGTTGCTGACGACAGCAAGGCGATGCGTAACGCCTACCGGAATATCCTACGGACCAAGGACGATATTGAAGTGGTGGCCATTGCATCGGATGGCCAGGAAGCTTTGGAAAAATCCATTGAACTGGCGCCTGATGTGGTCGTTCTCGACGTGAGGATGCCGAAGTTGGATGGCTTGGCGGTAGCCAATCGCATAGTGGAACGAAATTCCCAAACCGCCATCGTTCTCATATCCGCCTACGACGATCTGGCGTTTGTACGGGCCATTATGCATAACGGCGCTTCACGAAAGGCTTACATCTTGAAAAACTCCCTGGACGATATTGCCGAGTTCATCAGAGTGGTGGAGGTTGTTGCCGAAGGCGGCGCCGTATTGCATGGGACAATAGCCCAGAACCTCATCGGCATATACAATCGACTGCCCGCCACACGGGACAGGCCTCTGACCGAAACAGAGGAACGCGTCCTGAGATATATGCTTGAAGGCTATAATGCGGCCGGTATAGCCCAGACTCTTAGGCTGCCGCTCGAGACGGTGGATGCCCTCGCCACCTCGCTCTGCGAGAAGCTAGGACTGGCAGTGCAAGATGACCTGGACCGGTCGCCTCAGGTGGTCCAGGCCATGGTGAACCTGTGTATCTCCTGAGCAGCTCGCGAAGATGACACCGCTCAGTCTCCGCTCCCGCTTTCGACACGGGCAGTGGCTACGTGGGCCGCCGATAGGTTTATTGATCAAACAAATCCTTTCCTGAGGATTACGAGTCTGGAACTTCGGACAATTCCGTTTTGATGTCTGGGCTTCCATTGCTTTTTTACTCGCCACTGGTGAACGCGACCACCGCACGATTTCAGCCAACAAATCTCCCGTCCGACCCCACAATACTTCAGGGGGTAGCCACATGCCAACGGGCTGTGGCTTAAGGTGCGAGACCGGCCCTATCTATATCAAAGTTTGCCTGCTCATCACTGTTGATGGGAATGCTGGCGCCAGAGGACCAGCCAACAAGGCCGGCGGCAAAGTGGTAAGCCGCGAATGTCTCCAGGCCGAAGGGCAAGTAACCGCCGTAGCCCAAAAGCGGCATCTCGAATATGTGGACGAAGTCGAAGAAGCCAATGGTGTATTCCCATTTAGGGATGGCGTAGAAGTTCCACATCTCCCAGAACCAGCCACAAACTAGCGCCCCGAAGGCCAACGAACATGGCAGCCTCCAGTCGCCGTGTCTCACTGTGGCCAGAACGCTTGGCCGGCCTTGAACGTAATTGATCGGGTCTAAGATAAAGAACACCCCCAGCCAGGTCACCGGAAAGGCGTAATGGGGCCAGATTGCCAGGGCCATCAGACACGCGACGCCTACCGATACCTCACCAACAATGAGTGTGTTTGAGGGTTTTATAACCGGCCCAGTACTCAGCCGCTGTATGAACTTGGTGGATCCCAATAATTCGGCGGTCTCTAGGATGGCCGGAACGACAATTGAGAAAGCCCAGGATGAAAGCAGGATGAAATACGCGGTGGACCGGCCTTCGTTGCCTAGGTAATGCCAGCTCTCGGTGAAGTGGTTGACTCCTTCAAAGAACCACCAGAACGGGCTGGCGATGATAAACATGCCGACGAATGTCTTAAAGTTTCGTTGGATCAGTGAAGTCCCAGTGCGGCGCAGAACGAGGCCTTCTACGGTCAGGATATAGCCGAGCCAAAGAGGGAAGAAGGAGTAATGACCAATAAATCCCATCTTGAGCCACGAGGCAGGCCAAAAAAGGCCGATCAACGCCAGACCAAATAGACCTCGGTAAGGAAGTACGTAGCGCGGTATCGGCTTCTCTCGAAATGGAATCCGCCGCTCCGGTAACTTGTGATTACCTGTGGCCACCAGGCCTGCCAACGATGTTTTTATATCTAGCCTATTTAACACCGGTCTAATCTCTCACAAGGTGATTCGAAGGGCAATCCAACGTAACGCGGATCTTCCCTAACGATTAGTAAACGACGCGACTGAATTCCCCCAAAAATATTTCCGGCGATAGCTATTCAGCTTGCGAGGTTTCCTAAGCCCTGCCGGGGGGTGGAGTAGTCTGTGACAGCCAATCGATCTTGCCGACATTTTGCCGACATCCATCCAAGGGTAAGCGAGGACATCAAAGGCCGTTAGACACGAATAACCGTTTCACATCTAAACGTCCAAGTACATCCCTAGGCACGAAAGGCCGTTAAGTACCTTTCCCCGCAGAACTCCAAAACTAGTGGCCGGGGGTTCGAATCCTCTCGCTCCTCCATTTGTAGGCACGAAAATGCTCCCAGTGAAATCCGGGAGCATTTCGATTTCGGGACTTAACGCCAGTTTGCCAACGGCCTGGGCCGCTCAGGTCTTTGGAGCCAACAGATGACCGGTGTAAGTATAAAACCCTGAGTCGTCTTCCACTTACTTAAGAGAGATCAGGTTCCAACCCGGGAACAAGGTCTCGCCTTGGAAGTCCTGTCGGGTAACCACCTTCACCCAGACGATATCGCCGGGCACGGTTGTGGTTAAGCTGTTTGCCCCGGCGAACTCCGGCCTCGGATCGAAGAAGTCCCACGCCTGAGTAGCGTTGTCGAAGCGGAATATTCGAATCAGGTTGCCGCCGTTGGATATGAGATCGGCGAACACTTCAGTCGTTTGGCTGGCAACCGGTTCTGGCGCCGGATCAGATACCGGAGGCACGGTGGAATTGTCCACTATCAGGGCCATGGTGATCGTGGTCCCGCCAATGCTTACTGACACTATTTGGCCGCCGTTAAGGCCGGGCACCGTGAAAGACACGGTTAAGCTACCGACCGAGTCGGTCGTTGGCACGCCTTCTCCGACATCCAACCCTCCTATGGAGAGATCGGTTAAAGCCGAGTTAGGCAGGAAGGCTGAGGCATCGAGAGTCACGGTGGAACCCACCACGGCCTCGGTCGCCGAGATCGTTATCTTGGGTGCGGGTATCGTAAGCTCCCGCGCTTCAGCGGTGTTCCCAAGATTACTGGTGTCGGCAGCTTCGAACGATATTACCTTTTTTCCGATGCCAACCGCTCTGGGAATTTCCATCGTCGTTGCAAAGCCGCCGGTGGCATCGACAATGGCGACACTGCCCGCTACCTCCCGGAAATCAGCATCCAACGTGATGAAGACCGAAGACAGGGGCACCCAACCCGCTCCGGCGATAGTCACCGTTTCGCCCAAGGTCACCGTAGCAGGACTTAACGTGATCGTGGGCCGGGTCACCGTGAATGTGGCCGACCCGGTCAGACCCCCAGAGTCGGTTACCGTCACAGCCTTGGGACCGGTTCCGGCGGCCAGCACCACAATACCGTTGTAGACAAAATTACCGTCTGTGGTCAGAGAGAAAAGTGGGTTGCCCGTCGAAACGCCATCTATTGCTATCCCGTTGGCGACCGAGCCGTTGCCGGTAAAGTTTTCACCGACGATGATGATCACGGTCCCTCTGGGTCCGCTGGAAGGGATCACCGTTAAGCTAGGGGTCTGTGCCTGGGGTGGGGCGGCGCCCAAAACAACAAAGCCGACAAAAAGGAGACCGGCAATCAAACGAACGGATGCAGCGAATCGCTTAATTCGGGATGAGGCGTTCTGTGGGTCACGATAACCCCGTCCATGCCGGTCCGCCAACTGTTCCATCTTTGGCGCCTTTGCGATTTCTTTGCCGATCCGATCGGCGGAAGTAGTATCAATCCAATATGCACCATTGGGAGCGCTGGTATGGTTTGAATTTCATGTGAGCAGGAATTCCTTCATGCCCTGGGTTGGTCATCCAATTCCCGCCACTGCAACTGTGGAAGGCCCAATACGCCAGCAAGTTCACTGATCAGGGGACCATCTCATTGACCGTTAGCCGAGATACCGAAGACGGCAGAGAGTGGATCAACTTCTCCGTAGGTGACACAGGTATCGGCATGACCGAAGAACAGATGGGACGGCTCTTTGAAGCATTCGCCCAGGCAGAAGCCTCAACCAGGCGAGATTATGGTGGTACGGGCCTGGGCTTGGCCATCACCCGCCACTTCTGCGAGATGATGGGCGGCACGGTATTAGTGGAGAGTGAGGCAGGTAAAGGGTCTACGTTCACGATAACGTTGCCTGCAATCGTGGACGACTCACTCGGAACACCGGTTCAAAAGTAGCCTACCAACAAATCTCCCGTCCGCCCCCACCCTACTCCAACAGTGGGTAGCCGCATGCCAACGGGCTTACCTCAGGGACGTTCGGTTATTTTGGTTGGCAGCTTCTTCCTCGGAGGCCGCAGGAGACTTGTCAGAAAACCAAGGTTCAATCTTCCGTTTATACCACGGCTCCCATAGACGCCTAAACGGGAAATATGAAGGGAGGTTGTGATGAAAATATTCCGAGTCTCTTTGCGGAGCGATCTTCTGGGCGTCAAAGCGGACCCAAGCCCGATAGAGGACGAAATATCCTAAGAGAGTCAGGCGGTTGTGGAAATGGTCCGTCGCTACATGGCTCAAATGACCCAAGACCACCGCAAGTAGAATAGGGTGGTAGAACACCAAAACCAGTACCAGAAGGCCAGCAATCGAGTATTCCCAGCCGTGGAAAGGTACGATGATTTTAGTTGGATCGCGTCTAATCCAAGACTGATAGAGGTCAACGAGGTGGTCGACATCCACGAACACACCCACCCCTACGGCGATGCCTCCCGCCAGTTCCGACCCTGTGGCTCCCCAGACGGAGGCCCCTACTGCGGTAGAGATAACGGTGTGTCCAACTGGTCCCATCTACAAAATAATACAGGTGCCTCCGACTTGTAGCAAGGCTAGGCAAACGTCAGTCCAGGCGTTGGGCGATGGATCTCTGCCAAAATATTTCCGGCGACAACTATCCATGTAATCAGGTGTCTTAAGCCCTGCCGGGGGGCGACACTGGTGCCCATTCCCTGGCTCCCTTCGGCCACTACAAGACCGGCGATCCTTGTACCTCTGGACCTTGGTGTCACCTGGCCCATGATGCTATCTTGCGGAATCACTGGTCCCACAAGTATTTGCAGATCGGTAAAAGTCTGTTGCCTGCATTGGTAAGTTGGCATATACTCCGGTGGCTCGCCAGCAGGCTGGCGAATTCATGTTTAGTACAGGAGATACATTATGTGGGCAAGGGTAGCAACGGGACAGGTTCAACCGGGCAAAATGGACGAATTTAATAAGATTTATATCGAGACTCAAAAGTCCGTCAACCAGGGGACGCAGGGATTTCAAAGTGCGCGCGTACTGACGGACCTCAGCACCAACAAGGCCTTAGCGGTGACCATATGGGCGACAGAGGCCGACGCCAGAGCGGCGGCGACCCCAAGCGTCATGGATGATGTCATGGCCAGGTTCGGAGCAGTGTTAGAAGGCCCTCCCATCACTGAGTACTACGAGATAAGCGCCGATTACTAGCGTCGCCGGCTAACTTTCCAGATACCGAAATCTCTTAAGCCCTGCCGGGAGTACACCTTGATGGCCCTGCAGCGGAATTCGATAGCGCCAGACGATCCAGCAATCTGTGCCTGAGGAACGGCATCCAGGAAAAGTTCGTGGACAATCCGTGGACATTGCAGCAAAAGGCCCAGACCACTTAATTGAGGTCTGGGCCAATTTCGTGCCTGATCTGGCGGAGGGAGTGGGATTCGAACCCACGATAGAGTTGCCCCTATAACGGTTTTCAAGTCTGTTGGTAGGCGTACTAATCGGTTTATCTAGTGCTGTAGCGTTCCAATTTCGTGCCTATATCCCCTGATGCGTCCTCGTGACCTTGGCTGGTTGTCTTAAGTTCGTGCACTTTTAGGGGCCAAGAGTGGTGTCGGTAAGGATGGATGTACTAATGCTTCATATACGAGTGGGGATTCGCCACTTCCACCCTGGGAGGGATTCCAAAAGCGTTATCCTTTGAGGACTGAGGGTATCCTTTCTGTTTTTCACGTTAGCTACCCAAATCCCTAATTTGAACCCATCCTCGATGCATTTTTGCGGAGACTGGGCGTGCCCTTCTCGTGATACGAATTGTTGCAAGGTAGCAAACCCTTCGTCCCACCATACTTGCCTGGTATCCCAAGTCCAGCCAGGTAGAGATTCCAGTTGAGCTACATGTTCAGTGGTTTGAATTTCTCTTCTATTTCTCCGATTTTGGACCCACCAACCTAGACGGTATCCGGCTTCCAGGTGTGTCTGGGGGGGCCTTGCGTGGCCTTCCCTCGCAATGAATAGTTGCAATGCAGCAAAACCTTCTTCCCACGAATAATGAATAACATCCCAAGCCCATCCTGGGAGATCCTCGAGACGGCGTTTTTGTTCTGAAGATAAACCATCAGCAGAGCTTTGGTAGGCAAATTGGTCACCAGGAGAAGTCCACAGCGTTCAATGATGGCCATCTGAAGCTCTTAACATAGCGACGCCACCTCTTGCTGCCTTTAAAACCCAACATTGCACCCCCTTATCTGAAATTCTTGCCCCTACAATATGACTACGGCCCTGAAGGAACTATGCGAGCCTTCATATCGCCGGTCCAAGTCGTGACTAGACCGCCTGAGAAGCTAACGTTGCCGTTGGTGTAATACCAATTGTTGTCATTGAAGGAAGGGGGGGACCCGTGAAGGGCAAGAACCTCGTCTTTCGTGGAACCAAGGGTGAAAAAGGTGAGGTTAGAGCTTTCGGAAGGAACTGGCGGTTCTGGCGTTAGACCTGGTGTCGCGTTCGCGCCCACCGAAAGTATTGGTGGTTCTAGCGTTGCGTTTGGGCTTCTCGGCACAGAGGCTAATGGAAATCCCGGGTCTAGTTGTATGGCCTTGTCATAGTCTAGAAGAGCCTCTTGTGTTTGGCCAAGCTCAAGGTAGGCAGTTCCTCGATTATTGAATGCCAAGCTATCGTCCGGATTTAGCTGAATAGCCTTGTCGTAGTCCTCGATGGCCTGTTCGAGTCGGCCAATCTCTTGATATGCGACTCCGCGATAGTTGTAGGCGTCCGAGTAATTTGGGTTTAAGAGAATCGCGCTCGTAAATTCGATAATAGCTTGGGAGTATTGTTTGCTTTCGTAAAATGCTGCACCGTTGTCGTAGTGCGCAATTGGTGTAGACGTCGGGCTTGGCGTAGGAGTTGCACTAACCGTCAGGCTCGGAACAAGGGTCGGCATCGGGGAAGGTGTGGGTAAAGAGGCAAGATTCGGCACAGGGGTACTTGTAGGCAACGGTCCAGCAAAAGGTACGCCATCTCCAGAAGACCTACCAGTGCTCGTGCCCTCTGCATTAAGTGCCACGATGGCAACTATCGCTACAACGATTCCAGCGCCGGCCAACCAAACCCATCTTGGGAACCCTCTAATGTCCTCGGTGGAGGACCTGGGGCCAGGCGGCGGGGATTGCGGCGCCTTAGGTGGAGGACGCGAAGATGGGCGTCGTGCTTCTTGACCTGTACTCCTTACCGCCCTTCCTGCGTTAAGGAGAAGCTCCCTATCGTAATCTGCCCTTTTTCGAGGGTCGCTTAGAATCTCATAGGCGTGATTGAGCCGTTGGGTCATCTCCTGAGCGTTAGGAGCTGGACTTCGGTCAGGGTGAAACCGCAGTATTAACCTACGGAACGCAGCCTGAATTATCTCCGCGTCAGCGGTAGGCTGTACCTGAAGTAGTTCGTAAAGGTTTTCTTCGGGCATGGTTGTTTCCGAAGTTAGGTGTCTGAGCTGTCTTGTCTTTTCGCAGGGGCTTAGCGGTCAATGATGGGTCTATACATTCGACTATTCATCGGTAGTCTGTTGCATAGTGACTGTTGGCAACCAGCAAAAGTGGGACACTTTCGTAAAGGAGAGATCAGGGGGAAATGGCGGAGGGAGTGGGATTCGAACCCACGATAGAGTTGCCCCTATAACGGTTTTCAAGACCGTCGCTTTCGTCCGCTCAGCCATCCCTCCGTTGAGCACGGACTCCGGTGTGAACGCCGGCGGACCGCCTCTATATTGTAACCACTGCCGGGCCTCCGTCAAAGGCGTTCAGCCGTACAGACTGCGGGTCCAACAGAACAGCCCTGAGGGCATCAGGAGAACGGCGAAATCGAGCGCCCTCCGTAGGCTGCCGCCACGCTTGTTTTCGCTTGACACCCCTATGGGGCAATGCTAAAATCAGGCACGATTCGAGTGCGGAATATTATGTGATTCCGCACCTCTTTTCCGGCCATTTTCTCCCCGGAATAACCCGCGATCGTTATTGCGGAGGCCACCTCAGTGGACTCGGCCGCATGCCTTGAAGGACGGTGGACCATGCCCCCAGAGATCATCAAAGGACTCAAGGATGTCTATTTCGACACGACCGAGTCCAGCTTCATCGACGGCATCGAAGGTAAGCTGCTCTACCGCGGCTACAACATCCACGACTTGGCCGAGAAGTCGACCTTCGAAGAAGTGGTCTATCTCCTTCTTTACGGCAAGCTACCCAACAAGAAGGAACTGGCTGATTTCGACTCCCTGCTGCGGGCCAACCGGATCATCCCCAACGAGGTTATCCAGGTGCTGGACCTGGTTAAGAACAGCCATCCCATGGACGCGCTCCGGACCGGCATCTCAGCCCTTAGCGCGTTCGATTCCGAGGTGACTGACAACTCGGTGGAAGCCACCATCCGCAAGGGCATCCGCCTCACGGCTATGGGGCCGACCATCGTCGCCGCCCACCACCGCCTGAGGCGGGGGCAGGAACCGGTGGCGCCCAACCCGGACCTGAACCACGCTGGGAACTTCCTTTACATGCTCTTTAACGAACTGCCAGACCAGGAGACCACCGACCTGCTAGACGTGGATTTTATCCTACATGCGGAGCACGGTCCCAACGCATCGGCCTTTGCCGCCAGGGTGACCGCCTCCACGGTCTCAGACCTCCACTCTTGCGTCGTCACCGGCGTGGGGACATTGAAGGGTCCCGCCCACGGCGGAGCTGCCGAAGAGGTCATGAAGATGGCCTTGGAAATCGGCAACCCGGAGAACGCCGCCGAGTACGCCAAGAACATTCTGGACGATGGCGGCCGCATCATGGGATTCGGCCACCGGGTCTACAAGGCGGAAGACCCCAGGGCCAGGCATTTGCGGGACCGCTCGCGGGCACTTGGCGAGAAGAAGGGCCACCCGGAATGGTTCCAGATCCTCCAGCACTTGGAAGAGGACGCCATGGTCCCCTACCGTTCCAAGGGCATCTGCGTGAACGTGGACTTCTTTGCCGGGTCGATCTACTACCTGCTGGATATTCCAGACGACCTGTTCATCTCCATCTTCGCGCTGGGACGCATCCCTGGATGGACGCTGCAGTGCGTGGAGCAGTACAAAGACAACATATTGCTCCGGCCGCTCACGGAATATATCGGAGAGATGGACCTGGAATACACTCCCATAGAGCAGCGGACCTAGGCCGGCAGCGCCCGGCGAAATCATGACTAAGGGGGCCGTTTTGGCCCCTTTTGTTTTGGCGCTGAACACGTTTATAAGCCGGCGCCCCATCAAATGCGGAATGTGAAGTCAGGCGGGGCATCAATGGATGCGGAATCTGAAGTCAGGCGGCGCATACAGGAACGCGGCAAGATAACCTTTGCCGAGTTCATGCAGGTTGCCCTTTATTGGCCCCACGGCGGTTATTACACGGACCGGGAACCCATCGGGGCGCACGGAGACTATTACACCAGCCCGGCGGTGCATCCGTCCTTTGGAGCGCTTCTGGCGGTCCAGCTCTTTCAGATGTGGGGTGAGATGGGCCGTCCCTCTCCCTTTACGGTGCTGGAACTCGGGGCGGGAAACGGGCTCCTTTGCCGGGATGTCAGCTCCTACGCCACCGGACTTCCGGAGGGATTCGCCGCGGCTTTGCACTACATCTGTTTGGACCGCCGGCCGGCATTTACGGCTGAGCCGGGGACGCCGCGGACGAGCATGGTTTTGGCGGACGGGTTGCCATTCAAGGGTCTTACGGGCTGCGTCCTGTCCAACGAATACCTGGACGCCTTCCCGGTGCACCAGGTGGTGATGACGGGCGATGGCCTGAAAGAGGTCTACGTAGGCATGGAAGACGGGGGTCTCGTGGAACTGACCGGTGAGCCCTCGGACCCGGCCTTGGCCGGCCGTTTAAATGACCTTGGGATCGAACTTGCCCAAGGTCAGACCGCTGAGCTCAACCTGGCGCTGAAACGGTGGTCCCAGGACGTCGCAACGGCGTTGGACCGGGGCTTCGTGCTCACCATCGACTACGGCCGCACCGCCAAAGACCTCTATGACCCGGAAAAGCGGCGCAGAGGGACCCTGGTCACCTACCGCCAGCACGTCCAGACCGACGCTCCGTTGACACTGATCGGCCGCCAGGATATCACAGCGCAGGTGGATTTCACGTCGGTGGCGCGCGCTGGGGAGATGGCCGGTCTGGATACATTGGGGTTGGTCACGCAGCGGAACTTCCTGTCCAACCTGGCCCTGGACCGATTGCAGCAACAACTCAAAAACCAGGGCCTCTCTTCACGGCAGATGCAGGCCAACCGAGCCGGCCTATTGGACCTGGTGCGGCCCGGAGGTCTGGGTGACTTCAAGGTGCTTGCCCAGGGGAAAAACGTAGGGAATACGGCGTTGTGGGGACTGGAGCGTTCATCCGAAGCCGCAGCCCTCGTCGAGAGCCTGCCGGTCCCATTGTTGACCGGCCACCACTTATCTTTGCCAGAGGGCAGATACCCTGGTGGCGAGTTAGAATTCGAGGATTTTCGGCCGGCCCCGGATTCCTTTAATTAGAAAACGCCGCCGGGTTATTCCGTTCGTCCTGAGCTCGTCGAATTATGTGGATAAGTCATGCTGATGGCGGAAATGACTGCTTAGGGCGATGGTTCGACGGGCTCACCACGAACGGAACGGTCGGGGAACAAATGGCAAATCCGTTCGTCCTGAGCTTGTCGAAGGATGTGCATCAGTCATGCTCATGGTGGAGAACAGTCTTAACTCGAGCAGTGGTTCGACGGGTCCGATTCCATCGTGACTCTCGACTGCGGTCGGAGCTCACCACGAACGGAACGGCTGGAGGACGAAAGGCGAATCCGTCCGTCCTACGCCGAAGGCGCCAGGCCGATCTGTTCGGCGATGGGCTTCATGCTCTCCACGATGAACGTGATGTGTTCGTCCAGGTCTATCCCCAGTTCGTCGGCGCCCTTCTGGATGTCGTCCCGGCTGACATCCTTGGCGAAGGCCTTGTCTTTCATCTTCTTACGCACCGACTTGGGCGTCACTTCATCCAGGGATTTTGACGGGCGGACCAACCCCACGGCCCGGATGAAGCCGGAAAGTTCGTCCACGGCGAAGAGGGTATGCTCCATCTGGGATTCGCGCGGGATCCCCGTGTGCTCTCCGTGGGTAAGCACCGCCCGGACGATGTCTTCGGGATAGCCGTGGTCCCTGAGTATCTGGGCCCCGTAGGTCGGATGGTCCTGGGGAGTGGGACAGATCTCCCAGTCAAAGTCGTGGAGCAGTCCGGCGATGGCCCACCGCTCTTCGTCGCCGTCAAATTTGCGGGCGTAACCCCGCATGGAGGCCTCAACGGAATAAAGATGTTTCATCAGCATCTCGGTCTTCACGTGGGTTTGCAGAAATTCCAGGGTATGCTCCCTACTCATCACGTCCATCTGCGCTGGCCTCCTTCGGCTCTTCAGCCGAGTCATCATCTGGGGGACCGCTCGCTGCCTGAACCCGTCCCCCCGGCTTGGGCTGACAGCGGACCGCCGTGGTCAGAAAACCGCTGTGGGCGATCATTCGATGGTCCGGACGGACGCTCCGTTCGGTGATGTGCCAGGTGCGCAACAGGGTCTCAAGAGACTCGATCATCTGGAACCGGCCGTCTTCTTCCAGGCCCAGAACCAGGCGCTGCACCTGCAGGATCGTGGGCACGAAGCTGAGCAGTATCCCGCCCATGGCCAAGGCGTCGCCGATACCGGGTATGGCCTGCCACGGCTCCGGAACGTCTAACACCACTCGGTCAACGTCCCGTTCGGTGATGTCTTGGTAGATGTCGCCGATCTTGACCTCGAGGTTGGATGTGTCGGGGATCACCCGTTCGATGTTCCGCATCGCCTTGGGCAGCACCGCTTCATCGATCTCGTAGTTGATCACCTTGCCGGTGTTTCCCACCGCACGGAGCAGCGCCGCGGTCAGGGCGCCGGAGCCCAGGCCTCCCTCGATCACCGTGGCGCCCGGGAATATATCGGCGAAATTTACGATATTGCCCAGGTCTTTGGGGTAGATGATCTGGGGACCACGGGGCATCTGCCGCACGAAGTCGCCAAGGGTGGGGCGCACCGCCAGCAGTGTGTGGCTCTTGTCGGTCCGGTACCAACCGCCGATGCTGCTCCCGATCAATTGGTCGTGAGACAGCCTCCCCAGATGGCAGTGGTAGGTCTCCCCTTCAGTCAGGGTGATCATATAGCGGCGGGATTTGCGGTCGATGAGCAGGGCCAGGTCGCCGGCTTGGAAACAGTTTTTGTCGGTCTGAGTCTGGTTCAAATCTAGGGTCTGCCTTGGTTGGAGATTATTCCGAGGCCGCGGCCGTGGCCGGACGGCTGCCCTCCAGGTAGGTGGTGTTCTCCGGGGAGTAGGGGTCCATGTGAGGGAAGAAAACTATCAATCTGGCGTTGGTTTCGCCCACCACTTTGAACCCATGCTCGGCGCCCGGCGGGATGACCACGGTATGGTCCTTCCCCACAGTGTGGGTCTCGCCGTTGACGCGCACCTCCAGGGTGCCTTCCATGATCATGATGAGTTCGTCGATCTTGTGAGTGTGGAGGGGCGCCCCGGTGCCCGGTTCGGCGGTGTTCAGGCTGAGAGAACTGGAAACGCCGTGCTCCGCAAGGGTGACGTCCCATTTTCGGTAGCCGGGCCGCCAGGGGACTTCCGGGAGGTCATTATGGTCAATGATAGGCATGTATGCTCTCGGTTAAGTCGGATGGGGTCGAGTAACCGGCGGCGCTTGGACCAATCGGCTCTTCCCGCCGGTGGCAGACATTGTACGCCATTTGCCGGTGCCGGTGGGCTCTCCGAAGACTGACCCAACCCGGCTGAAGCCCCTCCTTTTACAGTAGAGACCGCATGGGCTACAGTACGGCCAAGAAATAGAACGCCGCCGATTCGCATCAACGGTACGGCTGAATCATGGAACATCGCCAGTTTACGTTAGAAGAAGCCAACGCATTGGTGCCCTGGCTGGAAGAGACGTTTCAGCGCCTGGGACGGGTGGGCGAGGAGCATGGGGTGCTCCACACGCGGCTCAACGAGTTGCTGCGGCAACGGGGTAGCAACGGTTCCTCCAGCAGCAGCGAAGAGATGGACCAGGCCCAAGAGAACGTCGACCGGCTGGCCCGGCTGCTGCAAGAGGGGGTCCAGGAGATATTGGACCGGGGCATCATCGTCCGGGACGTGGTCCGCGGCCTGGTGGATTTCCCATCTCAGCGCGAAGCCCGGGAGGTCTATCTGTGCTGGATCGGCGGGGAAGAACGGATCGAGTTCTGGCACGAGACCGACCGGGGGTTCGCCCACCGGGAGCCGCTGTAGAACGGTCTGCCTCGGTTGGGCCGGGCAAAATCGCTCACGGCGACCCAAAGTGCGTTAGATGAACCGCGCCCGCTCCGTTGCCTCGGCGGCGTGGTCGATGTAGACGGTGATGACCTCGGTGAAGAAATCCACCGCCGCCGTGCCCTGCTCCCGCTGCCCCACACCGGAGGAGTTGAGACCGCCGAAGGGCAGATGCACCTCGCCGCCCAGGGTTGAGGCGTTGACGTGGACCATGCCTGCTTCCACCGTGTTGATGTATTCGTAGGCCTTGGTGATGTCCTTGGTGTAGACCGAGGACGAAAGGCCGAACTCCACGGAGTTGGAGATCTCGATGGCCTCTTTCAGGTCCTTGGCCTTGAACACCGTCAGCACCGGGCCGAATATCTCCTCCTGGGCGATGCGCATGCCGGGCGAGACGCCGGTGAAGATGGTGGGTTCCACGTAATACCCCTGGTCGAAGTCGCCGCCGCTCAGCGCGCGGCCGCCGTAGACCAGGTTGGCCCCCTCTTCCGTGCCGATGCCGATGTATTCCATGACCTTGTCTTTCTGGCTCTGGCTGGCCAGGGGCGCGATATCGATGGCAGGGTCGATGCCGTCGCCGATGGTCAGCTTGCCGGTCCGGTCGATGAGTTCGGCCATGAACTGGTCGTACACGCCCTCTTCCACGATGACCCGGCTGGTGGCGGTGCAGCGTTGGCCGGTGGACCCGAAAGCGCCCTGCACGATGCCAGTCATGGCCTTGTCCATGTCGGCGTCGGCCAATACGATCACGGCGTTCTTGCCGCCCATCTCGGCCTGGACTTTCTTCAGCCTCTTGGCGCTTTCGGCGTATATCTCGGTGCCGATCTCGGTGGAGCCGGTGAATGATATGCCTTTAACGTCGCGGCTCTCCACCAGGGCGTTGCCCACCTGGGCGCCCGGTCCGGTGACCAGGTTCAGCACGCCGGCGGGGAGGCCCGCCTCCTCGTAGATCTCAACCAATTTCACCGCGCTGTGGGGTGTGGCCGAGGCCGGCTTGAAGACCAGGGCATTCCCGCAGATGAGGGCCGGGGCTATCTTCCAGGCCGGGATGGCCAGGGGAAAGTTCCAGGGCGTGATTATCCCCACCACTCCCAGCGGGCGGCGGACGGTGTAGGCCACGGTGTTGGGCAGCTCGGAGGGTGTCGTATAGCCGAACATGCGGCGGCCCTCGCCGGCGGCGTACTCCATGATGTTCATGGACCGCTTGACCTCGCCGTGGGCGTCGGCGATGGGTTTGCCCTCTTCCGTGGTGATGGTTTGGGCCATCTCGTCCCCACGGCGGCCCAAGATCTCAAGGGCTTTGAAGATGATGCTGGCCCGGGCCGGCGCGGGGGTGGCGGCCCAGACGGCCAGGCCTTCTTTGGCGGCGGCAACGGCCCGCAGCGCGTCGTCGGCGCCGGAGGTCTGGAATTCGCCGATTATCTGATCGGTGTGGGCGGGGTTGTGGACCTGATAGGTCCGGCCGGTCACCGACTCAACCCACTGGCCGCCGATGTAATTCTTATGTGTCTTGATCTGCGTCTCCGCCATGATTTCTTTCCTCCGGCTATGCGTGAGATGCCTTGGATGTGGAACGGGCGCGGGACCTCAGCCGCCGGCTAATCGCCGCCCGAATATTCCAGTCCAACGCCAATAACTTCGATCTGCATCGACCGTACATCCGGTGCGGCATCGTCGAAGCGTACCCCAAGTGTGACGTTGATACCTCTGTGAATCTCCGGGTTGCCCGGCACGTCGAACCTGTGTTCCAAGTGGTCGCCCCGCAGGTCCAGGTCCATGTGCTCGGCGATGCGGGACTCGCCGTCGTAGATGATGACTTCGTGGACCGAGGCGTGGTCCCGGGTCCGGAAGCTGACGATGGCCCCCTCGATCCGCATCTTGACGCCGTCAACCACAGCGGGAGTGGGCAGGGGAAAATGGAGCCAGGTGTTCTGACCCCGCGCTCCTTCGATACGGACGAAAGGGCCGGTGGCGCGGACCGAGGTTAGGCGGGAGGGGTATTCCACCTGCATATTTACGCCGTGCATCCACAGAGTGCGCTGCGGCATGGGTTCGCCCCCTTAGCTATCGGCCTTGGTGTCTGAGATTATGCTGTCGGCCGCGCCGGACACGTTTGGCGCGTGCGGCACGCCTGACCGGGCCAAGCTGGCAGGGATTATAGCCGCAATCCCCGTGCCGGTACAGAGCCAACAAAGGCTACCCCGCCACCAGCATCTCGTCGGTGTTGAACAGAGGAGAGAGCAGCCGTGGCGCGTCATCGGTGATCAGCACCATATCCTGCAGGTGCCAGTGTCCGATGTGCGGCTCCAGCGCAACCACCATCCCCTTCTCCAGGGTGTGCTTACTAGAGGGCACCATGTAGGGCTCTTGCTGGTGCCACCAGGCGCCGACACCGTGGCCGGCCAGGGCGACCTTCCCCTCGATACCGGCGTCATTGAAGGCATTGTTGGCGAAGTAATAGATGTCCGACGCCCTCACCCCCGGACGGCAATGGTCGATGGTCGCCCGGTAGATATCCCGGTGAATCTTGTAGGTCTCTTGGAGTTCGCGGCTGGGCTCCCCCACCACCACCGTGCGCGACTGGTGGCCGGGGTAACCGTTCAGGTAGGAGACGTAGTCGTTTCGGATGATGTCGCCGGCCTGAAAAACCATGTCGCCCTCGCCGCCGTAGGCCACGTTATTGCGGCTGGTGTTGAGGATGCCGTGGGCCCAGTTGGCGCCGCGCCTGATGCACCCCTCGATGATGCGGGAATGCACCTCGCGTTCGGTGTCGCCGGGCCGGACTGCGGGGAAGACCTCCAGATACACTTCATCCAGAAGGTTCGCCCCCTTCTCCAGTAGCTCCACCTCCGCCGGGGTCTTGATCCAGCGCACCCGGTCCATCATGTCGGTGCAATCCATGAGCTTGGCCTTGGGCAGCAGCGAGGTTAGCTCCTCCCACTGAAGGGCGCTCAGGTAGTCCTTTTCCAGGCCGATCTTTTTCTTCTCCAGGCCCATCTCTTTGAGGATCTCCGCGGTCTTGGCATAGGGCGACTCGGCGTAGCCGTCGTAGACCTGGATATTCTCGATCCAACCGTCCCGGCGGGCCAGGGGCGCGGCGATCTCATTCACAACCAATACCGGGTCTCCGTGGCGCGGCCAGACCACCAGCACCCCTCTGGGGGAGTCGGGGAAATCCAGGTGCCGGGCCAGGGTTCCCGGATAGGCGAAACCCGCCAGATAGGTGAAGTTTTTCCCCGAACGGGCAACAACGGCCGAACACCGGTTCTTGTCCATCAGTCGGTTCAAGCGTTCGATGTTGGCGATGATCTTGCCCTGATTACCTGCCATGGCGGGCCTCCCGGCTCTGGATCGCCTGGGCTGAACTCGATGAGTCTAGACCAATCGTGTCTCAGCGGCAACGGTGGCATACGCGATGCCCGCCACATAGGCGTCTCTGAGGCCCTGGCCGCCGGCCCTGGGTTCTTTCTGAAGTTCCACGGTCACAAAGGTTTCTTCTGAATTACCCGGCGCCACGAACACCTCTTTTACGTCCATCTCAGGGAGCGACCCGCGCTGAACCGCTGGCGGACTGCCAGGTCCGGCTGGCGGCTTTTTACGTGACCAGCCCAGCAACCCAGTAGTGACCAACAAACGCCGCCACGGCGCTGCCGGAGACGGCGGCCACTCCCCACCACTTGTCCCCCTTGGCGATCGCCACGCACCCGGCCGCAACGGCCAACGGCCCTAAAATCGTTGGCGCAAAAACCAGCGACCAGCCGCCGCATATGAGGCTGGCGCGTGCCCACATCCGGCCGGGCTTGGCGGTCGATGACCTTTGACGTGCCTTCTCCAGGTCGTACCGGTGATCATCTGGCAGCATCGGGGCGCGCATATGTCCCAAGTATATAGGTCGGCGGGCAGCCTCTGGTAAACTTGAAATTTGCTCCCAGTAGACTCAGGAAGCGTGAAGGAGAGCTCGCCATGATATTGACACCGCCGGCATGCTGCCCGAAGCGGTCTCCAAGGCATATGAAGGCTTCTTTATGAGCAGTCAGCAAAATCCCTATCCCGGCGCCGTGACCTCGATGATCAGCTACGGCGACCGGGTCCAAGGGTTTCTTGCCGTACCGGAGAACCAGCCGGGTCCCTTCGGCGCGGTGGTCCTGGGGCACGAGAGGTACGGACTGGTGCAACACACCCTGGACTTGGTGGCCAAGTTTGCCGCTCACGGCTATATCGGCCTGGCGCCCGACATGTTTTCCCGGTGGAACGGGGATAAAGAGGCCCTGAGCCGGGGCGACATCCGGGTGAGCATCTCCGACGAGGACATCAGGTCATACATGGGCGACAGCCTGGATTACCTGCTGGCCCATCGCCAAGTGGACCCCGACCGTATCTCCGCCATGGGAGTTTGCCAGAGCGGCGATTATCCGCTGGTCCTGAACAGCGTGCGCCACGAGCTGGCAGCCAATATCGTCGTCTACGGCGGAGCGCAAGCCAGGGTATGGGAAGTTGACGAGAACCGGCCCGAGCCTTACGAGTCGATCCTGGAAAGGGTCCAAGCGCCGGTCCTGGGGATCTGGGGAGAGGACGACTCCGTGGTCTCGGTGGAGGACATGCGCCGCTTGAGAGACGCCCTGGAATCCAAGCGAAAGACCTACGAGTTCACCCTGTTTTCCGGCATGCCCCACGGCTGGATGAATTCGACGATGCCGGGCCGCTACCGTCCCAGGGAATCGGAACAGGCCTGGTCGATGATCCTGGAGTTCATGGAGCGGGCGTACGCCGGGGGATTTCCCAAGGAACGGGTGGTGTGGCGGTTCCAGTCCGACATCGCCCCAGACTACGACTTCACCAAAAAGGTGCGCCTGGCCTGAGAATGGCATCGTATGCAGGGGCCCAGGGAAGTACCGACGCCACTTGCGATAACCGCCGAAAGCGTTTAGGTTACTTCAATTGAAGACCCAAACTACCCTGATCGGTTCCAGCCCAATGACCCCGGTAGGTACGACCCTACCCAGCCAGAAGGCCGTCCTTTAGGTGTGCCGATCCTCGCCTTATTTCTTGCCCTGGCGGCGATGGGTATTGGGTGGGCCGTGATTGCATTTGTCGTCACTTGATCAGGCCGGACCTCAGTCACTCGTTCGCACAACCCCTCCTTATGCACTTAGCGCGCATACAACCCCTCTGGCAGCTGCACCCATGAAAGCATGAATCGGAAATGCCTAAGGGTTTCATACCCCTAATACAGACTAGAAGCGTCGGTCCTCTTACTTTAGGGCCGCTGTCCCTAATGAGTCGTCCACAAATGCAGGCAGCTTCATCGTGAACGTAGAACCCTTGCCTGTTTCGCTCTCCACCAGCACCGTCCCGCCCATCATCTCGCAGAAATGGCGGGTGATTGCCAACCCTAGCCCCGTGCCGCCATAGTTGCGCCTGGTCGAGGCTTCGGCCTGTGCGAACGCTTCAAAGAGCCGTCCCATCTGTTCTTCGGTCATGCCGATGCCGGTGTCACCAACGGCGAAGTTGATCCACTCTTGACCGTCTTCGGTATGTCGGCTGACGGTCAATGAGATCGTCCCCTGGTCCGTGAACTTGCTGGCGTTGCTGAGCAGATTGAACAGGCATTGTCTGATCTTGGTGGTATCGGCGTGTATAGACCCTACCGAGTCGGGGCAATCAATCTCCAAGGTGTTTGAGTTCTTTTCTACCAATGTCTTCATGGTGGTGGCTACGTCTTGGACCATGGGTTCTACAGGGAACGTCTCCAGGTAGATGTCCATGGCCCCGGCCTCGATCTTTGAGATGTCCAGTACGTCGTTAATCAGGCCAAGGAGGTGTTTGCCAGCGCCGTTGATCCGCCCTAGGTCCTCCTCGAACTCCTCGTTCCCTAATTCTTCGGCTTCCTCTTGAAGCATCTCGCTGTAGCCGATGATGGCGTTCAGAGGAGTGCGCAGTTCGTGGCTCATGTTGGCCAGGAACTGGCTCTTGGTCCGGTTGGCTTCTTCGGCGGCTTCTCGCGCCTGCTCGGTTTCTTCGATGAACCGGGCGTTATTGATGGCCACGGCGGCGCTGTCGGCCAGGTTCTGTACCAGATTGACTTCTTCGGAGGTGAACTCTCGATGGTGGTCAAACACCACGTCGAGGACTCCATACACTTCGTCTCTGATGATGATGGGCGCGGCCACCACACCCACCACACCCCATTCTGAAGCTTGCTGCCTGACTAAATGTTCAGAGTTATCATCAGAATAAACAACCGAAGAATCACCCAGAAGGTCATTTGTCGAGATGGCGCGCCGCTCCACATAGGCCCTCCCGGCGTTCCCCTCCCCGGGCCGGACCACTAATTTCGACAGTTTCGCGTCTAAGTTGTGCAAGGTGGCGACAACCAGTCCGCCTTTTTCTTCGTCGTATTGGAATAACACGCCCCCCCGCCCTCCGGTGAGTTCAACGGCTTGTTGTGTAATCAGGTCCAGTACGCTCTCCAAGTCGTGATTGGAGGCCAGTTGGGTTGTTACCTCATAGAGTTGGGTGGCCTGACGTTCTCTGGCCTCTGCCTCGTTCAATAGCCGGGCTTTCTCCAGGGCTAGGGCCGCCTGATCAGCTAGGGCCGCCAGTAGGGAAACCTCGTCGTCGGTGAAGAGACGGACTCGATTGTCCACCACGATTAGCACACCTAAGGACAGGTCGTTGGCCAACAAAGGAACTATCACACCGCCGTGCAGCCCATATTTCTTGGCAAGTTTCCGTCCGGTTGGGGTAAACAGCTCGTCTTCTTGAATGTCATCGTGTACGTGAGGCGCCTTGGTGGCGAGTACATGGCCCACAGCCGACGCGCCGGTTTCGGCGTCGAGTGTCGGCAGGGCTTCGGTGAGCTCTGCGAGATAACCAACTGCAATTTGGGTAGCGGCTACCGCACTGGGCACAAGCTTGCCTGATTCCGCCAATATGATAAACACCCACGGTGCGCCAACAAGCCGTGCAGCCTCATTCACGATTAGATCTAGCACCTCGTCGGTGTGATGTGCTCCAGCAAGTAGGTTGGAGACACGGTAGAGGGCGTCCGAGCGCTCCTTCTCCCGCTCAGCCTCGTTCAAGAGCCGAGCCTTCTCCAACGCCAGCGACGCCTGGTCGGCGAAGGCGGCGAGCAGGGAGACTTCATCATTTGTGAAGCGGCGTACGCGCGTGTCCATCACGATGAGAACGCCTAGGGACCGGTCGTTGGCCAACAGCGGAACAATAACTGATGCCTGATAATCATATTTTTTTAGCAGGGCGCGCAGATCGGGAGACACAAACTCCCATTCCGTGGAAGGTTCGAATACCATGGGTTTCTTGGTGGCCATCACATGTCCCGCAGGGCTCGTGCCTTCAGCTACGGTGTGGGCCGGGGTAAGCTGGGCCGCATCGGCAACAAATGGGACGATGGATCTTGTGGCGGCGCTGGGCACCAAAACCTCGTTTTCCAACAGCCGAATATATACATCGGACGCATCGATCAGCCGGGCAGCCTCATTCACGATCAGGTCCAGAATCTCGTCTGTGTCGTGTGCGCCAGCCAGTTGGTTGGAAATACGGTAGAGGGAGTCCGCACGTTCTCTCTCCGTCTCTGCCGCCTTCAAGAGCCGCGCTTTCTCCAGAGCGAGCGATGCCTGGTCGGCAAAGGCAGTTAATAGGGACACTTCATCGTCATTAAAGTGGCGTGGGCTCCCATCAAACACTGCAAGGAGGCCGATTGGCTGACCATTGACCATCATTGGGACGATGGCCATCCCATAGAATCCGTGCTTTTCACACAGGATGCGAACATGCGGTGCTGTCGAGTCTGAGGTGGTAGCGTCTTCCACGACTAGTGGTTTCATGGTCGCCATCACCTGGCCAACGCCCGTCTTGTCTTCCATGGTCGGGGCCAGGTTTAACGCTTTCATTTCAGCCAGATAGTCAGCCGCAGACGTCGTGGCGGCGGTCGGCACTCCTATACCGCCCTCCCACAATCTGATAAATCCAGCCTTCGCACCGACCAACCGGGCTGCCTCGTTTACTATCAGGTCCAACACTTCATCTGTATCGTGAGCACCGGCAAGGAGGTTGGAGACCCGGTAGAGGGCGTCAGACCGTTCCTCGCTCTTCCGCAAGGACTCTTCAGCACGTTTTTGCTCAGTTACGTCTTTTACTATGCCGATTGTGCCAATGACCGTGCCGCTTTCGTCGCGGAGGAAGGAAATGGAAGTGTTGCACTCAATCAATCTACCATCCTTCTTGCGGAGGGTTATCTCATAGTTGACGACCTGTCCGTCTCGTTGGAGCAGCTCCATGAGCGAACTAGCCTCTTCGTAGCCTCCTTTGTATGTCTCCGCTACACGCATTTCCAGTGCTTCTTCTGCTGAGAAACCTGTGATTCTTTCGGCCCCCGGACTAAAATAGGTAAATCGGCCGGCGAGGTCCGCCGTGACTATGGCGTCCGCTGACTGCTCGGCGATATCCTGGAAAGCATCCTTGCGTCCCCGAAGTTCCTGCAACTCTTCAATCAGCTGCTGTTTTGTTTTTTGTTGGTCGTTCATGCGGTATCTGCCTCAAAAGTTGCCGGTATTATGACACGATTCAGTTAGGGGGTGCGCCGATGCCGCCCCATGCCCGCGTGTTAGGGTCACATGCGCTGCCGGATTGGGCCACGGGTATATTTATTCAACAAAATATGGGCCAATACCTACATCTCTTCCTACCCACCTTCGAGGCGAACGGTTTTTCATGCCTGTTGCGCAACTGCAGGGCATGAAAACTACCCCTCTGAACCTATAGTTATTTCATACCTAAGAAAACACTAGAGCTAAAACCTACCTGCTTTCATGGGCGCCCGATTGTTGATTTTCGGCATTGCCAAAAATAGACTACATCCATGGCGGCAAGAGGCAGGCCGCGAACAGGCAGAAAGCCCAACTTCATAGTTCGGACGACCCCCGAATCGGCGAACGCTGCCAGGCAGGCGGCCAGAGATGCAGGTAAGCAGGTTGGGCAGTGGCTTGAAGAGGCGATCCGAGAAAAGATAGAACGGGAGAGTAACAATGAGTAATCAATCGATGCGGTAGATAGCACGTGAGCTAGACATCGGCTCTTTCGCGTTGTGCATGGCCCACCGTTCAACAATCCTGCCTTCTACTAATCGGTACAGGTCAAACACCGTAGATTTAATCCGTTTTCGCCTGTGAGAATAAAGCGGAGCCCACCGGCTCTGTTTAGCCGGGGACTCCGCCACTCTTGGTGCCTTGGAAATGAACTGTTGCTGCTAGTCGTGGATCGCCACCTGCACATCGAAGCATGGGAACTCGTCGCAGGTGCCTCCGACAGTGGTAATCTGCTCTGCAAGCGGGATGGCATCGGAGAATTTTGCGGGGCCATGGTACCGCACTACGATGTGTACATCAGCGCCCATGGGGTTCGTTAAGGCCGGCCCACGCAGAACCGGGCCAGGGGCCGCGTCTACACCTAACCCGAGGCTCGCGCTGAAGTGGCCGATGCGGTCGGGGCCAACAATACCACCGGTGGCCCAAAGCACTCCGGCCTCCGTGGGGTTCCCTGGCGCCTTTCCACTATCGGCGGCGACGCAAGCGCCGTTTTCGCCGGTGCAGGCACTGGGATTGTTGAATATCACCCACCAAACTGTGTACGCGCCAACGGGCAGGTCTGTGGTGTCGATATTCATGGCTATTCCATCGAGGTTCCTTGATAAATCCGATGCGCCCCGATTTTGAGGGTTCATGACCCTGACGTCACCGAAGCTTTTAAAGTCCCTGACCATGACCGTGGTGGTGGGGGCGGCGTTGATCCCGGCGCTTACACCACCGTAGGCGCTAAATAGCGCGCCCAACAACCCCACCAATAACAAAGTGATTATCACCAACTTGAACCTGTTTCTCGTACTACTCATGACAGTCCTCCTTAATAATTTGTGCGATAAACCAACTGTTTCTTTCCAATGTGGGTAATTGAATCGCCATTACATATCACCTACTGCATCTTCTCTGACTAATTGCTACTCTTACGTGCATGATTCCCCTCCTATCGAATTTGATTCCAGTCGGGTTGATGGCGTACTTTACCATAGAGGTCATTGAGAGGGCCAGGTCAGTAACCGCGAGCTGCTGACACCCCGTTCTTCCCCAGCGGCATTACACCTCCATATCGTCTACCCATGCGATGGATGCGGCGCCGCGGCGACCGGGTGACGATCACCAACGGCAAGTACGCCGGCCGGACCGGCACGGTCGATAGCAACGTGCACCAGAGGGCCGTGGACTACCCAGACGAGTGGTCTAACGGCTACCACGTGAACTTAGACTCGGATGAGACTATAACTGTGCGGTGGGACCAGGTGGAGGCGGCGGGGTAACACTCGCTCTAGGCGAAGTATTCAGCCTTGTGTGATTAAGATCACGTCCTGCTAGTACCAGCGGTCATATATTGGCAACGGCCAGTCAATCATACTCGCTGAATGGACACACAGATTGAAGTTGGCACCAAATTTTTACCTGCTAGCCAACTAGCGATAAACAATGTTTAGAGCCGGAGTCGGGATTGTTGTCATGTTGGTGGCAGCGGTAGTATTCGCGGTATTATTGCTGTCTGGGGCAATGCCTGTTATTGGGGGATAATCGCCCATTCCCGACCCTCACTATCTCCGCCACAGCACTACCCAAATCCCCTGGCAACACCCGCTTTTCTTCCCACCTAGCTACCGCAGCGCACCTCGCCTAGAACAGCTTGGTTTTCCGGCGTTGGCCGTCTTTTTGCGTGGCCCCAGCAATGTCCCCTCAGCGAAAGTTAACCTGAGCGCAAAGATTCCGAATTGGTAGGCCCTTGCTTATCCGAACCACTAATATCAAACAGAAATCACACAACGCAAAACAGTGAACAAGACATAATATCAGTCAACCCAAAACGGCTAGCTGTCGACGATTCAGACTCTCCGGTGGTGAGAAGATGAAAATTCTCCTTTTCCTTGTTGTTGGAAGTTTCGTTGGCTTGGCGGCGTTTTTTGCTTTGACTATTTTGGGGGCGGACATAATAGCAGTGAGTTCGGTTTTGGCCCTAACGTTGGCGTTAGTGATTGGCAGCTCGCTGGTAGGCCTCGCGCTTAAACCGGACTTGTAGAGTGCCATCGCCGCCCAAGAGCAAAGCGGAATATGCGGAATATTCGGCAGGCTGACTGCTGGCGGCTTTTACGTAATTAGTGCACCAGCCCAAATATACCCAGTTACAGCTGCCGCAGCGCTCCCCGAGACATCTACGCCGCCAGACTAGCAGCCAAATAAAAGCTCACAATCAAAGCCCCACCACTGGCAGTGACCCCCGCAGCTCCCCACCAGCGCTCACCGTCCGCAACCGCCACCGTGCCAGCTACTACCCCCACTAGCCCGAACACCAAGGGCGCGACGGCCAGGGCTATAAAGGCACAGACCAGGCTGGCGATGGCCCATTTGAACCAGGGTTGACCGGCTCCAGGCAATTCTAACTTTCCCCCGCGTGATTGGCGCCAACGATGCAAAGCAATGGCCCTCGAGAGGTATCCCGAGGGCCATTTGGTATCTAATAATTGGAGCGGAAGACGAGATTTGAACTCGCGACCCCCTCCTTGGCAAGGAGGTGCTCTACCACTGAGCCACTTCCGCTCGATGTTTTCCGGCCTTTTGGACCGGGTCCAAGGTTGTTAGTGGTGCCGAGGGACAGACTCGAACTGTCGACACCGGCATTTTCAGTGCCGTGCTCTACCACCTGAGCTACCTCGGCAGTAGGGTCTATTATCAAATCTGCCCCCATCGACTGTCAAGATAATAATCCGGCTTGGCGCTATCCTCTCCGATGCCCAATGGTCAGCTTCCCGACCCACCACATGGACGAGAATCAATGGACCGGTACAGTGGCCGGCAAGGCGATCACCAGCCTGGAGCAGTCCGGCGGCGCAATTGATAATAGACCCGGCAAAAGCGTATAATGCAGACGCAACCGAGGCTAATTTCTTAGGGGAATTGCCTCTTGCCACCAACGATTATGCAGACACCCGGAGGACGGCGAAGATGGTCGAAGTACTAACAGGGACGTTTACGGTCAAGGCCGGTCACGCTCAGATGCTCAAGGGCGGAGTCATCATGGACGTGGTGAACGTCGAACAGGCAAAGATAGCCGCCGAGGCCGGCGCGGTCGCCGTGATGGCGCTGGAGCGCGTGCCTGCCGACATCCGAGCCGACGGCGGCGTGGCCCGCATGACCGACCCGCAGATAATCTGCGACATCATGGACACAGTGAGCATCCCCGTCATGGCCAAGGTCCGTATCGGCCACTTCGTTGAGGCCCAGATACTGGAGTCCCTGGGCGTGGATTATATCGACGAGTCCGAGGTCCTTACCCCCGCCGACGAGCTGCACCACATCTGGAAGCAGGACTACAGCGTGCCCTTCGTCTGCGGCTGCCGCAACCTGGGAGAGGCCCTGCGCCGCATCTCCGAAGGCGCCGCCATGATCCGCACCAAGGGCGAGGCGGGCACCGGCGACGTGGTGGAAGCCGTCCGCCACATGCGCGCCGTCCAAGATGCCATCCGGAAGCTTCAAAATATGCCCGAAGACGAAATGGTCGTCGAGGCCCGGGACATGCAGGTGAGCCTGGACCTGCTGATCAAGACCAAGGAAATGGGCCGCATGCCCGTGGTCAACTTCGCCGCCGGCGGCGTGGCCACCCCGGCCGACGCGGCGCTGATGATGCAACTGGGCGCCGACGGCGTGTTCGTGGGCTCCGGCGTATTTAAGTCGGGCGACCCGGCCAGCCGGGCCTACGCCATCGTCCAAGCGGTAACCCACTACAAGGACCCAAAGATCCTGGCCGAAGTTTCCAAGGGCCTGGGCGAGGCCATGGTCGGCATCAGCGTCAAGTCTCTTCCCGAAGAGGAATTGCTGGCCGCCCGGAGCAAGTAGAGACCTGGCACGGTTGGGGGGAACGGGCGCCGGTCCGATCTGGAGACCGGACCGGACGAGAATTCTAAGAAGAAGAATCAGCAGGCCGCGTTGGAAGTAGGCGTCTTAGCGATACAAGGCGATTTCGCCGAACATATATCCGTCCTCGGCAAGCTTGGTGTCAAAGCCCGGGAAGTTAGGCTGCCGGAACAGCTGGATTCGCTGGACGGACTGATCATTCCAGGGGGCGAAAGCACGACGCTCAGCCGCCTGATGACCATCTACAACTTGAGAGAGCCCGTGGAACAGATGGCCGCGCAGGGCCGCGCGGTCTGGGGCACCTGCGCCGGCTTGATCATGCTCTCCCGGGAAATCACCGAAAAAGACCCCATCCCCCTGGGCATTATGGACATCGGCGTGCAGCGAAATGCCTTCGGACGCCAGGTGGACAGCTTCGAACAGACTCTGGAAGTGAGCGCCCTGGGGCCGGACCCCTTCCACGCGATCTTCATCCGCGCCCCGGTCATAATCCGCGTCGGCGAAGGCGTGGAAGTGCTGTCCGCTCTGGACGCAGACCGGCCGGTGGCGGTGCGGCAAGGCAACCTGATCGCCACCTCCTTCCACCCCGAACTGACCAACGATTACCGTTTCCACAGCTACTTCTTGGAACTGGCCTGCGGCCACGGCAAACCTGGCAAATCGTTGATAGACGCACCCGGTAACGGGCTTTCATGATCACGGCGTTCCGGATAAGCGATGCCCTGCGCTGCATGCTGGTCGATGCGCCCGGAGGCGCAAACCTGGCAGCGCCAATCGAGTCGGTGGTCCGCTGCCGCCCGTTGCGCAACTCCACCCTCTGGCGGCAAGCATTGACCCGCGACTCGAACCGGGTAACAGTGGGTGATTGGAAAGGCATGAAACTGTCCAGTCTCGCGTCGGCCCGGGTGCGCAGCGGGGTCCGCGCCTGGGAAGTGGACCGGCTGCACTTGCAAGAGTCAGACCAGGCGTTGGACCTCCTGGAACAGGTCGTTCGCGGCGCCGGCTTCCGGGGCGCCGAAAGGGTGTTCCTCCGGGTCCCCAGCGACAGTCAGATCGTGGACGTGGCGCGGAGGGCCGGGTTCTTTCCCTACTATGAAGAACTACACCTGACTGGCAGCGAATGGCTGCCCGGCGCCGATCACGTTTCTGAAGACACCGCGGCCCGCTTTACGGCGGAAGACCGGTCGGCAGTGGATAGACAGGGATTGTTCCAGCTATACTGCGCGGCGACGCCGCAGCGGGTCCGGGAAGGGGTCGGCGTGACAGCCGGCCAGTGGTGGGATTCACAGGAGCCGGCCCGAACGCGCAGAAACGAAACGGTCCTGAAACACGACGGAAAAATCGTTGGTTGGCGGATGCGCGAACCCTTCGGCAAAACCGCTGCCGGACAAATGATGGGGCATCCCGGCCATCCGGAAACATCGGAATATCTGGTCCGGACCTCCTACCAAACCCAGAACTGGCTGGTCCCTGACTATCAGGAGAACATTGCCCAATTATTGCTCCGGCGGGGCCTGCACGAGGCCGGGCGTTATACTATGTTGATCAAAACGGTTGCGGTACCGGTTGGAAATCGCGAACTTTCCTATGCGGAGGCGTGATATTGGCAACGGTGCAGGAAGAGATCCAGGAAGCGGAACGCACCAGGGAAAGCAGGGAACAGATTGAACTTGACCTGGTGCTCAATGTGCTGCCCGACCGAGTCGCGGAGGTCCTGAGGGCCCGCGACGACCTGGACCAATTGCTGGAGATCGTACTGGACCTGGGGCGCTTGCCCGAGGCCAGGTTCGTGTCGGGCGACGCTGACCTGGACGAAAGTCCTGTTACCGCCGAGGACCTGGCGAACGTGATAGAACGGATCGGCGATTTCGGAGACGACAACCGCGCCGGAATCGAGCGTACTCTCCACCGGATATCGGCCATCCGCAACCGGAAAGGACAGGTCATAGGCATCACCTGCCGGGTGGGCCGGGCAGTCTTCGGGACGATCAAGATCATCGAAGACCTGGCGTTCTCCGGAAAGAATATCCTGCTCTTGGGCCGCCCCGGCGTGGGCAAAACCACCATGCTGCGGGAGATGGCCCGGGTCCTGTCTCAAGAAGCCAAGAAGCGGGTGATCATCGTCGATACCTCCAACGAGATCGCCGGCGATG
>JADFNR010000119.1 GCA_022563275.1 Chloroflexota bacterium | reverse complement strand
CTCACCCGGGACCTTATGTGGGAGGAGTGATGCTGCGGCAAGATGTGTTGAAGGCGGTCTATCCCCGGCTGAAAGAACAGGTGGTGGTGACCATCATGGGCGCGGTGGCGGTGGAACTGTACAACCTCGGCCATCAGCCCAACTTCTTCTACCTGGAGCACGGCATGGGCCTGGCGTCGTCCCTGGGCCTGGGTCTGGCTGTGTCCCTGCCCAAAGAGAAGGTCACGGTGTTGGACGGTGACGGTTCGGTGTTGATGAACCTGGGTTCGCTAAGCACCCTCGCCCGTTACCGGCCGCCCAACCTGACCCACTGGATCTTCGACAATGAGAGCCTGCTGTCCGTTGGCGGGTTTCCCACGGCCACCGGCACGGGCACCGACCTAGCCGGCATCGCCGAGAAGGCCGGAGCGGAACACGTGGCCGTGGCTGATACCATCGAGGCCGCCGAGCAGGCGTTCGCTGAGGCTTCGGAGCGGGAGGGCCTGTCGGTGATTGTTTCCAAGGTCGAGGCGGTGGGTCCGTCGTCCTTCGCCATGGACATCAGCCTGCTGGAGAACCGCTTTCAATTCGCCCGTCATCTACAGGGTTTGGCCGGCCGTTAGGGTTGCACAGGCGCGTTTTGGCTGCGGCTACAACACCGCCTCGGCCACTCGTTGGATGGCTTCGTGGGCCGACTTCTCGTCGGTGGTGTTCAGCATGTGGACCACCCGGTCGGCGCCGGCGTCGAAGAACCGCCGGTTCATCTCCCGGTCGGGGGGTGCGTCCCACATGGTGATGTTCAACACCGAGGCGTCCCGGCCCCGCTGAGTCATCAGCTCCTCGATGTGCCTGCGGGCGCCGGACAGCTTGTCCGGGTCTTGGTACTGAGAGGTGTTGCGGGCCCTGGGCAGCCAGCCGTCGCCGTAGTCGGCGATGCGGCGGGCGGCGCTCTCCAGTTCGCCACCCACGAAGATGGGCGGGTGGGGCTTCTGCACCGGCTTGGGAGCACACACCAACGGCGGGAAGTCGATGTATTCACCGTGGTACTCGGTGATCTCGGTGGTCCACAGCTCTTTCATCACCTTGATGTATTCCCTGGTCTGCTTCCAGCGGTGAGGGAAGTCCACGCCCAGAATCTCCGACTCCCCCTTTAGCCAACCCGCGCCCACGCCGAAGAGGAACCGCCCTCCCGATATCTGGTCCAAAGTGGCCACCTCTTTGGCCAGGCGTATGGGGTTGCGCTCCGGCACCAGACAGATGCCGGTGCCCAACTTGATCTTCTTGGTGACGGTGGCGGCCCCGGCCAAGAATATGAGTGGGTCGATGATCTGATTGATGCCGCCCTCGGTGTAGAACTTGGGCACACCGCCCTGCCGGCCGGTGGGCGGGTCGACCTTGAAGTCGATGGGGACTATCCCGTGCTCCGGCGCCCAAAGGGACTCGAAGCCCAGGTCCTCGACCTGGCGGGCCAGGTCGATGGTGTTGAAATCATGCTGGGTCATCAATAAAGCGATGCCGATGTCCATGTTTCTCCTTAGGGGCGGATGCCGGGTGGATTTGATCGCTTGCCGGCCGGACATTTGGGGCCAAATAAAAAGCCCTCCCCTGCGCCGCCGCAAAGGAGGGCTATCACAAGCCGATGGCGGGACCCGATCGCCGCGCGGTCAGATCGCCGTTAATACTAAGGGAATAGCTGCTCGCCGGTGTCGGCGTCCACAACAGTGATGGCGGCCACCGGACAGTTCTCGGCGGCCTCCAAGATCAGTTCCTCGGTGTCGCCGTCGGGGTCGGCGGACACCGCCTGCCGCTCATCGTTCAACTCGAAGGCCTTGGTGGCGATGGTGATGCACATAGCATTGCCCACGCAGATGTCGTGATCAACGGAAACCGAAATCTTTCTTGCCATGGTGTTTAGACCCCGCAGATAGAGCTTTGAGGTTGGCAACGCCAGTCTGGAACCAGAGCTTGTTCACTAAGACAATGTCTTGGCGGCTGTGCCTGGAATCCAACCTGATTGCCAGGATGGGCGCATTCTATCAGCGGGCTAATGGGTGGTCAACCGGGCAGCAGGGCCGAGGCGTTGGCTGTCGCCTGGAGACGCGGGCAGTGGGCTGGCGGGTGGTCAACAGCCCTAGTCCAGCGGCCTTTGCGGTCAGCCCCACTTTGGCCGGCGGAAGGCTTTAGGCGGCCCGCCAGGCAATCGCGGCCGGCGAGTTACCGGGTTGATTCGCCGCGGGTCTTCAATCACACCCGGCGTGGCTGGTGTGATGATTCGCCATGCCCTTTTTGAATCGTTATGTTGCATGTGTGTGACCGGCCCTTATTCCGGATGGTCTAGCTCACGGCGTCGAATGCCATGGATAAAGGCACTTTGTGTATCTGGTCCACAAAGGCTTTGACCGCCAGGATGCGACGCTCCGGGGCCGTCCCGTCGTCAATGCCTAGTTTCCTGTAGAGCGATGCCGAACGGCCCTCCACCTCGTTCTGGTCGAGGTGCAGTATCCCGCAGATTCGGTTGTCGTCGTGGCCTTCGGCCATGAGACTTAACAGGTCTTGTTCGCCCCCACTTAAATCCGTGCTGAGCGCGGCGGAGTGTTTGCAGAAAAGCCGGGCCATTCGTTGGATGATCCCGGAGTCCAACACGGTGTGGCCTTGGCATACGGCTTCGACGATGCGCATCAGTTCCGCGATGTCGGAAATGGAATGCTTGAGCAGATAGGCCTTTCCTCCCACGCCGTTTCGCATCAGGTCGGCGACGAAGCCAAGGTCGTCATAGGCCGATATAACCACGATGGCCATGCCGGGACGCTGCTTTCGAATCTCGTGGGCCACCTGGATGCCGTCTACCTTGGGCATCCGTACGTCCAAGATAGCTACGTCCGGCGCCGTTTCGGCCGCCTGGTGGACCGCTTCTTCACCGTTTGACGCCATCGCCACGACCCGCATGGTGGACTGGGATTCAATGATCCGCTTGTAGGCGACCCGCATGAATTCAGAGTCGTCGGCGATCAGGATTTTTAATTGCTCCATATCTATCACTTCCGAATAAGGGTCAGTGTTTCCAACGCGGAACAGCTTTTTGTTGCTAGCTGCCCTCATTTGTTTGAGGCAGGACCGGGTCCATTGCTTGAGCCAGAGCTGAGTCCACGGCGGATTTCAACATGCCACGGCGCCAAGGCTTAGTTACAAGATATGTATGGGGTGCATCTAAGACGCCGCTCAACTCGTCCGATGGGAAGAACGCGGTGAGCATGATGACGGGCAGTCTCTCGGTGGCTGGGTCCTCGCGCAGCCGGTGCAGGACCTGGATTCCGCTCATCAAGGGCATGATGACGTCAAGGAGGACCAAGTCTGGGACTTCCCGCGGGACCTGCTGGACCGCCACTTGGCCGTTCTCCGCCTCGATCGCCTCGTGGCCGGCTTCCTCCAGCAGGTCGGTCAACAATGACCGCACACCCGGCTCATCGTCGGCAACCAGAATCTTACCCAATTTTCGCCTTCCCCCATGCGTGAACAGAGACCCGGCGGGCGACCAGCCCGCCTCCGGCCCACGGCCTCAGATATTTCTTGGCCCGCACTATTTGTATAGATTGTTCCCGCCTTAATAGCAATTCTCGACGCTATTTCAGGCACGAAAATCGTGTTCTCCATGCTGGCTGGCACGATGGGCCGCTAATAATGGTGACTATAATTGCGCCGTCCGTCGTGTGCGGTAAGTGTGAGCAGACCGGGCATGGTGAGGCCCAACACGAACTCGAAAGACTGGGAAAACCCAGAGAACAACTAGCGGGATCCGGTACATCAAACGGAGCTGGTTGACGGGTCCATTATGCCATGTTAGTATCGGCGATTCCCAAGTGGGTCGTGCGCCAAGGGAAGCAGATCTATCAGGGAATTCCAGGCTGATTCAAGACGAAACTCCGGCCGCCGGTACCTGAAAGGCCAACAACCTGCGAGGTCGGAACCCTATGGTGGAAATGACGCCAGTAACCATTGGGTGGAAGTCGCACCCACTGTACACGCGGGTCGCTATCGCGGGGCTCCTACTTTATGCCCTGGTGTCTCTTGTTTTCGCCTTCCTAAGCCAGGGTGAGGCCTCTACCGTAGGAGTTTTCATCATTGCCATGGTGCTGTCCGTGATCCTTGCTGGCCTGATGTGGAGGTTTGGTAAGTGGGCATTGGTCGCCGGCGCGATATGGGGATTTCTCAATCTTTGGTGGGCGTGGCTTCTGATAATTGCCCTGAGCTATCCCAACAGCTTTTTCGACTTTGTCATGCCGCTTCTATTGACGGCCTCGGCGCTCTTCGCTGGGGTAGGGGCCACGGTCACGCTTGTCCAGCGACGCCGGGGCGCCACACGAATCGCAGCCACACGCGCCGAGCGGAGGGCCTTTGGAGTCATCGTGATGGTCTTGCTGGTCCTCGTTATTCTATCGGGCGTTTTTCATATCGTGGGGCGAACGACTGTATCCGCCGGCGCTAAAGCCGGAGCGACGGTGGTGGAAATGAAGAACAGCTATTTGATGCCAGAGCGGTTGGAATTAAGGGTCGGAGAAACGACGCGTATTCTGGTAAAAAACAATGACTTTTTTATTCATACTTTCGAGATTGACGAGTTGGGGGTTGATTACAGAGTTCTGCCGTTTGGCGAAGTACTGATCGAACTGCGGCCAACCAACACCGGGGAGTTCACAGTCCGGTCCGCATCGTATATGACCGGCGACATGGAAGGCACACTGGTGGTCACGAGATAGGTGCGCTTTGACTGGTGATTTACCGAGACGGGCATGAGTTCCCCGGGTCTAGCGTGCGAAACATGAAACGGACCTGGTGACGGTCAATATCAAGGACGACTTCGCCGATTTCGCCGCCTTGGACTGCGAGACGAGCATCTTTCAATCGCCGCAGAAGAAGGGGAGATATTGAGGAAGGGTCAGCGGACTTTGGCCTGGGCCAGCGGGCTCCGGTCCATCAATTGGTGTTTTTCACCATTGACCAAGAGTTCCGCCGTCATCTCGGCCAGCACCGCCGCCATGAGAAACCCATCGGTGCTGGGAACGGCAAGGTATACTCCATCGATCCCCGGTAATGGGCCGACCAGGGGAATGCGGCCGGGGGTGGACGCGGCGAACGCGGCGATGGTCTCGACCCCGGAAGGTTGAAAACCGGGGATTATCTCCGCCACCTGCGCCAGCAACCATCTCTCGGTTTCGATCGAGGGCTGGGCGTCGAACCCGGCGGGGTCGAACCTGCTTCCAGCGTGCACCAGTCCGTCTCTCCGGCAGACGATGTTCACCCCGTTCCAGCGGACGGCGCAGTTCAGTGGGGCCGCCGTGCCCAAGCCGAGGTGTAATTTCTGCAGGCCATAGGGTTCCACCGGCAGGTCGCAGCCCAGCCATTCAGACATGATTTTGGCTGTCCAGGCGCCCAGGGCCAGGACAACCGAAGAGCAATCCAGCGAGCTTCCGTCTTGTAACGCGATGCCCCTGATACGCCCACCGGCCACGGTTAGGCCCACGGCCTGCTTCTGGCGCTGGACCAACACGCCTTCGGCCTCGGCCGCGTTGGCCAGGGCCGCCATGAACAGTCTGGGGTCCATCTGGATGCAGTCTTGGTGGAGCATTCCGCCGGTGATCGAACCGGAGAGACGGGGCTCTATCTCCCGGGCCGTGGGGCCGTCCACCCATTCGGCCCGGAGACCGGCGGCCGTCACGTCGCCCAGGATGCGGCGGACCTCGCGTTCCTCGCCCTCGCTGGTGGCCGCGTAGAGGTAGCGGATGTCCTGTTCCCGGTAGTCTACCCCGCCGGCCTCTTTGATCCGGGGCAGATGCTTGCGCCAGAGGGCGAGACTCTCCGCCCCTAAAGCGATCTTGTAGGCGTCATCGTCGCCTGACGCAGGCTGAATATTCCCCGCCGAATTCCCCGTTGCCCCTGCGCCGGGTTCATCTCGCTCCACCAGGGTCACGGTTGCGCCCATGGCGGCAAGCCGGTAGGCCACGAAGCAGCCAACCACTCCGCCGCCGACCACGGCCACTGTTCCGTCAAGGTTGTTCCGAGGACCGGTCATATTCTATTGGGTGTTGACGTCGACGATGACCTTGCCGGTCACGCCGCCCTCGACGGCCAGATGAGCGTCTTTCAATCGTTCCAGAGGAAAGTGGGGGCCGGCGAATGGGGTCAGCTTGCCCTGCTCCAGCCATGACGTGATGTCGGCGACAGCGGCGACTTTGGCGGGCTCGGGCATGTCGTAGACCAGCACCATGCGGACCGTGACATTGGAGGACTTGAACTTGAGGGGCACGGTGGGTCCCTGGGAGCTGCCCGCGGAATAGACCGCCAATACCCCGGAGGACTTCAGCACCTGCTGGCTAACCGCGAAATTGGCCGCCATGTCGACCTCCACGATGAGATCGACCCCAGCTCCTCCGGTGAGACCAAAGATGCGTTCCGCCGTGTCCCCTTCACGGTAGTTTATGGTGTGGTCCGCCCCCGCCGCCAACGCGATCTGACCTTTCTCCTCTGAGCTTACGGTGCTGACGACGGTTGCGCCGCCCAGCTTGGCCTGCTGGACCGCGTAGTGGCCGACGGCGCCCGCTCCGCCTGTGACCAGGACGGTCTTTCCGGTGACTGGGCCATCGGAGAAGACGCAGCGGTGAGCGGTCATGGCGGGTACGCCCAGGCCGGCGGCGGCCGCGAAGTCCGTGTTCCCGGGCAGGCGGATGGCGTGCCCGCTGGGCTGGACGGTGTACTCGGCCCCGGTGCCAAAGGGCCGGCCGAATTGGGACTCGAACAGCCAGACCCGCTCCCCGACCCGTGACTGGTCAACGCCAGGCCCCACGGCGTCGATCACTCCGGCCCCGTCTTGATTGGGTATGACCCTGGGGAACTCCATCCGGTTGGTCAGCCCCTGGCGGCGTTTCCAATCTGATGGGTTAACGCCGGAGGTCATTACCCGGACCAGGACTTCGCCCGGCCTCGGCTGGGGGTCCGGCATGTCCCCGTATTCTAAGATGTCGGCGGCGCCGTTACGCTCGTACCAAACCGCTTTCATGGCTTCACGTGAGGTGCGAGAATCTCCAAGATTAAATTTAGGACCAACATCTAGGTCCGGGAGGCGTAGTCCGACTTGGCCCGGTTGATGGCCTGCACCCGCCCGGCGGTCAGGATGTCCCGGTGCTCAAGAGCCCACTGGGCCGAAGCGGCGGTGCTGAGCGTTGTGCCCTGGAACACAGGCATGACGTACCGGGCCAGAAGCTCAAAGCTATGGAGGACCTGCTCCCGCGGCGCCCAATCGACGGTCTGGACCATGAAGCCGCCAAAGCCGCCGCTCCTTTCTTCAAGCCTGCGGATGCCGGCGATGCAATCGTCGGGGTCGCCGATGATCCAGGTGCCGTTGTCCACCATGGCGTCGATGATCTTTTCCGGCGGGCCGTCTATGACCGCGTCCCGGCCCATGATTTGTTCAAAATACTCATGCTGGTAGCGGCCCGCGCCCAGTCTGGCCTGTGCGAAGGCCTCTTTTCGGGTCTCGGCGATGTGCACCGGAAGCACCAGACGCCAGTCGTCCCGGTTGACCACCTTGCCGTGTTCGGCCGCCGACTCCTCGGCGACGGCCCACAACGCGGCCAGATCGGACTCCACGGCCGACGGGTCCCGGGGCCGGGTGATGGTCAACACCGATGCGCCGTATTTACCCGCCAGGGCGACGCCGGCCGGAGACTGCACCGAGGCCACGGAGATGTGCATGTGGGGTTTGGTGTAGGGACGGAGTTGGAGCATGGCCTCGCGCAATTCGAACCAGTCGCTCTTGTAGGTGATGGGCTCGGTCTCGGTCATCAGGCGCAGAATGATGCCGAAAGCCTCATCCATGCGCTGGCGTTGCAGGGTGGGGTCGATGCCCAACATGTAGGCGTCGCCGGGCAGTGCGCCGGGCCCCACGCCCAGCATCACCCGTCCGTGGGTCATGTGGTCGAGCTGCACCATCCGGTTGGCGACCATGAAGGGATGGTGGTAGGGCAGGCTGATCACGCCGGTGCCCAGTTTGATGTGCTTGGTGCGGTCGGCGGCCACGGCTATGAATATCTCCGGGGAGGAGATGGTCTCCCAACCGGCGCTGTGGTGCTCGCCGATCCAGGCTTCGTCATAGCCCAGGTGGTCCAGCCACTGCACCAATTCCAAGTCGCGGTCCAGGGCTAAGGTGGGATTTTCACCAACCCGGTGGAAAGGTCCCATGAATATTCCGAATTTCATTCGCTCTGGCAGAGCCATGTCTTTCTACTCTCCTAACTGTTTGACCCACGGCATTCCCGGCATCGGGGTCGACATAAAATAGCTGCGGAGGAGGATTGGGCGCATTATAGCTGTACCCACTTTGCATTGACAACGGCGGCACCGGGCGCCGGCGCCCGCTCGGTGATGAGTGTGGACCTGGTCCGTTTGACGCAGCCCGTCGCCGGTAGTAGTCTACTGCCTGCCCAAAGGCGAAAGGCGGGCGCCGGGATCGACAAATATCCCGGGATTTTATTGCGAAAAGGAAGGCCTACCATGAAGTACGAAGGCATGATAGCGGAAACCGTGCTCATCAATGGACACGAAGGAGACCAAATCGACGCCTACTTGGCCAGGCCCCTGGGACCCGGCCCCTATGGAAGCGTGGTCTTGATCCATCACATGCCCGGCTGGGACGAAGCGTCAAAGGAGATGGCCCGCAAGTTGGCCTACAACGGCTTCGCCACCATCTCGCCCAACCTGCACTTCCGCGAAGGCAAGGCCACTCCCACGGACAACAGCACCAGCATCCGCGAGGCGGGCGGCATGCCCGACGACCGGACCATGGGCGATGTTCAAGCGGCCATAGATTACCTGCCGGCGCTGCCCTACACAAACGGCAAGGTCGGCCTCATCGGCTTCTGTTCCGGTGGACGGCAGACTTACCTGGGCGCCTGCACCCTAAACGTGGACGCGGCCGTGGACTGCTGGGGTGGCGGCGTGACCAAGGGGAACGACGAGCTCACCCCCGCCATGCCCAAGTGGCCCATCGAGTTCACCGAGGGATTGAATTGTCCGCTCTTGGGACTGTTCGGCGAAGAGGACACCAGACCCTCGCCGGCCGACGTGGCTGAGACCGAGGCTGAGTTAAAGCGTTTGGGTAAGGACTTCGAATTTCACATGTACCCCAACGCCGGCCACGGTTTCTTCGCCGTTGACCGTCCCAGCTACCGCCAGGAAGCAGCAACCGACGGTTGGGAGAAGGTGATCGACTTCTACACCAAGCACTTGAGCGCCGGCGCCACCGAGGGAAGGCAGGCCGTCACCGCCGCCGACTAATCCTTCTCTAAATCACTGGCCGGGAATTCAAAACACCCGGGTCCTTGTGGGCCCGGGTGTTTTTCCTTGACGCGCCGCTGGGACTCAAATGTTCCGCTCCACTCCCGGAAAAAAGAAGATCGTTTAAATGACCGCCTCGCTCTCAAAGCGAGGGGCGAACTACCCGCCGGACCGGCGCCGGTAAGGCGGGCAGTTGCGCAATTCGGCGTTCCAGCAGATTATGTATCCAGCAAATTTCTTTCCGGCCCATGGACCGAGAACCAGACCGGGAACCAGGACCGGGAACGGCCGGCCGAAATCCGGCGCCGCTATTGCGCCAGCGCCGTAATTAATGAGGAAACATGGCTGAGATCGTATTGGGCCTCGGCACGTCCCACAGTCCCATGCTGAGCCTTCCCGGCGAGTTGTGGGGCGAGTACGCCGAGCGCGACAAGGGCAACCCAATGCTGCTGTCCCTGGAGGACGGCCGGGTCATGACCTACGACGAGCTTCTGGCGGAGGCCGACCCGGCCATCGCCCAGCGGCAAACCCTGGAGGTTTTCCAGGGGCAGTACGAGGCCTGCCAGAAGGCGATCGCCACCCTGGAAGAATCCATGATTCAGGCTGATCCAGACGTGGTTATCATCGTGGGCGACGACCAGGAAGAGCTTTTCTTCGACGACAACATGCCCCTGTTCTCCATCTATTGGGGCGAAACGATGCACCTGACGCCCCGTGGCATCGGCGACAATGCTTCCCCGGCGACCAGGGCTTCCATGTGGGGCTACGGCGACGTGGAAATGGATGTTCCCGTGGATGCGGAATTGGGCCTGCACCTCATCCAAAGCCTGATCGAGGACGACTTCGATATCGCCCAGTCCCGCTACATGAACGAACAGGCCGGCGGCGCCGTCGGGCCCATCGGGTACCTGAGCAATCAGCATGTCACCGAACGCCGGCCCCAGGCGATGCCCCACGCCTACGCCTACGTGGTTAAGCGCATGATGAACGAAAAGATCAGGCCCATCGTCCCCATAACCCAGAACACCTTCTATCCCCCCAACCAGCCCACTCCCAGGCGCTGTTACAACCTGGGCAAGGCCGTGGCCAAGGCCGTCAAAAACTGGGACAGCGACAAGAAGGTGGCCATAGCCGGTTCCGGCGGCCTGAGCCACTTCTT
>JADFNR010000014.1 GCA_022563275.1 Chloroflexota bacterium | reverse complement strand
GCCGGTGACATCCACTGAGACCGTCACCGCCAGGGCCAGGGCGGCGACGGACGCGGCGCCGGCGTAGACCCAGTTGGGCGCGCGCAGGGCTAGGTTCGGCCTGCCCCGCATGGGTTCAGACCGCACCTGTTCAGGCGGCGGAGCCGACATCACGAAGCTGCGCCTGGGCGCTTCCATGGGCAATCCCTGCATCATGGCCACGGTGGCCCGCAAGTCCGCCAGGTCTTGGCGGCAGGCGTCACATTGTCCAAGCTGTTGTTCGACCCGTTCCAGGGGCCGGCCCTGCAGCCGCCCGTCCAGGTACTCGCTGAGCGTGTCCCGGCCGATATGCTTATGTGCTGATCTTAGTAGCCACATAGCTCATCTACACTTCTTGACGGAATCGGGAGGGTAAAAGTTCCCCGGTCTGCCGCAGACAGTCGCGCATTCCGCCCCGGCCCCGGCTGACCCGGGACTTCACGGTGCCCAGGGAACAACCCATGATTTCCGAGACTTCTTCGTAGCTGAGGCCGTGCACGTCCACCAACAAAACAGCTAATCGCCGGTCTTCTTGAAGGGTGTCCAGACAGCCTTGAATGGCCGCCCGTAGTTCGGACTGTTCCGCGCGGTCCTCCGGAGATGCTTCTGTGGATGGGAGGTCGACGGCGCTGGGACCCTGGGGTCCGTCGCTGTCGCCGGTGGGCAGGGGGTCCAAAGCAACTGTGGGCCGGGACTTGCGGGCGCGAAGCATGTCGCGGCAGGTGTTGGAGACGATCCTAAGCACCCAGGCGGTGAGGTTCTCGCCCCGGAACCGGTTGAAAGCCCGGTAGGCCGAGACGAAACTATCCTGGACCGCGTCCTCGGCCAACGCCCAATCGCTGAGCATCCGCCGGGCCAGGTTGTACGCCTGGGTCTGGTAGGTCTCGATCACGCAGTTGAAACAGGAAGACTTTCCCGACTGGTCTGTGACCTGCAGGTTGGCATGGGGCGAGGTATGGGTGATCTGCACCATGAGTGACCGGTCTGCCGGCGGAAAAATTCGGCTAGGGCGATGGGTGCGCCCCGCCAGAAAATTTTAACGCGTGGCGGTCGTAGAGCGTCCGTATTTGCTGGGCTGATTTAGTGCTGATTCATTCAGGAACTGACCGGCGATGAACTGCCGACTACGTCCCCAAACTCTTTTGCCGGTAAAGCACCCGCTCAATCAAGGGACGCATGCCCAGTTCGGTAGAGATGCCCAAGGACTCGTCCAGCAAGCTCGTCGCTTGGGCCCGGTCTGCCTCGTTGTTGCGCTCTAAGAGCAGGTCGGCGTAGTCGCAGCAGGTCCAGGCTAGTTCTGGCCGGAAGCCCCCGTCGCGACAAAATGACAAGCTATCTTCGAAATGTGACGCAGCTTTGCCCAGTTCTCCCATAGATTGGGCTACGATACCCAATAGTCTGTCGCCGGCCATGGTCCAGGCTAATATCGTGCCCCGTAACGGCTCCAATTCACGATACTGTGCACCAGCCGCTGCTCCGTCGTCAATTTGTACCGCCATTAGCGCTAAGCCAGCCCGAGCCATAGAGGTGATGAAAAGCGTCGATGATGGTGAATTCAGCACGACTTCGGCCGATTGGGATGCCACGTCGAACCCCAAGTCGGCGCCCGAGATTCTGGAAACAACTGGTATCGTGATCGTTGCGAACCCGTATTCCAGGGTGGGTCCGGATTGGGTCTGTCTCAGGCGTTCCCGCAAGAGCTCTAGGTAAGTATCACCCTGGTCGAAATCGCCCACTTCGTACTCCATCGTGGTCCGAGTCAGGATCGGGCGAACATCATGCGGCGTTATTTCCAAACACTGGTCATTGAAATCTCGAGAGACCTGCCATTCGCCGCTGAGGCGCGCTGCCAATTCGCTGCACCAGAGCGCACCTGATAATGGAAGCAGTTCCCGCAAATTCTTCGCCAATACAAGCATATCGGCTGCGTTACGTTTAGCGTGCTCTAAGGCGCCTGTAGCAATCTGCGGGTAGACGCAAAACGAACGGACGAGAATCTCAATGCGAGGATCCTTGATTTTGTTGACGAGGTCCAACGCCCTAAGCCCGTCTTTAATCCCGGCTCGCCAATTGATCTCATATGCGTTTACGACGGCGCTACTGAGCAATGCTTGAATCTCTGCAGCTTCGTCTCCTTGTTTTCGAGCGATTTCCAGTGCCCTCTTGATGGTGTTTTGAGCAGCATCGTAATCGCCATCTTCCAAGCCGATAAAACGGCCCAACAGGGACAATAACCGGCCGGCTGCGATGGAGTCGCCTGGGACGGTTTCTAGCGCACGGGAGATCATCGGAATCACTCCCGATGAACCCATCCTTGCAATGGCCCTACCGTGGGACTCTGAAACAAATACCATTCGTTCCGAATCTCCAACAGCGTCATAGTAATCGAATGCCCGTCGGGACGAAGCTATCGCTAATGGCTGTTCATATGTCTCGAGGGTGGCGGATTGGGCGCGGCCCTGTCCGAAAAGAAGGGCTGCCGCCTCCGCATCGGGAGCTGGTTCGTTGCCCGTGAATGGCACCCCCTTAACTGTGAGACCGCTCTGAAAATGGGCCAAAGCGTCTTCGTAGGCATGGCCCGAGTAGGCTGATTCGCCTGCGAGAAGTTCATAGTGGGCCGCTCTCCCGGGTCCCAATATGGCCTGGGATTCGGTGAAGTGGTAGGCCATTTCAACGGCGTGGGTATCTACCCTGTCCCCGTAATGGGCTTCCAGGGCCAAGGCTATATCGGCATGTGTTTGGGCACGGGCCGTGGTCGAAAGGCTTTCTGCTAGGGCTTGTTGAATCAGCGAGTGGCTAAATTGGTACCTTCCGGGCTGTCGCGGCAACTCCTCCACCAAGCGGACTCGAGTGGCTTCTCCCAGCGCATCCGTTACCTCGGCTTCGGTGGCGTCCGGAAACAAACGGCGAAGCAACCCAAAATCAAACTCCCTGCCCACGACCGCAGCGGAAAGGAGAGTCTGGTTGCACTCAGCGGACAAGCCCCTGAGCCGTTGGCGCGTGACTGCCCTGACGCTTTCCGGAACTTCCAACGCTGCTCCCTTGTCTGCCTCTGAAGAATCCAGTCCCCCCTGTTCTTCCAACAGCCGCACAACTTCACCGACAAACATCGGGTTGCCCTCGGTGTGACCTTGAATTCTCTGGACTAAGTCTTCAGTTGGCGGCAGACCGCCAGTAGCCTCTATGAGGGAAGCTGTCTCCTCGGCACTGAACCTGCGCAAAGTCTCTAGCCTGAAACTTGGTTCAGCGGAAAGGCTGCCAAGAGTTTGGCTGAGAGGGTGCTCCGGCGACATCTCTTCGTCCCGGTAGGCGCCAACAACCATCAAATGTGTGTTGGCGATGCGGCTCCCAAGGAAATCCAGCATCCGCAGAGACGAGGTGTCGGCCCAGTGAAGGTCTTCCAACGCCAAGACCAGCGGTTGCAAGCGGGATGTGTTGGCCAAGAATGTGGTCATGGAATCGAACAACTGGAATCTGGCTTGCTCGGGCTCCAACTCCGGTGGAGCTGCGAGGCCGGGCAGCTTTACCCTGACCTCCGGCACGATCTCAGCTATGTGGGCGGCTCCTGGCCCCATCTGCTCTAGAAGCTGGGAAGCGTCAAAGTCCCGTACACGGGCCCTCGTCACTTCGATCCACGGCCAATAAGGGGGAGCTCCGGAATCTTCGTAGCACCGGCCCCACAATACCTGGCTTCCCGTGGCGGTCGCGTATGAGGCTAACTCTTCCACTAATCGCGTTTTGCCGATGCCCGGTTCTCCGGCAAGCATCACTACGCGGCCACGGCCAGCCACTGCGTCTTCCAAGGCCGATTTCAAAGTCGCCAATTCCCGTTGCCGTCCCACGAACACGGCGCCTGTCGAGACGGCGGGTATTTCGGTCAAGAGGGACGGCGGTCTTTCAGTGGCATCAGGAATCGTAGGTGGGCTGGTGACAGCCTCAACGGACTCTTGAACAGTTGACGAATGGTCGTTTACCCGCTTTTTTCGATCGGCGATTCCCCGCACCAGGTCAACCAAGCCCCTGCTCCCGAACAGCAATATAGACGTGGCGGCGACTATTCCAGCGATGATGCCAACTATTTCTAGCATGACCTGAAGGGCATTCTAAAAGGATAAGACGACCGGGGCAAGCAACCGGAGCCAGGCCCCTCGCTATCCTTGGAAATTGACTCTGCCGTCCAGCAGGCCCCGGGCCATGACGAACTTGTGTATCTCTGAAGTGCCGCCGCCGATGCGGGCGTGGCGCAGGATGTGGTACCAGTGGGCGATGGGCAGGTCCAGGGTTTCTCCGGCGCCGCCGAAGACCTGCATGATCTTGTCGATGCTGCGCCAGCCCCATTCTCCGGCGCAGTACTTGATCATGGAGGCTTCCACCCGTACGTCATCTCCGGCGTCGGCCCGTTTAGCTATCTCCCTGGTCGTGGCGCGCAGGGTAATGATGTCGGTGTAAACGTCGGTCAGCATGTACTGGATGGCCTGCCGGTCGGCGATGGGCCGCCCGTAGGTGACCCGTTCCTTGGCCCATTCGATGGCCATCTCCAACGCCCGGCTCAGGATGCCGGTGGCCATGGAGCCGCGGAGCAACCGGTCGTGGTGCACCAGCCATTGCTGTCCCAGGGTGAACCCCTGGCCCACCTCCCCCAAGACCTTGGTCTGGGGCACGCGGATGTTGTCTAGGTTTACCGTGTACTGCTGCGCCTTGGTGGGGTTGATCCAGAGGCGTATGGGGTCAAAGCTCAGGCCGGGGGAGGGATTGTCGATGATGAACATGGTTATGCCGCCGCGCTGCCGCTTCTCCGGGTCGGTCACCGCTTGGACCAGGATGTAATCGGCGGATGCGGCCCCGGATATGAAGGTCTTGGTGCCGTTGATCACCCAGTCGTCGCCGTCCAACACGGCCCTGGTCTGCATCATTCCGCCGGGGTCGGAGCCGGCGTTGGGCTCGGTCTGGCCGAATGCATAGTGCAGTTTTCCCTCCACCGACGGGATCAGGTATTCCTGCTCCTGCTCCGGGGTGGCTGCTCCAATCATCATCATGGGCACCGGCGAGGTAGGCAATTGCACGATGCTCTTGTGGATCTCCTCATCGAGGACAACGTGGCCCAGGGCGCCCATGCCGCCGCCGCCGTATTCCTCGGGAACGAAGGAGGTGTAGATGCCGGTGTCCTTGGAAATCTTGTTCAGGCGGTCCCAGGACGCTTCCGGCAGCACGCCCAGCAGCCCGGAGAGGGCCTCGGCGATGCCCCTGGGCGCGCCCGGCTCGTCCACGCCATCTTTAGATGGGTTGGCCAGGAACTGCGCCTCCAGGGGATAACATTCATCCTTCACCACCTGGCGGATGGTGTGCTTGAGGGCGTCCAGTTCCGGGGGAAGGCCTGCTTGCATGGTTGATGTCTCCGTGTGACGAGGATTAGGCAACAAGAACATAAGGCGCGGAGCGGCCCGAGGTCAACCAGGTGGCGAGGCTAGCGGTCAGAAAGGCAAATGATGAAGCCCGGAAACCGGACGATCATCACGCAGGATTATCTCCGGGGGTTTACCAGTAGAAGTACGAGGCCGAGGTCAGTGGAAGGGGCAGACCTTAAAGAACGCACTGGTCAGCCCGCCGCGGTCTTTGGTGTCGCCAATCTCGTTGGTATAGCTGCCCAGGGCGATACTGGATGCGCCTGGCTCATCGGCCACGGCCTGGCTGATGGCGGCCACCGCCGTCGCAGCGATGGACAGGGTCAGTATCCCGATGACAAAAATAGCGGCTATTTTTGGTTTCATTACCTGGAAACTACGTGCAGGTCACGTAGTCAGTGACTGATTTGATTTTATCTTATACCAGCCATTCCGCGAATGCCAGGCCGGGGCCCGGATTTTTGGGCAATGAACCCGTCCGACCGGTGGCAGAGGATTCCTAAATTTTCAGGCCCTCATGCTAGAATAAAGCCCGGTCTACGCACATTCACCTCAGCTCCCGGAAATCGGATCGCCAGATGCAATTTCGCAATCTCCCCAGCGTTGATAGTGTTCTCGCCAACCAGGATGTGGCCGCCGCCGCCCAGTCCTACGACCGTGACTGGGTCGTGGACCTGGTCCGGGAGGCGTTGGAATCGGCGCGGGAGCAGATCAGGCAAGGCGGCGACCCACCCGATGTTGACCAGGTTGCCACGACGGTCCGCCGGCGGATAGACGACACGATGCGGGCCGAACCGCGGCAGGTGATCAACGCCACCGGAGTGGTGATCCACACCAACCTGGGGCGCGCGCCCTTGAGCCGCGCCGCCATCGAGGCTTCCAACCAGGCGGCCCAGGGGTATTCCAATCTGGAGCTTGACCTTGCCACCGGCCGCCGCGGTTCCCGGCAGGCGCAGGTGCAGTCTCTTTTGCGCCAACTTACCGGGGCGGAAGCGGCCCTGGCGGTGAACAATAACGCCTCGGCCATGCTCCTGGGCCTCACGGCCCTGGCCTCCGGCAAAGAGGTGGTGGTCTCCCGGTCTGAAGCCGTGGAGATCGGCGGCGGCTTTCGAGTCCCGGACGTGCTGCGCCAAAGCGGCGCGACCCTGGTCGACGTTGGCACCACCAACCGCACTTACGTGCGCGATTATGATGAAGCTGTGACCGAGAGCACAGCCGCATTTTTGAAGGTTCACACCAGTAATTTCCGGGTGGAAGGGTTCACTGCGTCGGTGGACATATCCGATCTGGTGGAGGTGGGCCAAAGACGGGGTATCCCGGTGCTTCATGACGTGGGCAGCGGCAGCCTTCTATCGACCGAGAAATACGGGATGGCCCACGAACCGACACCCCAGGAGAGTATCAAAGACGGCGCTGGATTGGTTTTCTTCTCGGGAGACAAGCTTTTAGGCGGGCCGCAGGCGGGCATCATCGTCGGCAAGAAAGACTTGGTTGACCTGCTGGCCCGTCACCCGTTGGCCCGGGCGGTGCGCATCGACAAGATGAGTCTGGCCAGCCTGACCGCGACGCTGGCCCATTACCTTAAGGGCGAAGCGGAGCGAGAGATACCGGTCTGGCGCATGATCGCCATGACCGAGGCCGCCCTCAAGAAGAGGGCCAAGTCGTGGCAGGTGGGCTTGGAATGTCCCTCTTCGGTGGAGAAGAGCCGTTCCACGGTCGGCGGCGGCAGCCTGCCTGGAGAAACTCTGCCGTCATGGGTGCTCTCTCTGGACTGCCAGGCATCGGGCGCGGAAGAAGTCATGCGGCGCCTGCGTGCCGGCAGCACCCCGGTGATCGCCCGGATCGAAGAGGACCGGGTCTTGTTGGACCCGCGCACGGTGTTGCCCGAAGAGGATGGGCCGCTTCTGGACGCGCTGCGGTTCGCTGTTGCCACTTGATCAACCGGGAGACTCGAAGCTGAGTTATCTATGAACATGGATAGGGGAGCTGGATGACCGACTATCTACTGGTGCACGGCGCGGGACAGGGGGCCTGGAGTTGGGGCCCGGTCTGGGGATATCTGACCGCCCCGGAGGAGCACCCGCCCACACTGTACAAACGCCGCCGGGCCAACCGGGTACACCCCCTTGACCTGCCCGGCCACGGCGCGGACGCTGACGGAGACACTGCCGCGGTGCGGTTGGAGGAGTGCGTCCAGGCCATCACACGGGCGGTGGACCGGGAGCAGTTGAAGGACCTGGTGCTGGTGGGACATGGGTTCTCCGGGAGCCTGGTGGTCCAGGCGGCCAGCGAGATGACCGTTCCGCCAAAACGGGTGGTTCTGGTGGCCGGAATCATTCCCGCCCCCCAGCGTCCGTTGCTCAGCGCCTGCCCGGCGAGGACACGGACCGCTTTCAAACTGTTATCCATGCTCAGTTCGCTCTCCCGCCAGGAGTTGAAACTGCCCAGCCAAGCCATCTACGGGTACCTGTGCAACGGTATGGACACCATGGAGGTGGTGCGGCTTATGGGGTTCCTTGGCCCGCTGCCAACCAGAGTGCTCAAATCACGGTTGCCCATGGAGAACTCGGAGTTGCCCTGCCCGGTGACCTATATCGTGCTTACCCAGGACAAGATCATCCCTCCTGACGCCCAGTCACGCATCGCCGAACGTTTCGAGGGCGTGGAAACGGTGGAGATCGAGTCTTGCCACCAAGTGATGGCCCAGCATCCCCAGGAATTGGCCGAGGTGTTGCTGCGCTACGCATAAGGAATCCAGGGTCCGCTATGGCCCCTACGGCCGCGAACGACATCGAGCCGACGACGCCCCTACGGTTTTTCGCCGCGCCTCTCCTTTCATTCCGGCTTTTTCTGGAATGACGAAGGGGCTTAGGAACAAACTAAAAAGGGTCCGCCTCAGGCGGACCCTTTTTAGTTTCTCTGAGTAATCGGACGGCCTAGTGGTGGTGGCCGTGATCGTCTGGTTTCTCTTCGTGTTCCTCGGAGATCAGGGTCTGGGCGGTGAGAATCATCGAGGCCACGCTGGCGGCGTTCTCTAGGGCGGCGCGAGCGACCTTGGTCGGGTCGATGATGCCTTTGGCCACCATGTCGCCGTAGTCGTTGGCCGCGGCGTCGTAACCAAAGTTCGCCGTGTCGTTATTGCGGACCTCGTTCAGCACCACCGCGGCTTCGTGGCCCGAGTTGCTGGCGATGATACGGAGGGGCATCTCCAGCGCTTTCTTCAAGATGTTCTTGCCCACGCTTTCGTTGTCGGGCAGGGTCAGTTTGTCCAGGGCTGAGATGGCCCGGATGTAGGCTACACCGCCGCCGGGGAGAACGCCTTCTTCGATGGCGGCCCTGGTGGCCGACAGGGCGTCTTCAACCTTGGCTTTGCGCTCCTTAAGCTCCGGCTCGGTGGGCGCGCCGATCTTCACCACGGCGACTCCGCCGGACAGCTTGGCCAGCCGTTCCTGCAGCTTTTCTTTGTCGTATTCAGAGGTCGTCTCTTCGATCTGGACCTTGATCTGCTCGGTGCGGCCCTTGATGTCGTCGGACGAGCCCTTGCCGTCGATGATGGTGGTCCGGTCTTTGGTCGACTCGATCCGCCGGGCCTGGCCCAGGTCGGCGACCGTTGCCTGGTCCAGACGGCGGCCGGTTTCTTCGGAGATCACCTGGCCTCCGGTGAGCACGGCGATGTCTTCCAACATTGCCTTGCGCCGGTCGCCAAAGCCGGGAGCCTTCAACGCCAGGCAGTTAAGGGTTCCACGCAGCCGGTTGACTACCAACACGGCCAGGGCCTCGCCGTCGATGTCCTCGGCGATGATCACCAGGCTTTTGCTGACCTGGAGGACCTGCTCCAGAAGGGGGACCAACTCGGCGGCGGAGGAGATCTTCTTGTCGGTTATCAGGACATACGGGTCCTCGATGACGGCTTCCATCCGCTCGGGGTTGGTGACGAAGTAGGGGCTGATGTAGCCGCGGTCGAAGTTCATACCCTCGACGTACTCAGTTTCGGACTCGACGCCTTTGCTCTCTTCGATGGTGACGACACCCTGGACGCCAACCCTGTCCAGCACGTCGGCCAGCATGTTCCCGATCTCCTGGCTATTGGCGGCAACCGAGGCCACCTGGGCCATCTGGTCCCGTCCCTCGATAGAGTTAGAGATCTTCCCCAATTCAGCCACGACCGCCGCCACGCTTTTGTCGATGCCCCGTTTGATGGCCATGGGGTCGGCGCCGGCGGCCACGTTCTTGATGCCCTCTTGGACCATCACCTGGGCCAGGATGGTGGCTGTGGTCGTCCCGTCACCCGCCACCTCGTTGGTCTTGGCGGCGGCTTCTTTGATCAATTGCGCGCCCATGTTCTCAAAGGATTCGGGCAGGGAAATCTCCTTGGCGATGGTCACGCCGTCGTTGGTGATGACGGGGGCGCCCCATTTCTTCTCGAGAATGACGTTTCGGCCCTTGGGACCCAGGGTCAATTTCACGGCGTTGGCGACCGTGTTTATGCCGTTTAACAGCGCTCGTTGGGCCGCCTCGTCGCGGATGATCTCTTTGGCAGGCATTAATATCTCCTCTGATCGCCGCCGGTGATGGTCACCGGACCGGCACGCCATAAAGGATAGAACCGCGCCTGCCAACGGTCAAGTTTCAGAACGCCAACGCCGAGGAAGCCCGGCTTCCCCGCAAATGCCCCATGCTAGACTGCCGGCATGGCATTCACCGCTGATCTTCATCTGCATTCCCGCTACGCCTACGCCTGCAGCAAGCGCCTGACCTTGGCAAACATGGCTGCATGGGCCAAGGTCAAGGGAATCGAACTTTTGTCCACCGCCGATTTCACCCATCCCGCCTGGCTGGCCGAACTGGAGGAAAATCTGACGTCGGCAGGGGACCGGGATTATGAATTTGACGGTGTGAGATTCGTTCTGGGAACGGAACTTAGTTGCGTTTACAGACAGGGAGACCGTTCCCGCCGGGTCCACCTGCTGGTCTTCGCCCCGGGATTCGAGGCGGTCCGTGGCATCCGCGAGATGCTTATAAAGCTGGATTCCAAGCTGAACGGCGACGGCCGGCCCACGGTCAAGGCTTCAGCCCGGGAGCTGACGGCCCGGTTATTGGAAATCGACGAGGCCTGCATGGTGGTCCCGGCCCACATCTGGACCCCCTGGTACGGGATGCTGGGTTCCAAGTCCGGGTTCGACGCATTGGATGAGTGTTTCGGGGATATGGCGCGGCATATCTCCGCGGTGGAAACGGGGTTGTCCAGCGACCCGGAGATGAATTGGGGCGTGCCCGGTCTGGCTGGAAAGACAATCGTATCCTTCTCAGACGCCCATTCCCTGGCCAATATGGGCCGCGAGTTGACGGTATTTGGCGGCGAAGCTGGTTACCGGGACCTGGCTGCCGGACTTAAGGACAACGGGGTGGAACGGACCATGGAGTTCTTTCCTGAAGAGGGGAAGTACCACCTGACCGGACACCGCAGATGTGGAATCAGCCAGACTCCAGATGAGACCGGCCGGACCGGGACGAGATGCCCCCGATGTGGCCGGCCTTTGACCTTGGGCGTCCTGCACCGGGTGCGGGAATTGTCTCGGGATGAAAGACCGGATAAAACACCACGAGATGGAAAAGAAAAACGTCCGTATACCAAGTTGGCGCCGCTGATTGAATTGTTGGCCCAGACCATGGGCAAAGGCCGGGCGGCCAGATCGGTGGGTCTGGCTTACCACCGCATCTGCGGCGAACTGGGAGGAGAGATACGGGTATTGACCCAGATCGGTTACGACGACCTTGAGCGGGCCGGTGGCGAGGCCCTGGCCATCGCCGTGACCAAAGTCAGGGACGGTCAGGTTGAGATCGTGCCGGGCTTCGATGGACAGTACGGCACGGTGCGCCCGGCCGGTTAAAGAGCTAGATACTTCCTTTTTTCTATTACCGGCTATCTATTTCCGGTGGCGATGCTGGCCCTGGTGGATTCCCTGGGCGGGTCCACCACCAAGATGCCGGCCTCCAGTGTCACTAAGTCGTAAGACGCAAGAGCCACATTCTGTCCCACCTTCAAGTCCTGTGCGCCCAGTGTCCGGCCCAATTGGGTGATCGCGGTCTGGGAGGTGACCTTCAAACTGATCAGGTCCAACCATATATTCGAAACGGTGACCCGTACCTGGCCCCCAAACCCGCCAGTCAGCCCCCTGATGACGCCGGTGGTCAGTCCCGGCTGCGGCGCTTTCAGGCTGAGCACAACTATCTCCCGCGCCTGTCCTCCGGTGCCGTCCGATAGGCGGACCCTGGTGTTGGGCCGTACCAGGTCGCCCAGCCGCACGTCTTGGATGGACACACGCAGGCCGTCACGGCGGATGGAGGTGCCTGCATTATGGGTGAACGACCGCAACCGGCCATCGGTTGTCCTGATGGTGAGATTGCCATCGGCAAACTTCGGGATGAAGCTGTGGACCACGCCGCTCACCAGTTCCTCACCGCTGAGTGGCTTCAGGGACTCCAATTCCAGCAAACGGTGGGAAGCAGGGTCGAAACGGGCGAATACGTTGGACCCTTCCATGGACGGATCCAAGTCAACGGGGTTTCCGTCCCGATAGACGGCGGCCCCGGGGAATCGGCCGGCGGATTGTCCCCCGGTTTGTAAGGTGACCGGTTGTCCGGTGGCGGGGTCCAATATCGTGATTAAAGCTGCAGTTGCCCGCACGTCCATCAGGGTTCCCTGGACCTCCCCCAGGCCGGCGCGGGCGGCAAGTTTGGCAGAGGCATCGTCGGACAAGGTGTTGCCGGCCATCACCGTGACCCGGTTGGCGTCATTCCCGGAGATGGCGTACCGGACAGTGATCCGGCTGGCCAGGTCCAACTGGCCGGACCTGATCCGCTCTCCGAAAAGGGCCACCGGAGTGGTATCGGAGATCTTAACCATCACCGCCTGCCCTGACGCGGGCTGAATCGTAACCTGTCTTGTTCCGCTGCCGCCCATTGCGTTATCAATCGCTGTAACCAAACCGGTGACGTCGGCGGACGGCGCTCCGATGTGGTGCTCAGAGAATAGTCTGGTATAGGCGCCCTCAGCGCCGGCGAGAGCCTCCCGCCAGCCCTCGTATGGCTGGTTGTTGACCAGGATGGAGAGATTGCGGACGCCGTGCTCGGCCAATCGCCAGCGCAGGTTCGTGATGTTGGCGGTGGCCTGAGGAGAGTCGATCTTTTGGTTCAGTGCCAGAGCCTCGTAGAGCCGTTCGGCTGACGCGAGCGCCCGGTCGATGGCGGTGACGGTCAGGCTCCCGGTTGATAGGTCTTGTTCCAGGACGGCGGTCACCACTTCGCCGACCGGCGCACCGTTCAATGCATCCGTCAATGTTTCCGCGGCGATGGCCGTGATCTGCCGTCCGGAGTCGTCCCGAAGCGTGATATTTCGAACATCACTTGAGCCTGCGCCAACCGAGCCGGCGGGAGCTGATGCGGCCACTATCCCGGTGAAATGCCGGGTCCGCGCCGGCCGGCCCAGGACGGCGAGAACCGATAAAGCACGTGGCCCATCGGCCATTATGGCCACCAGGGCGCCAGAGGTAATGTTGGATACGGATGGCGATTTCCATCCGTGGATCGCGACGGCGGTGCCGTCGTCTATGGAAAGGGTGACGGGACCTGAACCGGTCTCCAATGTGATTTTCGAAGGTGTAACCGACTCCACGGTACCGAATACTCCGGACCGGCCTGAACCGCGGGAATCATCCAAGAAGATGACTGGGCGCACCAGAGACTCGGTTTCCCCGGTGATGGCGGTGGCGATCACCTCGATCAATAGCGGGTTCCCGGCGCCCAGGAGATCAAAGCTGATGGAGAACCTGCCCTCAGGGTCGGGGAGGGCCAGGCGTCCGTTCACGCTGAGGGTGGCATCAGGGGAGGTTACGCCGGTCACGGATATCCGGTCCAAGCTGGTGACCAGATTGACCTCGGGGGAGGTGAGACGCAGCATCAGGGCTTGGGTCTGAGGTCCGATATTCGGAACGGGCTTGGTCGTGGTTTCAGGCACGGCGGTGGGCACGGGTTGCTCTTCTCCGCCGCATGCCGCCAACAGCCCTATGACCGCCGTTATCAACGCCATCGCCAGCCACTGCCGATTCATGTTGTCCCCTCTATTGCCTGTATTGCCTGGCATTCGGCGCCCGCAACCGGCGCCTGCTGCCTCGATTCCTTGATGCAACCACTTTGGCCCCATAGCTCTACCCAAAGTTTAAAGGCATCGGAGGTCCGGCCCACGACTACGAAGCCGACCGATTATGTTAAAATCAACACTGCCAGACTGGATGACGCCTGGCTTTGTCACCCCGGTTTTTTCAAACAAAGATTCAAGCCCGCAGCGCGGTCCAATTGCAAGAATCCCTACCTGTTTCGGTCCGGCGGCTTCAAGTAGATGATATCGACCAGGTCGTCGCCATCGAAAAAGAAGCGTTTTCCCCACTATGGGTTAGTTCGTCTTTCAAACGCGACCTGAACAACAAACGCGCCAATTACCTGGTGGCGTGTTTCGACGAAGATGTTTCGTCCGAAGAGATATTGGCTGAGATTGATTCTGACCAATCGTCTCAGGAAGAAGACCCACGGCCCCCCAAACTCTGGGCGCGGGTGCTTGGGCGGTTGGGCTTCTCCTCCAACGGAGAATCCGGAGGCGGTGACGAAGCCTTCAACATCGTCGGTTACGTCAGTGTTTGGTACCAGGGTGATGAGGCGCATATCACCGAGATAGCCGTGAAAGAGACCCTGCGGAGCCGGGGCGTCGGAGAACTACTGCTCATCGGCTCACTCAAAGCCGCCATTGAGCACGGCTCCAAGGTGATGACCCTGGAGGCCCGCGTCTCCAACTTCATCGCCCACCGTCTGTACCAGAAATACAACTTCAAGTCGGTTGGAATCCGCAAAGCATATTATTCCGACAACCGCGAAGACGCGGTCATAATGACCACCGTTCCCATAGACACGGACGAGTACCAAACTTTATTCACCAGCCTCCAGTCCACCTATCAGTCCCGTTGGGGACGGATGTATATAGAAATTTGACAACCGGCGCCGGCGCATGGAATGGTCCACGGCGGGGATATCATTTACATAACGAAAATTGGCCAGGGGCGTTAGTATTCATCCGTTGGGCGATGAAAGTCGTTGATTGCTGCTGGGTAACCACCTCAAATGATGTTGACCGGCCGCAGTCGCGTTGGTAGAATGGCTCGATGTGACCCAGGCCTATGGGAGCTTGGTCCAACGGTATCCCGAAAGGGTAACCACCAGAGGGCCGGTTTAAAGATCAATGTTGGTAATAGGGTTAACGGGCAGCATCGGCACCGGCAAAAGTGAAGCTGCTCGTCATTTGGAGGCGCTGGGAGCCTCGCTTATCAGTGCCGACCAGGTGGGCCACGAGGCCTATACCCCCAACACAGAGGCATGGGAACAGGTTGTTGCCGCCTTTGGCGACGAGATCTTGCGGGAAGACGGGGAGATTGACCGGAGCAAATTGGGGGCGATAGTGTTCTCCGATGCCGGTCAACTGGAAAAATTGAACCAGATCATGCATCCGCGGATGGCGCGGATGGTTGCGGACAAGATCGAGGTCCTGCGCAGCCAAGGGGTGGATGTGGTGGTGGTGGAGGCGGCCCTGCTCTTTGAGGCCGGATGGGATTCCTTGGTGGAAGAAGTGTGGGTCACCGATTCCCCGGAACAGATAGTGATCGAGCGGCTCAAGCAGCGCAACGGCCTATCCGAAGAAGAAGCCCGCAAACGGATATCTTCCCAGATGGACCGCGCCGAGCGGCTGGAGAGATCGGACTTTGTCATTGACAACTCGGGCGACATGGCGGGACTAGAAAGCGCCATCAAAGAGTTGTGGGACCGCCGGGTCACGGTTTAGCAGAGATTGCGCTTTAGCGGGGATAAAAAAAGGACCGGAAAAACATAATGGCTAAAACGGCAGAAAAAACTTACAAAGAGTACGCGATCGAGGAGTTCCTGGTTAGGGACGAACCTTATTACCGGCCGATCGGCGATGAGATCGAGTTATTCACCGCCGCTTACCATCAGCACATCCCGGTGTTGTTGAAGGGTCCAACAGGCTGCGGCAAGACCAGGTTCGTGGAATACATGGCTTGGCAATTGGGCCGCCCCATGGCGACGGTCACGGATAAGGGAGGGAAAAAGAATAGCCTGAAAGACGGCGAGATCCGCGTCCCCCTGATCACCATCGCCTGCCATGAAGACCTTACCGCCAGCGACCTGGTGGGCCGGTACCTGCTGGATGCCAACGGCACCCGCTGGATCGACGGCCCCATGACCCGTGCAGTCAAAAACGGGGCGATCCTCTATCTAGACGAGGTTGTGGAGGCCCGGAAAGACACCACGGTGTTGATCCACCCGCTGACCGACCACCGGCGCATCCTGCCCATCGAGAAGACCGGTTCCATCATCGAGGCCGACGACCGGTTCCTGCTCTGCGTCTCCTACAACCCCGGATATCAGAGCGCGCTTAAAGACCTGAAACACAGCACCCGCCAGCGGTTCATCTCCATCGAGTTCTATTATCCTCCGGCCGATATCGAGGCTGAGATCGTCCAGCGGGAGAGCGGCTGCTCCAAGGAACATTCCGAATCCCTGGCCAAGCTGGGTGAGAAGATTCGCAACCTGGAAGAACACGGCCTTCAAGAGGGCGCCAGCACCCGTCTGCTGATCTACGCCGCACGGTTGATGTCGGAAGGAATCTCCCCGCGCCGCGCCTGCCAGGTGGCCATCGTTTGGACCTTGACCGACGACAAGGAACTGCAACGCAGTCTCGAGGAAGTGACGACTTCCATCTTCGAGTAGGAGACCACATGGGTCAGACCCCGCCGGAGCTTTTGAAACGGGCCCTGGCGAACCGCGTCGTGGAAAGGGTCGATGCCGCTGGATTGACGCCTTCAGCCGTTATGGTCCTCTTTTACCCCAAAGACGGCGAATACTGTATCCTATTGAACAAGCGGTCGGAGCAGGTGGAGCACCACAAGGGGGAGATTTCCTTCCCCGGAGGCGCCAGAGACCCGGAAGACCGGGACGCGTTGGAAACAGCCCTCCGCGAGACCGAGGAAGAGATGGGAATCAAGCGGGAGGACATCACCGTTATCGGTGAGATGGATGAGGTAGCCACTCGCAGCAATTTCCGGGTGCAGGTATTCGCCGGCACCATAGAATACCCCTACACATTCAATCCAAGCGCCATCGAGATTGCCGAGGTATTGGAGTTCCCGGTTCCCGCGTTGATTGACCCGGCCAACCGCCGGGTCGAAACGCGTTGGGAGAACGGGCAACCGGTGACCTCCTACTCATATGTCCATGGAGAACACGTCGTTTTTGGGGCGACTGCCAGAATCCTCCAGAGTTGCATCGATATCCTAGATGACAGACTAGAAAGCGAGGGACGCCAAGTTGACTAGTGGTCCTATTTCCGAGATTGAGAGCGAACTGGCGAAGCTGCCACCGGCGGTGCTTGAGGCCTATCACGAGGCCAACGAAACAGTAAAAGAATCCTTTGGCGAAGAAGAGATCGGTCTCTGGGCCAAAGAGGGCCTGACCATCGGCACCCAGACGGTACGCTCTTGGGAGTCGGCCATCGAGTATTACCGGGTCAGCCCAGAGGTAAGCAAATTCCTGTCCTTCCCGTCGTTCATGCAATGGGCCCGTTGCGGCACCTACCTGGCCCAAGACTCGCCCACCCTGGCGGTGTCGTTCTTCAAAGCCAGCGTTTCCATAGTCCCCAACCTGCGTCCCCAGTACATCCCCCGTTGGGCCGGCCTCGGCCGCAGCCTTTATAAGGGCACCTGGAAGTCCAGCACACTGGCCGCCAAGTTCTTCGAGGTCAGCCCTGACCTGGTACGGAACCTGCCCTTCTGGGACGTGGAAGTCTTCGCTTCATTGATCGAAGCATTGTCTTATAAGAGTTACGACGTCGCCGGCGAGTGCCTGGTATTGGGACGGGATGTCCTGCCCGCCATGGGCCGGGAACGGGAGCCTTTCTTGGCCATGTCCCGCGCCCTGATCGACACCAGTTGGCGGGAGGTCAAGACCTGCCTGGAATTGGTGCCTAGAGCTCTGCAGTTGGTGGACGAGAGCCAGACGGGCCGGTTCTTGAAGCTGGGCGAGCGCCTGGCCAAGGTGGGCCTGCGGAACACCTCCCGGTTCCTATCCGACGGCACCCAGGCCCTGAGCAAAGTGCCTCAGGGGTCTCAGGGCTACATACTGGACCTCTGCGATGCCCTGGTGGTGATCACCCCAGATGCCGTTCCGCCCTTCCTGAGAAGCCTGGACACCGTCCTGAACCGCATCACGGTCAGTCAGCTGGATACCTGGTTTCAACATGGGGCGCACCTGCTCCAAGAGAACCCAGAAAGCGGCATCGCCTTCTTCAAGATAGAGTCCAACACCTCGGAGTCGATGCTGGAGACTTTGTCCTCGAGCCTTGAACTAGACCGGGTAAAGGGTATCTTGCGCCTGTATTGCCAGGCGCTGGCGGGCACCGGCCTGGAGATATTCGACACCCAGGAATTGGTGCGACGGAACATCGGTTGGGTGGACGAGGACTCGGCATCAACCGACGGAACCAAGATATTCCTGCCCCCGGTGGTGGACCACTATCCCAACAAGCAGGACAACTTCTCCTGGTTCAAGGTGGTCTCGACCCATCAGGTATCTCACCTGGAGTTCGGCAGCTTCCGATACGAATTTGAGAAGGCGGCCACCCAGTTTGAAGACCGCCGCCATGAGATGGAACAGAAGGCGTTGCAACGCAAAGAGGAGCAACGGGCGGCAGCCCGCGAATCCTACGAGATGGCCGCCCGGCTCCTGACCTCGGGAGCAGAGGGCGATGTGGACATGACGCCGGCATATGTAGACCCCAATGACGCGGGAAACATGCGGACCTTCACCGACATCGGCCGGTTCTTGGATATCTTTGAGAACGGCCGCCTGGTTTTCGACATCTTCACGGTTTTAGAGGACTGCCGTCTGGATTACCGGATCAAAGTGGAATACCCGGGCATCCGGGCCGCTTCCTCCCGCGTCCAGAACGAGACTCTGGAGAAGCGTCAACGTATCGAAGATATGCCGCTGCAGCAGGGTATGGTGGAGCTTCTGATCCACATGAGCCTGGACCAGTTCCAAGACCTGCCGGTGGCGAAAGAGTACCAGGAAGCGGCCGAGATGCTCTCCAGGATCCTCCATCAGCTACGCACCGCCGCCGCCAATGTGGAAGACACGGCGGAGGCCACTCTCAGGGCCTACGAGGTTATCTCCCGCGTCCCCAACCAGCAGGAAGAGGAGGACCAGTTCGAGGAACAGGACCTGGAGGAAACGGGCGACTTTTCTGAAGAGGACTTTCAATCCCTGGTGGACCAGTTGCAGGCCGGGATGGACGCCTCTTCCGACAGTGGCGACGGAGATTCGTACGAGTCTCCCGACCCGGTGGACTACCGTGGCGACTTCAAGCCTGAGATGGTCCAACTGCTGACCAAGCTGCAGGCCGACAGCGGCGATCAAGGCGAGGCCCAGCCCATGACCCAGGAGATGCTGGAGCAACTGCTTCAGGAGAGCCCCGAGTTGGAACTGGATGCCGAACAGGGCGAAGTGGACAGCAACGTGAGCATGTTCGCCCAGAACATCATGAAGGAAGCGGGCGCCCCGCCGCCCAATTCTCAGCCGGGAGAGGGCTATGGACCGCTGCTGCACGATGATGACAGCGGCGGTGAGTTGGAAGCCCGGGAGCCCGAGACCTTCGTTTATGATGAATGGGATTTCCGCGCCAACGACTACAAACCCCGATGGTGCATCGTCAAAGAGAAGATGGTGGAGGAAGGCGACGCCTCCTTTTACCATGAGACACTGAAGACCTATTCATCGCTGGCCACCCATATCCGCCGCCAGTTCGAAATGATCGTGCCGGAGAGCATGCGCAAGACGTACCGGCTGATAGACGGTGAGGACATCGATTTGAACGCGGCCCTGGAAGCCTGGTGCGACCTGAAGATGGGGGTTCCACCCGACGAAAAGATCTACTGGCACCGGAACCGGAACCGCCGGGAGGTGGCCGTGGTCTTCCTCCTGGACATGAGCGCCTCAACCGCCGAGGCCATCGACGAAGGCCGCCAGACGGTGGACGACCGTGACGCCCCGGACGACCCAGTGGAGTACATGGTCTGGCTGCGCCGCCGCCGGGAAGGGCTGGTGCGCCGCAATTACAAGCGGATCATCGATTTGGAGAAAGAGGGCACGACGCTCCTGATAAACGCCCTGGAGTCCATCGGCGACACCTACGGGATCTACGGCTTCTCAGGCTATGGCCGGGAGAATGTGGAGTTCTACGTAATCAAGGACATCGATGAGGATTTCAGCGACAAGGTCAAGCGCCGGATCGACAAGATCACCCCGCTGCACGCAACGCGCATGGGGGCCGCAATCCGTCACGCAACAACCAAGTTGGAGAATCAGGACGCCAGGACCAAGATCTTGTTCCTGATCAGCGATGGCCGGCCCCAGGACCGGGGCTACAGCCGTGAGGGCGTGGAGAAGGAATACGCCGTTCACGACACGCACATGGCGCTGGTGGAAGCCCGCCGTAAGGACATCACCCCGTTCTGTCTCACCGTGGATAAAGCGGGCCACGATTACCTGAAGAGCATGTGCGGGGACATGGGCTACGAAGTGCTGACCGACATCTGGTCCCTGCCGGAGCGGCTGCCGATGCTCTACCGGCAACTCACCAGCGTGAGGTAGCCGGCAAAGCTGGAAGCTTGATAAGAAGAGGGCCGTCCCGATGGAATGGGGACGGCCCTCTATTTTTTCTACCTCGTCATTACAGCGTTCCCCAGAGTCCGGTTAGTGCCGTTGTCCAGTGGTCCGTTCGTGGTGAGCTCCGACCGTGGTCGGAGCTCACCACGAACGGTTTTGTGGGGGCTCTTTACGCCGAAATGGGTTTTATAGTAGGTGCGGGTTTCCAACCCGCCCTATTAATTTGCCGCAGTGATTGCCCGATGGAAGGGATCACTGGGTAAAGGGAGGATGCCTCACGCAACTCTAGGCGGAGGCAATCGTGGATTACGAATGTCTGGGCGGGTTGGAAACCCGCGCCTACGACGTTGGCTTAGAGCCAAGGTGGGACCCGGTCCAGATGAATTGCCCCTGCGCGCCATTTGGCGGTCTCTCTGGATTTCAGACTATGCCGGAGCGTCCGTTAATCGCTCTAGGCGGTCTCTTCCACCAACCGGCGCAGTTCGATCAGCGCTTGGTTCGGGACCCGGCGTTTGATGGTCACCCGCCGGGGTGGCAGGCGCATCTCCATCTCGCGGGTCTTTTCGCCGTTGGTGACGGAGATGTAGGCGAGTCCCAGGGGTTTCCCCTCGAGCTCGCCTGGCCCGGGCACTCCGGTCACGGCGATTCCGAGGTCGGCGTTGAGGTTGCGGCGCACTGTCTCGGCCATGGCGTTGGCCGTTTGCTGACTCACCACCCCGTGTTTTTCCATGACCTCGGCGGGGACTCCGCAGGCTTTCAGAGCGGCGCCGTCGTAAGCGACGCTGCCGCCCTTGAAATATTTCATGCTGTCGGGGCCGTCGGTGATGCTATTGGCCAAGGCGCCTCCGGTGCACATCTCCATGACGGCCAGGCTCAGACCCTTTTCCAAAAGGGCTTTGCCGGCGGCCTGTTCCGGGGTCTCATCGTCGTAGCCCCAGATGTACTCGCCCAACCGCTCGTGGATCGCCTTTTCCACAGGCGCGATCAACGCTTGGGCCGACTGGCTATTCCGGGCCCGGGCGATGATCCTAAGATGGATGCCGTCGGCCTTGGAGTAGATGCCCAGATAGGGGTTATCGACGCCGAAAAACTCGGAGATTATCTCATCAACGGCGCCTTCGGACATTCCCATCGTCTTGATGTTGCGGGTGATGGTCACTTCGTCTTCGATCAGTTCGGCCAATTGGGGCTCCACCTGCTCCTCCCACATGGACCGGTTCTCGCCCGGCGGTCCGGGCAGGCAGATGATTATCTTGCCGTCTCGTTCCGCCCACCAACCGGGCGCGGTGCCGTTGCGGTTGGGCAGGAACCGGGCTGAAGGGATCAGATTGGCCTGTTTGATGTTGTGCTGGGGCATGGGCGTGCCACGGGCGGCGAAGTAACGTTCAAGGCTGTCCACCACCTCTTGTTGAACGGCGGGGGTCTCTTCAAAGGCCGCGGCGACTGCTTCCCTGGTGAGGTCGTCCTGGGTGGGGCCAAGTCCGCCGGTGGTGAATATGATGTCCGAGCGCTCCATCCCGCTCTTGAACGCCTCCGTAAGCCTGAGGAGGTCGTCCCCGATGATGGAGACCCATTGGAGCTCTATGCCCAGGGCCGGCAGCCGGCTGGCGATCCAAGATGAGTTGGTGTCGGTCAACTCCCCCATCAGCAGCTCGGTCCCGATGCCCATGATCTCAGCTTTCAATATTCCCTCTGATTACCTTGGCCTTGGACCTGGGGCGCGGCGGCCGATCAATTCTCCAGCACCGGATCGGTGGCCAAGGCGATGATTGGGTCGATACGGGAGGTGAGCACACCGTATAGGTTGGTGTCCTCGCTAATCATGCTGCCAGCTATCACATCGACGTAGCGGTATTTCCCGTCGGGAGTTATGCCGCCGATGTGGAACTCGATGGGCGTTTGACCCCCTTGCCGGACGATCACGACGACGGTGTCTGGTGGGTCCAGGCCATAGAGGGCCGGGTCGTCGATGTCATGGGCGATTATCTGGTCCAACCTGGGGTTGACCAACGTGAGGAGCGACTCAGCCCAGGCGCCGGGGTCCACAGGGACGGGGGTCTCACCGTCCAGGAACCACCTTCCGGTGCCGTCTTCGATGACATACTTGGTGGTGTCATCGCCCCGGAAGAACTGGACCAGCAATACCGACCGAGGTTCGATGTCGTAGAGGCGGCCAACCGGGGGGTCGAATACGAGGCGGTTCACGACTTGAGCCCACTCGATCGGCACCGTGAATAGGGTGTCGTCGCCCACCAGACGGGCGTATTGGTTCAGGTTGTCGGGCGTGGGGATGCCCAGGTTGAACTCCACCATGTTTCCGTAGCGGTCAAAAACCTTAACCGATGTCTCGGGCGGCTCCAGTCCGAACTCGGCAGGATCGACAATGGTGTCCGACAGCGGCCGCGTCACTCTGGGGCCGCTGAGCAGCAGCGGGGTGCCGCCCCACCGTTGTTGGAACACTGGGATATCCGGATCATCCCCGGGGCTCCCTGCGATGTACCAGTCGAGGCTGGCCGGGCTCCGGAAGTAATTGACCGATTCGCCCTGGTACACCAATTCCAGCGCGACGATGTCACCCTCGTCGATCCGGTACAGCCATGGGCTGGTTTTTCTGGGCTCGTTGGAGTCGGTGAATCGGAGGACCAAGAAGGTCCCGCCGAAGATTAACAGGACCACCACCAATAGGATTGAGAGTCGTAGATTCATAGATCGGACCTGTGGAAAGAGTGGGCTTGGTCAGGCCGGACGCTCAGGTTTCCCGGTTCATAGCGGGGGCTAACGCCGCACCCACCAAACAAAGGTGGCCATCAGCCCCATGAGTCCCGGCAGGAACAACCAGGACGAGAACCTGACAAAGTCATATTCGTTGGCGTCCAGATTGAATTCCCGGAATGCGAACACCTTGGGACGGATCGATACCAGGGAGTAGTCGCCGACCAAGAAATTGGCCGAATTCAAGAATAGGTCGGACCCGCCGCCCTGATTATAGGAACTGTTGGAGAGAAAGTCGGAATCGCCAAATACAATGATGTCGGATATCTCAGACGGTTCTGGCGGAGAAGTCGGCGGCCGGGAGCCCACTTGTCCGATGGATTGCACGCGGACAATGGGAACGAAGGGGCCGGTCGGGTCGGATTCAGCCCCCACGCCGGTGATGGGTTCTGTCCGGTCGGGATCATCGATCAGATAGCTGTTGGCCGACGTGGCTGCCAGAGGCAATCCGGTCCGCAGATCGTCTTGCACCAGTGCGATGGCCGTGGCTCCCGGCATGAACACAGGTTGCAGCCGCTCTCCCTTGGGCAACGTTATCTCCAATGGCGCTTCTGGGTTGAAATTCTGCAGGCTCAGGGTCTGGGGCAACCCCGGCACCGAACTACCCACGTCACGGATGTACCCGCTGGATATCAGCAAGCCCCAATCGGCGAAAAAGTCCTTGAACGATACGGGTGTGTCGGGTTCGGCCAGGAATATCATCCGCCCGTGTTCCCTTCTGGGTGTGCCGTCCAATTGGATGCCCTCCAGGTAGCGGTCAAGGGCCTCCTCGTGGGCTTCCGGCAGGCTTGAGGTTGGGCCGGCGATCACCAGCAGGGCGGCGTCAAGGGGCACTTCCACATCGACTTCAGTGGCCCCCCAGTTCAGTTCTTGCACTTGGTAGTTGTCACCCTCCAGACCCGAGCGCACCGCCGCATAGCCGTCGGAAGCGGCTCCGTCAATATTGCGCTCTCCGTGGCCGGAGAGGAAGTAGATAAGCTTCTTCTCGCTGCCGGTGGCCACCAGAGTGCTGGTGACCAGGTCCTGTTCCAATTGGGTGTAGTTGGCGTCGGTGGGTTGCAGCACGTCGAACTGCCCGCTTTCCATGCCCTCAACCACCACGATCTCGGTAACGAAACTGGTGGGCCGTGCGCCGAAATATTTGCTCACCACCTCTGGTTTAAGGTCAGGGTCAACGACGCGGTAGGTAAACTTGCTGGACCGGGAGTCGAATTCCTCAAGGGTGTTCAGGACCTTGTTGCGGCGAAGGGCCAGTTCGGGCGAGTCAGTGTCGCGTTCGTCTTTGTAGAAAGCGGTGGCTCGCACGTCCTCGGTCAGATTGCTGAGCACGTCTTTAGTCCGGTTGCCCAAACTGAATTGGTTGGTGGCGGTGACATCCATACGCATGCTGTTCTCGAACGACACGATGTTCGCCACTACGACGATTCCAGTGAATGCCCCCACCAATATCAGAGTGTTGGCCCCATAACGGCCGGTACGGCTGACGAAGGCGGACAGGACGTTGCTGAACAACACGGCTCCCACCACGCCAAGCAATACCGCTCCAATCACGATGTCGATGAAGCCGTAGAGGCGCATGGAACTGATGAAAGCCACCACGACGATGCCGGTGACCAGGCCGATTATCCCGGAGAAAATCAATGGCCCGCTGTAGGTGGCGATCCGGTCCATTGCCGGCTCGAAAAATTCGATCAGCGGTTGAGAGAGGACTTCATCCGTTGCGTCAACCCGAGGCCGCCGCCCTTCTGCTTGGCCGGCCGCCGTTTCCTGGGAGGGGCGTTCCGACCGCCGGCGCCGGCGCCAATCTCTTGGGCGTTGGTTCTCCGTCTCCTGGTCCGCATCCCGGCCCGCGTCCCGGCTCGATGAACTGGTCATGCTAGCGCCACCTGCGGGATTCCAGGGTGCGTATTGACAGGAACAAGAAGAAGACGATGACGCTCACGAAGTAGACGATGTTCGTGGTGTCGATCACGCCGCGTGAAAAGTCATCGAAGTGGCCGCGCAGGCCCATCTCGCCGATTATCTCGCCGGGGAGGCCGCCAACGGCGCCGAAGGCCCGGTCGGCGAAGAACAGGGCCAGCAGGATGCCCATGGCTACTACTGCAGACACTATCTGGTTGTTGGACATGGTGGAGGTGAGCAGCCCCACCGACAAGGCGGCTGACCCGTATAGGATGAATCCCAGATAGCCCGCGTAGATGGGGCCGGGGTCGGGGCTGGCGAAGACAAAGAGCAATATGGCGTAGAAGAAAGACAGGGCAACCAACACCAGGAAGAAAACCAGGCTGGCCACGTATTTGCCCACGATGATCTCCCAATCGCGGACCGGCGCGGTCAACAACAGTTCAATGGTGCCCAGCTTGGCCTCTTCGGCCAAAAGCCGCATGGTCAGGGCCGGGGCCAGCAGGATGAACACGATGATCGCGCCGTCGAAGAAGGGAGTTAGCGTGGCTTCCGGAAAGGGGTCGCCCAGGTCCTGGGTGAAGAAGAATCCGGTCAGCGCCAGAAAGATCAGGCCGACGATATAGGCGGTTGGGCTGCTGAAATAGATCTGGATCTCTTTCCAGGCTACAGCCTGGGCCGTCCGCATGCCTATAACTCCTCATGGGTGGTGAGGCGGAGGAAGATCTCTTCCAGGCTCATTCCAACCATCTGCAGGCCCCTAAGACTCCAGCCGTTGCTGACAACGATCTGCGAGATCGCGTCCCGCAGGTCGTGTCCGGCTTGGGCCTGGATGGTGTAGGTGTGCCGGCCGTCGTCGTTGACGTGGGTCACTTCGTTCACGCCCCTGATGCCCCTCAGGACTGGGAGCACCTCAGCGGCCGGCCCGCCGACCTCGACCTCGAGACGGTCCACTCCCTGCAGGCCCGCGGCCAGGTTCTTGGGGGTGTCTTCAGCCACGATGCGGCCTTCATTTATGATTAATACCCGGTCGCAGAGCATGCTCACTTCTGGGAGGATGTGGCTGCTCAACACCACCGTCTGGTCCCGGCCCAGTTCTTTGATCAAACGCCGGGTCTCCACCACCTGGATGGGGTCGATGCCGATGGTGGGTTCGTCCAGCACCAACACCTGGGGTTCATGGAGGATGGCCTGAGCGATGCCCACGCGCTGGCGAAAACCCTTTGAGAGCTTCCCTATCTGGGTCTTGCGGTAGTCGCCCAACCGGCACACGTCCACAACTTCGACCAGGCGTTTCTTGATGGCCTTGGGAGACATACCTCGCAAGGTGCCCATGTACTTCAGATAGCCGTTGACCGACATATCGGTGTACAGCGGCACGGTCTCCGGCAGGTACCCCACCCGGCGGCGGGCCTCCAGCGATTGTTCCACCACGTCGTAGCCGTCCAGGGTCACCGTGCCTCGTGTCGGAGGCATGAAGCCGGTGATGATGCGCATGGTGGTGGTCTTTCCCGCGCCGTTGGGGCCTAGAAAACCTAGGATCTCACCCTTTCTTACGCCGAAGCTGACGTCCTGAATCGCGGGGTACGGACCGTAGTAGTGGGTCAGGCCCTCGGCCTGGATCATATCGGGCTGCAAACTATTTCACATCGTGGGGCCCGCCTGAGCGGACCGAATTTAGCTTTGTTGTGCTTGGCCACAAGTGATGATATTCTATACAACTGAATTTGCCAAGGAGCGCGAATTCGTTTTTTAGACTATCCATAGCGTAATTACCCGGAGGTTGGATGCACCTGGTTATCGACGGTTACGGCGGGGATATCGACAAGATGTGGGACGAAGACTTGGTGCGCGATTTCTTGTTCGATTATCCCGATTCCCTGGATATGACCCGCATCACCGAGCCCAACGTGCTGCGGTACGAGGCCCCCAAGAGCGAGGATTCCGGTGTGTCCGGATTCGTGATAATCGCCGAGAGCCACATCAGTATCCATACCTTTCCCCGCAAGGACTACATCAATATCGACATCTTCTCCTGCCAGCCCTTCAATCATGAGCGGGCGTTGGCGGATGTTAAAGAACTGTTCGGCCTGACCGAGGTGAAGACCTGGCTCTTGGAGCGCGGCCTGGAATGGCTGGACGAGCGCCAAGGTCTGGCCGAGGCGAAACAGCAGCGCGCCGCGCTGGAAGCCGGAGGACCGGGCAGCCACTTTGACTGAATCTGGGCCTGGAGCCGGTCCCGATTCCGTCTCGCCTCTGGTCCCTCATAACTTCCTCGCTTTGCCCCAGGAACAGTCCTCCCTGGAAGCCGCCAAGGTGGCCCTCATCCCCGTCCCTTACGACAGCACAACATCCTTTCGGAGCGGCGCCCGGGACGGGCCCGAGGCGATGATCACGGCATCCTCCAGTCTAGAAGATTACGATCTTGAGCTTGAACTGGATGTCTCCGAGATTGGGATCCATACCACCGGCGCATTGGAGCCCCACATGGCCGGTCCCGGCCCCATGGCGGAGCGGATCAAGGCCGTGGTGGCAGGCTATCTGGAGTTGGGGAAGACCGTTGGGTTGCTGGGTGGAGAGCATTCCATCACCATCGGATCGGTCCAGGCCCATGCCGAGGCCTATCCCTCTCTTTCTGTGTTGTATCTGGACGCCCACGCCGACCTGCGTGACGAATACATGGGGACGCCTTTCGGACACGCCTCCGCTGCCCGCCGGGCCTTTGAGTGTTGCCCCATAGTGTTGGCCGGTGTGCGCAGCCTTTGTCAGGAAGAGCACGAATTCATCCGGAATAACGACGTTCCAATATGGTACTGGGACGCCGGCTCCAACCCCAGTTCACCGGAAAGTGTTCTGGACAGCCTGAGCGATATGGTTTATGTGAGCGTGGACTTGGACGTGTTGGACCCGGCCTTGATGCCCGCCGTGGGCACCCCGGAACCGGGGGGAATGGCCTGGCATGAACTGGTGGCCTTGCTGGGCAAGGTGGCCGAGTCTCGCCGCATCGTGGGCTTCGACGTTTGCGAATTGGCCCCGGCGGATGGGCCGCCCGCCTGCTCCTACATCGCCGCCAAATTGGTCTATAAGCTGGTGGCCTACGCCTGTGGGAATAAATAGCAACCGTCCTGGTACGGGCTCGGAAACGGGCTGGAGTCCAGGCGGGTGTAGCGGCCTCACCGGTTGATGTGAGATGCTGGATACACAGTTGCCATAAGATATTGGACGGCTGGACCGAGTGGGTTAATGGGTGCATCGCTGCGTTTAGGCCGGATATTCGGTATCCCGGTCGAAGTCAACATCAGTTGGGTCCTCGTGTTCTTGTTCCTCACCTACCTGCTCGCCGGGGAGTTTGAAGACGCCAGACTGCACTGGCCGGCGGCCCAACGGTGGTCGGTGGCAATGCTCACCGTGGTCCTCTTTTTTCTCTCAGTCCTAGCCCATGAACTCAGCCACAGCGTCATGGCCCTTAGTAAAGGGATACCGGTACGCGGTATAACTCTCTTTATCTTCGGTGGTGTCTCACGCCTGGAACACGAGCCCCAGCGGCCGATCATCGAATTCGTGGTAGCCCTGGTGGGCCCGTTGATGAGCATAGCGTTGGCGGGGATGTTCGGCGCGGCCTGGTACCTGCTGGGCCGGGGCGATTCCGCTCTGGAGGTGGTCTTGGTGCTTCTGGCGTGGACCAATCTGAGTCTGGGAGTGTTCAACCTGGTGCCCGGCTATCCCCTGGACGGGGGCCGCCTGCTGCGGGCTGGGATCTGGGGGATCACCGGAAATCACCGCCGGGCGACCCAGATCGCGGCGGGGATGGGCCAGGCCGTGGGCGCTGCAATGGTGCTGGGAGGACTGGCTCTGGCGGTGTACTTTGAACCGGTGAACGGCTTGTGGCTGGGGATCGTGGGGATATTCCTGTTTTCCATGGCAAGAAGCAGTTTCCCCAAGTAGAATCGCGCAGCCGCGGGCAAATAATGGTTTCCCTGGGAGAGCCACATGATCGCAGACGAGCCGGCCTATCCGGTCTCAAGCTGAACAAGCCTAGCTATGCTAAAATGGCTCCAATGGCGAATCGCGGCCATGAAGGCCGATGTAGATACGGATTGACATGACGGTTGAAGGCACAGTTTACCTGGACCACGCGGGCACCACTCCCCTGGACCCCAAGGTCCTTGAGGCCATGGTCCCCTATTTCAGTCAACGCTTCGGCAACCCTTCCAGCCTCCACTCGGTGGGCCAAGAGGCCCGCTACGCCTTGGACGAGGCCCGGGAACGGGTGGCCGGCGTGCTCCATTGCCGGCCCAGAGAAGTGGTATTCACCGGCGGCGGGACGGAGTCGGACAACGCCGCGGTCCATGGGGTTGCCACGGCGCTCCACGAGACGGGGAACCACATCGTGACCTCCAGTGTGGAGCATCACGCGGTGCTGCACACCTGCCAATACCTGGAATCCCAGGGCTTTGAGGTCACCTATCTGCCGGTGGACGCCGATGGCATGGTGCACCCGGAGGCGGTTTACAACGCCATCACCGAGCGCACAACCCTGGTTACCATCATGTACGGCAACAACGAGATCGGGACCATAAACCCCATCTCCGAGATATCCAAGTCCATCAGGAAGCGGGCTGAAGAGATGTCCCGGACCATCGTTTTCCACACCGACGCCGTGCAGGCCGCCGGTTACCTCACCCTGGACGTGGCCAACCTGGGAGTCGACCTGCTGAGCCTGTCCGGGCACAAGTTCCACGGCCCCAAAGGCACGGGCGTGCTTTACATAAAACGGGGCACCCCCTATCTCCCCCTGATTCACGGCGGAGGACAAGAGAGGGAACGCCGTTCTGGCACGGAGAATATACCGGGAATCATCGGCTTGTCTCTGGCCCTGGAGGCGGCTGACTCCACCAGAGAGGCGACCAGCGAACACTGCGCCGCCCTCAGGGACCGGATCATTGAATCGGTGTTGGAACGGATACCGGGTACCCGCCTGAACGGCCACGCCACCCAGAGACTGCCCAACAACGCCAATTTCTCTTTCACGGGAGTGGAAGGGGAGCCCATCTTGCTTGGCCTGGACGTGGCCGGGATCGCCGCTTCCAGCGGCAGCGCTTGCAGTTCTGGGTCGCTTGAGCCCTCCCACGTTCTGTTGGCCCTGGGCCAATCGGCGGAGGTCGCCCGTGGCAGCCTCCGGCTCACCCTGGGCCGCGGCAACACGGACGAAGAGGTGGACTACCTGCTGGAAGTTTTGGTGGACCTGGTCCAGCGACTGCGGCAGTTGCCCAGTCTGACCACCGCCGGCTCATGATCCGGCTGCTGTTGGCAGTGGAGAATCTGCATGAAACCCACCGGAACAATATTTCCGGCTGCCTGGAGTACCGGCTTGATTTCTAAGCGCTCGATTTTTTGGCTCCTTCTGATCACGATGCCCATCCTGATCGCGGCGTGCAGCGACGCGTCCTCCTCGCTGGGTCAATACTACGAAGGCCGGATCCTGCTGTTGAACGTCTTGGAGATGAACCGCACCGACGAACTCCGCTACTCGACCATCGACCCCTCCGATGTGATCCGCAAATGGCGGGTCAGGCCGTCTGAAGAAGGCCTGGAATTGCTGCTGCTTCGCATCAAGGTGGAGAACCATATAGCGGTGAACGCCGTGTTGGTGGCCGACGAGCAGGCGGCGGTGCTCGAGGGCTTTTTCCAGGACCGGTACCGCCCCATAAGCGTCTCAGACTCGGTATTTCTGGACAAGCGGGGCCAGGATGATGCGACGGTGACTTTGGAGGGCGGCGGGTGCACCGACCACGCCCGGCTGATCGTGAACGCCGGGACCAATGTCCGCTGGAACAACGCCGGGGACACGGGCTCCGCGGTCCAGTTCAGCTCCGGCGACTTGCCTGAGTTTGGTGTTGAGCCGGTCCAGATCGCGCCGGGAGGATCGGTCTCCCATCGTTTTGACCAACCGGGGACGTTCGACTACCAGTGCGGCGGTGGAGACGGGCCTCTCCAATCGGCGCAGATATTGGTGGAGGCGGCCGATTCGGTCCGGGGAAAAAAGGAGAACAACATCCTCTTCTTGGAGGGTTCCTTCGAGCTAGCCAAAAATACTTCGATCGACGGCTGGATGGTTTTTGAAGTTCCCGTAGGCACCAAGATCAGGCTTTTGCGCTGGCGGGCCGGGGACAGCATAACGGTGCGGTTCTAATAATCAGCCGGTAGGCTCGCCGCATAAGTCCGGCATCGCCGCCGCCGCGATTCTTTCTTACCTCTTTTGCACCTCTTCAACCGGCTACCCGCGGCCCAGTTATTATGGTGGCGGCGGGTTAGGACCTAGCTCTTATCCAAGGGGAGCTTATATCAATGCGCCCTATGCGCCGGTATCTGGACATGCTGGTCTACGGCGGAGAGAGAAGGGTAACGCCGGGAGCTCCGCCCCCCGTGTGGCGGAGGCTATTCCACGTCGTCGCCGGGTCCTCGATCCCATTGGCCGGCATCTTCGTATCTGAAACAGCCATGATCTGGGCCTTGGCGGTGCTGGCTGCCGGAGGGTTGGCTCTGGACCTGGTGCGGTTCAGGGTTGGTTGGCTGAATAGGCTGTTTACCCGATGGCTGGCGCCGCTCTTGAAGCAGGACGAGGCGGCCCATATCACCGGGGCTACTTACATGCTCATCGCCGCGCTACTGGTTTACGTGCTGTATGGGAAGGAGGTGGCCATACCGGTCATGTTCTTCTTGTCCCTGGGCGACCCGGCGGCGGCGATGGTGGGGCGGCGCATGCCCGGGCCGAGGATACGGGGCAAATCTCCTTTGGGGACAGCGGCTTTCATCGGGGTTGGGGCCGGAGCGGCAGCGGTGCTGATCGCGGCCAACGGCATTGACCACCATTGGGCGCTTTGGGTGGGGGCCGCCGTGGCCGGAGCGGTGGAACTGGCATCGGTCCCGCCGGATGACAATCTGGCCATCCCACTTATTGCAGGCACGGCAATGTTCGCTTTGGGGATCTAAGTCCGGCTGCATCCGTTCGTGGAGAGCTCGTCGAACCACCGCTGGAGTTAAGGCTGGTCTTTTGCGTAAGTGCGGTTTGCGCCGGTCCTTCGACGGGGCTCAGGACGAACGGGAAAGACGCCTGCATCCGTTCGTGGTGAGCTCCGACCGTAGTCGAGAGTCACGATGGAATCGGACCCGTGGGACCACTTTTTGAAGTTGCTGCTAGGCAGCCCCGTCGAAGTCCGTTACCTCGGCCCGTTCCCGCTGGAATTTGATGTAGGCCTGCTTGGTCATGAGCGGCCGGTGATTGGCTTTGATCTCCTTGGCCCGCTTGGCGCCGTCGGCCAGGAGATCGATCACCACCATCGCCATGATCTTGGCCGGCACGATCACGGCCGACTCATAGTCGGTGATGACGTACTCCTTGCTGTGTCCCGGACCGACCGCCCCGGCGGCGTAGGGGTGGCAGGCCGGAATGAGGTGGCTCAGGTCTCCCATGTCGGTGGAGCCGCCCCGGTTGCGGCGCGCCGGCATCACCAGCGTAAACCGTTCGCCCAGCAGATCGACGGCGGTCCGCCGGAAGATTTCCTGCAGCTTAGTGTCGTGCCGCATGGGCAGATAACCGGGAATGGTGGTGATGTTCACGGACGCGCCGACGGCCAAGGCCCCAGCCCGGAAGCAACGGTCCACCGCCGCGGAGTTTTCCACCACCATCTTGGGAGTGGATGAGCGGACACGCCATTCCAGCCTTACGTCGGAGGGAACAGCGCTGACCGCTTCGCCGCCTTTGGTCATGATGCCGTGGATGCGAACGGTGTCATCGGCCCGGTGGGTCTCCCGGAGCGCGTTGATCGCCTGGATGGCGAACGAGGCCGCGTTCAAGGCGTTGACGCCTTTGTGGGGCATGCTGCCGGCATGGGCCCCGACGCCGGTGTATCTCACGAACTTCACGACATGCCCGTTGCTGGTGCCGCCCATGGCGAACTTCCGCTCGCCCATATCGCTGGCGGTGTGGCACATCATGGCGATGTCCACATCGTCGAACTCCCCCAGCCGGATCAGTTCCTGCTTGCCGCCCAGGAATTCCAACTTGCCCTGTTCCCGCATCTCCAGCCGTTGCTCGACCTCGATGAATTCCTCGGCGGGCACGGCGAAGGGCACGATCTCTCCAGAGAGTTGGGACAATACCTCCGGCGTCAGCAGGCCCATGGCGGCCCCCAACATCATGCCGATCTGGCAATGGTGTCCGCAGGCATGGGCCGCCCCGGTTTCAGGGTCGGCGTGGGGGTGTTCGGTCACCACCAGGGAGTCCAATTCGCCGATCACGGCCACGGTTGGCCCGGGACCGGCGCCGCCCGGGATGCGGCCTTTGAGTCCGGTGAGGGCCAGTCCTCCCTGGTGTTTGATGCCCAATTCTTGGAACTTTTGGGCGACCAGTTGGGCGGTCTTGGTCTCACGGAAGCCGGCCTCGGGGTTGGCCAGCACCTGCTGGGCCAACCCCACGATCTCCTTTTTCCGCTTCTCGATGGTTTCGCAGGCCAGCTTCTTGAGTTCTTCGACCGTAAGAACAGTTGTAGCCATGGGTTACGTGGCCTTGGGTGAAAGTTTAGGTGTAGTCATGATTTAGGCGCCATCGAAAACCTCTTCCGAGGCCAGGTCGCGCATGAATTTCAGGTATTCTGGGATGGACATGTCCGGGCGCTGATCTCCAACGATATTATTGCCCTGGGACGCGTAATCGGCAAGCAGATCGATGACCGTGTAGGCGAGAGCTTTGGCTCCCTTGATCACCGCTAGGGAGTAGTCTTCTATCAGGTAAGTCGCGCCGTGGCCCAGGCCGGTCGCGCCGCCGACGTAAGGGTGGATGACCGGCATCAAGTGACTGATGTCGCCCATGTCGGTGGAGCCGCCCCGGTGGTCCACGTAGCCAACGTTCTCTTCACCCACCAGGACGGCGGCGTTGGCCCTAAATATCTCCGCCATGGCCTTGTTCTGCTGCAGGGGCATATAGCCGGGGATGGTCTGTATCTTGACCTGGGCGCCCACGGCCATGGCGCCGGCCTTGAGCGCCCGGTCCACCTTGGCGTTGGCGTCCATGATGGCTTCCAGCGTGCGGCCCCGGACAAAGGTCTCCATCCTAACGTCGGCGGGCACCGCGCTCACCGCTTCCCCGCCCTTGGTGATGATGGGATGGACGCGGATGCTGTCCTCGTCCCTGAAGGTCTCGCGGTTGAAATTGATGGCGGTCATGGCCATCATGGCGGCGTTCAGGGCGTTGATGCCCAGGTGGGGCGCGCCGCCGGCGTGGGAGGCCCGGCCGATGAACTGGATGCGCTTGGCCACGGTGCCGTTATTGGTGTTGCTGATGCACATCAGCTTCTCGGCGGGATTGCTGGTGGTGTGTAGCATCATCGCCAGGTGGACGTCGTCGAACTCGCCAAGGCGGACGAATTCCGCTTTACCCCCCAGGAACTCAATCTTGCCCTGCTCGCGCAGACCGTTCCGGAATTCGATCTCGATATATTCCTCAGCCGGCACCGCCATAAATGCGATGCGCCCCGCCAGGGATGTCAGGACATCGGAATTAGTGAGGGCCATGGCCGCGCCCAGCATCATGGCTATCTGACAATGGTGCCCGCAGGCGTGGGCCGCGCCCGTGTCCGGGTTGGCGTGGGGGTGGTCGGACACGATCAGAGAGTCCAGCTCACCCAGTACGGCCACGGTTGGGCCGGGGGAGGTGCCCGACGCGTCGGCCCGCACCCCGGTCACGCCCAGTCCGCTCCTCGGCTGCATCCCCAATGCACCGAACTGCTGGGCCACTAGCATGGCGGTCTTGACCTCGCGAAATCCGGGTTCGGGGTTCTTCAGGATCGTCTTGGCCAGAGCGGTCAGTTCATCGGCCTTGGAGTCGATGATCTCCGCCGCACGGCGTTTCAGGTCCTCTTTCGAGGGCATTGGGCAATCTCCAAATATGCCGCGTTCCAGTCGAGTTGCCGGTCAGGCCCAGAGGCGGCGGTTAGGGTATTCCGAGCGGTTTTGATTGTAACAAAGGCCGCCTGGGATGGGTATCCCGGAGTGTATAATGGCCGGGCCGTGGATGAGCCCTAGGCTAGACTCAAATCGAGCCCCGGCTCTCCCTGCCAAAACACCCATATGAAGATAGTCATCGCTCCTCAGGGATTCAAAGGCGGCATCTCCGGTCTCGAGGCCGCCCGGGCCATCGCCCGGGGGGTCCTAAAGGCCGTGCCGGATGCGGAGACGGTGTTGCTTCCGGTGGCCGACGGCGGCGACGGGACGCTGCACGCCCTGGTGGACGCCACCGGCGGCGAAATCTTCACCAGCACCGTAACGGGTCCCATCAACCAACAGGTGGAGGCCCAATGGGGTGTCATGGGCGACGGACGCACCGCCGTGATCGAGATGGCGCGGGCCTCGGGGTTGGCCATGGTGCCGCCCCGCCGGCGCAACCCAAAGGTTACCACCACCTTGGGCACCGGTCAGCTATTGAAAGAGGCGTCAGAAAGGGGTTTTAAGCGGGTGATCGTTGGACTAGGAGGCAGCGCCACCAACGACGGCGGCGCCGGCATGGCCACCGCCTTGGGAGTCAGGTTCCTTGACTCTTCGGGGAACGCCCTGCCCTCCGGCGGGGCCGCCCTGGCCCGTCTGCACCGCATCGATACATCCGGGTTGCTGGAAAGTATCGCTGGCGCGGAGATAATCGCCGCGACCGACGTGACCAACCCGCTGTGCGGGCCGACCGGCGCTTCGGAGATCTTCGGTCCCCAGAAAGGGGCGTCGCAAGAGGTGGTCGCCGAGCTGGACGCCGCACTGCGCAACTTCGCCAATGTGGTAAAGAAGGATACCGGACACGACGTTTTGGACGTTCCCGGAGCCGGCGCGGCCGGTGGACTTGGGGCCGGGCTGATGGCCTTCGCCGGGGCCAAGATACAGTCGGGCATCGACATGGTCTGTCAGGTGCTGGATTTCGACTCCCACCTGGCGGGGGCCGACCTGGTGATAACGGGAGAGGGCCGGGCCGACCGGTCAACGGTGTTCGACAAAGCGCCGGTGGGGGTGGCGCGGCATGCCCAGGCTCACGGCGTGCCCACGTTGCTGCTGGCGGGCAGCCTGGGCGAGGGACATGAGGAACTCTACGACCACGGCGTGGCGTCGATACTGTGCATCTCCGACGGCACCATGTCTTTCCAGCAGGCGCTCAGCCGGACCGGAGCGATGTTGGAGGGGACGGCGGAACGGGCGGTGCGCCTGTTCCTGCTCAGGCCCTAGACTCCGAAGCCAGGTTCAGATGATTCCCCGTTCCCGCAGTTGGTCCAACTCCGCCTGTTCCAGGCCAAGGTAATGCTGGTACACCAGGTTGCTGTCGTGGCCCAAGGCCGTGGACCCGCGCCAGATCTTTCCCGGTGTTTCGGAGAATTTGGGGACGATTCCGATCCCCTTGATCTTCCGGCCGAGTTGCAGATCTTCCCATTCGGAGTGGACTTCCCTGGCCTGGTAATGCGGGTCTTCGGCGATGTCTTTAGGAGTCATCACCGCGCTGCATCCCACCTGGGCGGCATTCATGACCTCCACAACCTCACGCACGGTGTGGTCATCCAGCCAACCCTGCAGGATGGCCTCGAATTCGATCCCGGCCATCGATTCCGAATCGGCTTGGGCCTCCGCCCAGCGCCCATCGGCGGTGTCCAAGCCCAGCACCGCGCAGACACGGTCAAAGACAGACCCGACGGCGGCGATGACGACCCAGCCGTCTTGGGCGTGGTAGGCGCCAAAGGGTTGGGCACTCCTCATTTGGTTGCCGCTGCGCTCCCGGACCTCCCCGGTCTCGAAGTATTCCAACATCGAGGCTGACATCATCTTGTGGACCGCCTCGTACAGCGCCAGGTCGATCACCTGGCCCTGCCCGGTGCGCTGCGCATGGATGTAGGCCGCCAAAGAAGACCACAGGCAAACTTGGGCCGTCGCGTAATCGCCGGCCAACGGGCGGGCAACCATTGGAGGTTCCGGGTCGGGTGATCCGGTGAGGCCCATCGTGCCGCCAAAGGCCTGGCCGACGGGGTCGTAGGAGGCCCGGTCCAGGTAGCCGGGATGGCCGGTCTGACCGTACCCGGATACGTGGGTGATAACGATGGCGGGGTTGGCGGCCAGAACCGCCGCATCGTCCAATCCCCATCTGGCGTAGGTGCCGGCTTTGGAGCTTTCCATCCAGATATCGACACCGGCTATCAGCCGGAGGAACATTTCCCGGCCTTCACGGGCGGTGAAATCCAGGGTGATGTAAAAGGTGTTGCGCCGGTCTTGGGCCCACAGAGCGCTGGTCGAAGACCCGTCTTTGCCTTCTAGCCTTATGCCCACGTCACGGGTGATGTCGCCCACCCCCGGACGCTCGATCTGAATCACTTCGGCCCCCATCTCCGCCGCCAAGGTTGCGGCGAAGGGCTGGGCGATGATGGAGCCGGTGGAAAGGATACGCACTCCCTGTAGCGGACCGAACTGCTCCGGAAGAAGCGACTCCGCGCGAGGATTCATCTAGCTTATCCGCGCTTTCGCGAACTCCACCACCTGGGTGGAAAGCTCGATGGACCGTTCCGAGTCAACCTCGTCAAAGGCCTCCGAGCAGGTGCCGCTGGGCAAAAACTCCGGGTACCGGGTGATGTAGTGGTACTTGTCCAACTGCCGGGCTTCCGACTTCACGGTGTCGAACATCATGTCGAAGAGCTTGGCGTCCTCGCACAGGTCCAAAAGCGAGTGGCCCCAGACGTCCTCGACCCGCTTGTGGTAAAGGTAGGCTTTGATGGCTTTTTCGGCCGCCTGCTGTCCCATGAAGCAGGCCAGGTTGTGCCGGCCGCCTTCTTTGAGGTAACGGGCGTCTTCCAAGTCTTGTTCGGCCTGGCGCAACCAGCGTGCGCCCTCCGCCAGGTAATCAGGCATTAAATATCTCCCGTCCCTCGCGGCACGCCTTGCCCAAGGCCGGCAGTTTCTCCCGCATCTCCTCGAATTCATCCGGAGTGTAGACCAGGGTGTCCACCTCCACCGAGCTAGGCAGGTGGTACGAGAAGAAATCGGCGCGCCGTCCAAAGGAATATTCGGTTTTATGGACGATGACCAACTCGATCTTGGTGTCCGGTTTGTAGTCTCCGGCAGCCATGTCCCCGACCAGGATCACTTTCTCAACGCCCAGTATGGGGATTATCTCCTCGATGGCTGCCAAGTCCCGCTCCAGCATCTGCTTGCGGAACTCGGCGAATCCGACGCGCATGGGCATGTGGGTTCACCTTTTGGTGGGGTGGGTTAATCGAATATGGGGACGCGGAAAAGGGCGCCCCCATCTCCGACTATGTCGAGCGCCGACTCTATCGAGCGTCCTCCCCGATGCATCGGGGCCGGGAAGTCCCGACTCCGTCGGACCTAAACTTCCCCCAGCGAGGGGGAAGGGATTTTCGGAGCTAGCCCAGGATGACCATGTGGACCTCTTTTGGTCCGTGGACGCCTTCCACGATGGTCATTTCGATGTCGGCGGTGCGGCTGGGTCCGGTGATGAAGTTCAGGTAACTGCCCATCTCGCCGCCCCGCTGATGATACTCCAGCCGCCGCAACAAGAACAGGTCGTCCAAGGAGTCCAGCAGCTCTTCGGGGCGCACCAATGCGATATGGACCGGCGGGACCAAGGAGACCAAGCGGCTCAATCCGCGGCGGGGCAAGATGACCAACGACCCGGTTTCGGCCAGGGCGTAGTCGGCCCCCGTGATACCGATGCCGGCTTGCCGTATCTCCTCGCGCAGCGCCTCGCGGGAGTTGGCTTCGTCGCGCAGCACGGTTGTGACCTTCAGGCCCAGATTGGCCAGCGCGGCGTCCACCGGGACCTGGTCGAAGACTTCCTGCGCGGAACGGACGATGTTGGCGGCACCGGACTCCAGTACGCCGGATTCTTGCACTATAGACTCGATGTAGCCGACGGCTTCTTCGACTCCCG
>JADFNR010000118.1 GCA_022563275.1 Chloroflexota bacterium | reverse complement strand
CGGCGGTTGAGGCTTCTGGGACCGAGATGATCACGGTGGCGATCCGCCGCCTGGACCTGGACGACCCCACCAGCAAGACCCTGCTGGATTACATAGACTGGAACAAGTATCAGATACTGCCCAATACTGCGGGCTGCGCCACCGTTGAAGAAGCGATGTTCGTCGCCCGGTTGGGCCGGGAGGTGGGCCAGACCGACTTCGTGAAGCTAGAGGTCATCCCAGACCCCCGCTACCTATTCCCCGACGGCGCCGCCACTCTGGACGCCGCACGCCGCCTGGTGGAAGACGGATTCAAGGTGCTGCCCTACATCCACGCCGACCCGACGTTGGCCAAGAACCTGGAGGACGCCGGCTGCGTGGCTGTGATGCCCCTGGGTTCGGCCATCGGTTCGGGCCAAGGCATCCACACTGCGGAAGAGATCAAGATCATCATCGAGCAGGCCAATATTCCGGTGGTCGTGGACGCGGGGCTGGCCGTCCCATCCGATGCCGCCCAGGCCCTGGAGATGGGCGCCGACGCCGTGCTGGTGAACACCGCCATCGCCCAGGCCGAAGACCCGGCCCTGATGGGGTCCGCGTTCAAACAGGGCGTGACCGCGGGCCGCAGCGCCTACCTTGCGGGCCGTATCTCGGTGCGCCATGAGGCCATCGCCAGCAGTCCCGCCACAGACGTGCCCCAACCGGTGCCGGCCAGTAGCTAGGCCGGTGAGCGTTTCCCTGCCCAAGCCGTGTCTGTGTTTGGTGACTGACCGCACGGTCATCAAGGGCGATCGGGGCGATCTGGTGGACCGGGTGACCCAGGCGGTGTTGGGCGGCGTTGACCTGGTGCAGGTGAGGGAGAAGGACCTACCGGGCGCAGAGTTGCTGGAATTGGCCGGGTCTCTGTTGGAGGCCATCGGAGGGCGCGCTAAACTGATCGTGAACGAAAGGGCTGACGTGGCCCTCGCCGCCGGAGCTCTGGGGGTCCAATTGGGAGAGGATGGGCTGCCGGTAAACGCGGCGCGAAAGACCGTCGGCAGCGGAGCGCTCATCGGCCGGTCGGTCCACTCCATGTCGGGCGCGGTCCGGGCGGAGGCCGACGGGGCTGATTTTCTGGTGGTCGGCACCATGTTCGCATCTCGTTCCCATCCCGGCGAAGAGCCGGCGGGACCTGGACTGGTGCGGCGGATATCCGGTAACTGCCGGTTGCCGCTTATCGGCATCGGGGGAATCACCCCAGAGAATGCACCCGAAGTGATCGAGGCCGGAGCGTCCGGGGTTGCGGTGATCACCAGCATCCTGGCGGCGCCGGACCCGAAAGCCGCCGCCGCGCGGTTGAAGGCAGCTATCTGCGAAGCTTGGCGCTTGCGTGTAAACCCAGCGGGTGTGGGCTAGGGAGGCCAATCTGAGTTATGATTAAATCAAAGCTATGATTAACCTGACGGTGAACGGAAAACCTCGTCCGATAGAAGCCAGCGTGGACCTTGAGACCTATCTGGCGTCTTTCGGATTCAACCTTCAATTCGTGGCGGTTGGATACAATGGCGAGGTCATCAAGAAAGACGAGTTCGCCGGTCTGACCCTGAAAGATGGCGACGTAATCGAGATCGTGCGTCCCGTTGGCGGCGGATGAATCTGGGCTGATTCGGCGGCCCCAAATCTCGAACTACTACCGGCCCCCGGACAACCGTTTGAGTTGTGCATTCGCCATGCCCGCTAGACCCGGTAGTCAAACTAACCCCTTATGGTTGAGACCTTTACGGTAACCAACGACGTGATTGATCCGATGTTGGCGGATGTGGTGAAGGGCAACCAGGACAAAGTGGCCGGCTGGATAAATGGTGAGCCGGGCGCCTGGGGTTTCTTGGCGGGACAGGCGGTGACCACCGTGCGTGGGCATGCGGGCCGCAGCTTGGTGGACATGGAACGAAGGTTGGTCTGGAGCCGCATGTGGTGGTGGCTGGAACAGGTGAAGGCCAGGACAAGCGGCTCCCTCTAGCGGTCCAATTTGAACCAAGCCAAACCTAAATGAATACCGGCGCCCCGGGAATCCGCTGATGGCGGTGTGCTCGTAGTCCGGATATTCAGATATACTGGCCATGAATGATCCGCGGTCGACGGCTGCGGTCAGCGCCCTTATCTACGAAAAGATGCCCGATTCCATAATTACCGCCACCGGTATACATAAGACCTACGACACCGGCACCGTAAAAGTGAACGCCCTGCGGGGAGTTGACCTGATCGTGGAGCGCGGTGAGATGGTCGCCATCATGGGTCCCAGCGGCTGCGGCAAGACCACCATGCTTAACTGTCTCTCCGGCCTGGACGAGATCGACGCCGGCCAGGTGGTGATCGACGGGGTGGTGCTCCACGACCTGCCCGACGATGAACGCAGCGATTACCGCGCCCGCCGCATGGGATTCGTTTTCCAGCTCTACAACCTGCTCCCCGTGCTGTCGGCAGTGGAGAACGTGGAACTGCCGCTGTTGGTCTCGGGGACCAAGCCCTCGGAATCCCGCAAGAGGTCCATGGAGATGTTGGATTTGGTGGGACTGAGCGACCGGGCCCAGCACCTTCCCGGCGAGCTTTCAGGCGGGCAACGCCAGAGAGTGACCATCGCCCGGGCCCTGGTTAACCAACCGTTCATCGTTTGGGCCGACGAACCCACCGGAGATCTGGACAGCGAGACGGCGGGCGAGATCATGGACCTGATGTGCAAACTCAACGCCGACAATGGCCAGACCTTTGTGCTGGTGACCCACTCGGCGGATGTGGGCAAAAGAGCCCACCGTATCGTCCGCATGAGAGACGGGGAGATCGTCGATCACGGCAACGGCCAGTCACCCGTGATTTAAGGAAGAGGACCAGTCCCTTCGCCATCGCAAGGATCGGCGCTAGATAAAGTCGGAGATGGGGCAAGCGCCAGGACCAATATGGAAGAACTGTTCGGCGTTTCCATGGACATCATCATGGCCGTCCTGCTGGCCGTTTTCCTGCCGGTGATCGCCGTCGTGGCCTTCATGGCCTGGCGCAACCCGGTCATGCTCAAGTTGGGGCTGCGCAACATCCCCCGCCGCAAGTCTCAGACCGCCCTTATCATAGTGGGCATCATGATGAGCACCCTGATCATGGCGGCCGCCTTCGGCACCGGCGATTCTATCACCTACTCCATCCGCAAGAACGCCATCGACGCCCTGGGCACCATCGACCAGATCATCGTCTCGGCCCGTGCCGATGAATCAGACACCATCGGCAGCTTCAACTACTTCCCGCTCCAGCGCTACGAGCAACTGAAGGTGGAATTGGCCGGCTTCGACAACATCGACGGACTGGCTCCCGGCATCGGCGAGTTCGCCCCCACCGTCAACACGCGGACCTCCCTGAGCGAGGGGCGTATGCGGATCACGGGCGTGGACCCTGACTCACTGGACGGTTTCGGCCGCTTTTATCTGACCGATGGCCGGGAGGTCCGTCTGGAGACCCTGGGGCCCAACGACGCCCTCATCAACGAAGATGCGGCCGATGAACTAGACGCTGTGACCGGAGACGAGTTGGTGACCTTTGTGGCCGGCTCCGACGTGACGTTCCGGGTCCAGGGGGTGGTGGACGGCGGCGGACTGGCGGGACGGGGACCGACGTTGCTGATCCGATTGGACCGGGCCCAAGAGATGTTCGGACGGGAAGGCCTGATCAACTCCATCGCTGTTTCCAACCTGGGTGGGGTTTTCGCGGGCGCCGAGTTGAGCGACGAGGTCACCGGCGCCCTGAGGGTCCTATTCACCGACCGGGCCATCGCCGGACAGCTTCAGTCCATGCTCAACCGGCAAGAAGTACTGGAGCAACTGGACCTTTTGAGACCCTCATTGGGCGAGAAATTGGCCCGCGACCTGGGCGTGCTTGCTCAGGGACTGAGAGAGGTCGGGATGACCGACGATTTCATCGGAGTTCTGGCCGATGAAGACGTCCAAGAAGTGGTGTTGAACGGCGTGAGCCGGGCCGGACTGGCCGATGTGGAACGTCAGGCCAGCACCCTGTTCGCCGGGCTGGCCGAATTCCGGGTTCTGGACGTCAAGAAACGGGTCCTGGACGCGGCCGACCAGGCCGGCTCCGGCGTGACCAGCATCTTCATCGTCATGGGCCTGTTCTCCATCATGGTCGGCGTGCTGCTGATCTTCCTCATCTTCGTGATGCTGGCGGCGGCCCGGCGCTCGGAGATGGGCATGGCCCGGGCCGTGGGGGCAAAACGGGCGCACCTGGTCCAGATGTTCATCTTTGAGGGAACGGCCTACTCTCTGGTTTCCGGCGCCGTTGGGGTGGCGCTGGGGTTGGGCGCCAGCGCCGTGATCGTCTTCGTGGCCAACCGAATCTTCCAGACCGGCGGCACCGGCGCGCCGGAGAACTTCACCATGTTCACCCACTTCGAGATAAGGAGCCTCGTCGTCGCCTACTGTCTGGGCATGGTGATCACCTTGGGCACCGTTGGTATCTCCGCCTACCGGGTTAGCCGTCTGAATATCGTGGCGGCGGTCAGGGGACTGCCGCCGCCGGTCCAGCAGTCTCAGACTCCTTTCCGGGACCGTTTGCTGGCCCCGCTGCGTGCGTTCGCCCGTCCGGTCTCACTGGGCGGCACCGGCCTGTTGGCCCTGGCTACCTTGGACATCAGCCGCGGGATGGGCCTGTTGCTCCGTTCCGCCTTGGCCGCCGTCACCTCGCCCTTTGGCTTTTTAGGCGCCGTGATCCAGGCGCTGTGGGTCCCCATGAGTCACGGCTGGTTGACCGTGGTGTCGGGGGCGTTGATGACGTGGCTGGGCACGGCTTCCGACGAAGCGGCCCCCCTGCGCATCGGAGTTACCCTGGTCATCATCGGTCTGGGTCTGTCCCTCAGGACGTTGTCCCGCCGGACCGGGCTCCGGCCCGATGTGGGAGACCGCATCGCCTATACCTTCATGGGTGTGGGGACCTTGGTATTCTGGGTGATTCCCTTCAGCTCCCTGCGGGCCGTCTTCGGCGAGATCGAAGGCGGCATCGAGATGTTCTTCATCTCCGGCATCGCCATGGTGGCTGCGGCGGTCTGGACCGTGATGTACAACGCCGACCTGCTCCTCAAGGTGCTGACCTTCGTCACGGCCCCATTCGGCAGACTTCGGCCGGTGCTGGTCATCGCCGTGGCCTATCCCATGGCCGCCAAGTTCCGGACCGGCCTCACCCTGGCCATGTTCGCACTGGTCATCTTCACGCTGATCGTGATGTCCATCCTCACCGAGGCTTTCAGCGCCGCCGTGGGCGACTCGGAACGAGTGGCCGGCGGCTGGGACATCCAGGCCACGGTCAATTTCAACACCCCAATCGACGACATCCGCCTGGCCATCGACGGCAAGCCCAGCCTCAACAACCAAGACATCACGTCCATCGGCGGGTACACCACCATCCCCGTGGAGGCGCGGCAGGTGGGGGCCGAGGAACAGCGTTGGCGTTTCTACGCCGTCCGGGCCGCTGACGACCAGTACCTGCTGGAAACCGGGGCGAACCTTAAATTGTTCGCTAAAGACTATGGCGAAACCCAGGAAGAAATCTGGGACGCCGTGCGGCGGGACTCGACTCTGGTGGTGGTCGATTCTCTGGTTGTGCCTTCCCACCGGGGATTTTCCGACGACGAGATTCCGTTCGAACTCGAAGGGATTTTTTACGAGGACACCGGGATGGAGGCCATCGACATCGAGGTCAGGGAGCCCCGCACCGGCCAGGTGATATCGCTGAAGGTCATCGGCGTGTTGGACCGGCTCACCGACGCTTTTGGACAGTTGGGCGTGGGTATGATCGCCTCCCGGCGGGGAATGGATGAAGCCATACCATTCCGCATACCGACCACGACCTACCGGTTCAAAGCTGCCGAGGGCGTCGATGTCGCCATACTCTCCAAGGACTTGGAAGCGGCTTTCCGGGAGAACGGCATGGAGAGCGATGTTTTGTCCGAACTGGTGGATAACATCGCCGCGGCCAACCGGGCCATCAACTATGTGTTCACCAGCTTCATGGGTCTGGGCCTGCTGGTCGGCATCGCTTCTCTGGGGGTGGTCAGCCTGCGGGCGGTGGTGGAACGCCGCCAGCAGATCGGCGTGCTGCGGGCCATCGGCTACCGCAGGATAATGGTGCAATTGAGTTTCCTCACCGAGTCGTCCTTCGTGGTCATCATGGGAGTGGCCATCGGAGTAGGCCTGGGCACCGTGATCTCCTATAACATCGTCAAGGAGATCCAAGAGGACGTCGAAACCGTCCGGTTCGCCATCCCTTGGATCCAGATAGGAATCATAGTGACGATAGCCTACGTTTTCTCCCTGGCCACCACCTTCCTGCCGGCGCGTCAGGCCTCCCGCATCTACCCAGCCGAGGCGCTGCGCTACGAATAGAACGGAGCACAATTTTTTCGAAGTGTATAATTTTAAATACTACGAGTTCGTTATAAATAGATTGGTAAGAATATGGTTACGACAGAACTAACGTCTCCCAGAATTACAAAAGTTTGGGCTGAAAATTTCCGGAGTATCGAAAATCTGAATCTAGATTTGGATGCTCTGACAGTGCTTGTCGGCCCGAACGCCTCTGGCAAAAGCAATATCGTAGATATATTGCGATTCGTAGCTGACGCTACTAAAAACGGTTTGGATTCTGCTCTGACGTCGCGTAGAGGTGACCATGTTGCTCGACGGACCACGTCGAGGCGACGCCACACAGATGTAACTGTTGGGGTATCCGTGGTATCCGGAACATCGACAGTTGATTACGAATTCGTTGTGCGCCTGTTTAAGGACGCAAGGTATGAAGTAATTCGTGAAGAAGCTCGGCTTTCTTTTCCTGAGTCAGATGAGAACGATCTTTATATCGAGATAAAGAAAGGAGTATTGTCGCTGCCCAGATCACAGAGACCGAAAGGAATGAGCTTAAAAGATTTCGATTCGATTACCAAAAGGTTCCGGAGTTCTGCAAGCGATGCTAGCGTCGGCTCAACTGTGACAAATTTAGATTTCCCATTTCGAAGTTTCCTGGCGATGTTCAACTTGTTTGACACCGACGACGGGGAAGAATCCTTCAGGGCTCATATGAGTCAGATTAGAGCTATGGGAGCAGCCAGTGACTTCCTGAAAAATATGCGCTTCTATCATATTTTCCCCGACTCCCTAAGAGAACCTCAATTGCTGTCCAGCAAATACCCATTGCAAGAGCACGGTGAGAATTTGGCGTCGGTACTTGCCGATATGAAGGGTAAGAAGAGCCCGCACATGGAGGAGCTCATAAAAGTTCTTGGCCAAGTTGTGCCCGGCGTAAAAGACGTATCTGTGACTCGCGCGGGGGGGCATCTCGTGATTAGCATTCAGCACCAAGAAGGTAATGCTTCGGGCAAAGGAATTTGGCTAGATGCGTCACAGGAATCTGACGGAACCCTGCGTACCCTTGGCTTGTTGGCTGCGTTGTTCCAGGACCCTACGCCGGCATTCATCACAATCGAAGAGCCGGAGCTAACGATACATCCAGGTGCCTTATCTATCATCGCGGATTTAATCGTTGAAACTTCACATCGGGCGTCCTTGCTGGTCACGACCCATAGCCCAGAGTTACTCGATAGCCTTCCCATCGACAGCATTAGGAGCGTCGGCGCCGAGCTGGGTTGCACCCAAGTTGGGCCGGTAGCTTTACATCAAAAAACCGCAGTTTTGGAAGGTTTGTTTTCTCCGGGTGAACTACACCGAATCGAAGGACTTGAATCCGATATCCGACAAGAAGCAGATTAGTTTGCGTTGCATTGTTCCGATAGTAGAAGGGCCAGGCGATGTTCAGGCTACACCAATTCTGCTCAGAAAAATTCTCTCCGAGCGCATGAATTGCTATGACATAGGGATTGCCAAACCTAAAAAAGCTGGGGGTAGATCTAAGCTGGATCGACGTGACGGGATAGAAAAATTTGTTGGACACGCATCACGTACCCCGGGTTGTGGCGGAATCCTAATTCTCACCGATTCCGACGACGATTGTGCAGTAGAATGGGCTCAAAGGATTTGCGTCAGGTGCGCAGTAGTTGGCGCTCCGGTACCGATTGCAGTCGTATGCGCGGTCCGCGAATATGAGAATTGGTTTTTGGCCAGCTTAGAATCAATCAAGGGCAATCTTATTCGTGGAAATGTTTCGCTGAACGAGGTAGTTGAAAATTTCGACCAACCTGAAGAGGTTGGTGGAGCTAAAGGCTGGATTACTCGACAAATGCCGCAAGGCAGGGCTTACAAGGAAACTTCCGACCAAGCATCAATGACCTCGATGATTGACGTGTCGTTAGCCTACGCAAACTCACGTTCCTTTCAGCGGTTGTGTCACGCCGTAGAAGAATTGAAGGTTGCTATGGAGGCGGGTTCTTCGTCTATAACACCGTTCTAGTCTATCTGACAGAAGGAGACCCGCCATGACGGCCAAAGCGCCAGTCAGCAACAGCCGGTTCAAGGTCATCGGCACCACTCCCATCCGGCACGACGCCATGGACAAGGTCACCGGCCAGGCCCGGTACGGGGCCGACATCAGCATGCCCCGCCTCCTTCACGGCAAGATACTGAGGAGCCCCCACGCCCACGCCAAGATCAGGTCCATCGACGCCGCCAAGGCCCTGGCATTGCCCGGCGTCAAGGCGGTGGTAACCGCGGCAGATCTGCCGGTGCTGTCTGGACGGCCGGTGGACGTGGCCGAGGGCTCGCCCCTGAACCCCAGGTTTCTGAGCAACAACGTGCTGGCCAGCGGCAAGGTCCTGTACCAGGGCCATGCCGTTGCCGGAGTGGCGGCGAACAGCGTGCATACCGCCGAAAGAGCGCTATCCCTCATCGAGGTCGACTATGAGGTGCTAACCCCGGTCCTGGACGGGAAGGAGGCCATGGAGCCCGGCTCGCCCATCCTTCACGACCGCCTGTTCCGTTCCGAGGGCGAGTTCTTCCGCCCCGGAGGCCTCCGCGACGAAGACGATGACAGCGCCCCGACCAACATCGCCAGCCACTTCGTCTTTGAGATCGGCGACCCGGAACAGGGATTCAAAGAGGCCGACGTGGTCGTGGAACGGGAATTCCGCACCAGGCCGGTGCACCAGGGGTATATCGAGCCCCATAGCGCCACCGCCCGGTGGGACCGGGACGGGCGGGTGACCATCTGGGGCAGTTCCCAGGGCCATTTCGCCATCCGGGACTTCACGGCCCTGGTGCTGGGCATTCCCATCTCTCAGGTTAAAGTGATACCCATGGAGATCGGCGGCGGGTTCGGCGGAAAACTGGTGATCTACGTTGAACCGGTGGCGGCCCTTCTATCCAAGAGATCCGGCCGTCCGGTGAAGATCACCATGACCCGCTCCGAGGTCTTCGAGGGCACCGGCGCCACCGCCGGGGGATACATCTGGGCCAAGATCGGGGCCACCAATGATGGCCGGATCACCGCCGCCGAGGCCCGGTTCGTCTACGAAGCGGGCGCCTTTCCCGGGGCCCTGGTCAACCTGGCCACCACCACGATCTTCGCCCCCTACGACATCCAAAACGTCCGGTCGGAGGGCTACGACGTGGTGGTTAACAAACCCAAGGTCGCTCCCTACCGCGCCCCGTTGGGTCCGCCGGCCGGTTTCGCTGGGGAAACCTTGATCGACGAACTAGCCGCCAAGTTGTCCATGGACCCCATCGAGTTCCGGCTCCTGAACGCCGCCAAAGAGGGCACCCGCCGGGTTACCGGCATCCCCTTCAAGAAGGTAGGCTACGTGGAGACGCTGCTGGCGGCCAAAGCCCATCCCCACTACAACGCCCCCCTAGGCGGACCGAATAGGGGCCGAGGAGTGGCCACCGCCGTTTGCAACAACATCACCGGCCCGGCCAGCGCCGTGGTCAGCCTGCAACAGGACGGAAGCGTCGGCCTGGTGGAGGGGTCAGCCGACCTGGCGGGCAGCCGCACCGCCGCGGCCATGCACGTCGCCGAGGTGTTGGGCATCACCGCCGAAGAGGTCCATCCGACGGTGGGAGACACCGATTCCATCGGCTACACAGCCATCAGCGCCGGCAGCAGCGCGGTCTACAAGACCGGCTGGGCGTCCTTCGAAGCAGCCCGCGACCTGCAGCGGCAGTTGGCGGCCAGGGCCGCGCTCATCTGGGATGTCCCGGTGGAAGAGGTCGATATCGCCGACGGCGTCTTTTCCCACCGCTCCGACCCCGAACTGCGCCTCACGTTGCGGGAATTAGCCGCTAGGCAGAACACCACCGGAGGGCCGTTGCTGGGCCGGGCCGGCGGGGTCTGGGGCGGGGAGAGCCCTGGGTTCGCCGTGCACATCGTGGACGTGGAGGTTGACCCGGAAACGGGCAAGACCGACATCATCAGGTACACGGCCCTTCAGGACCCCGGCACCGCCGTCCATCCCCTCTACGTGGAGGGCCAGATCCAGGGAGGGGCGGTCCAGGGGATCGGCTGGGCCTTGAACGAGGAGTACGTCACCGACGACCAGGGCCGGATGCTGAACTCCAGTCTGCTGGACTACCGGATGCCCATCGCCAAAGACCTGCCCATGATCGACACCCAGATCGTGGAGGTGCCCAATCCCGACCACCCCACCGGGGTCAGGGGAGTGGGAGA
>JADFNR010000117.1 GCA_022563275.1 Chloroflexota bacterium | reverse complement strand
ATTGGGTACATTGAACGCCAAGATATAGAGGTAATTCCATGATTAAGCTCAATGGGTTGGGACATTTGGTGATCAGGGTCAGGGACGCCCAGCGTTCCGAGGATTTCTACCATAAGGTATTGGGCTTGGAGGTCAGGAACCGGACCCGGGGCGGCAAGATGATCTTTTTCACCAGCAACCCAGACGTGGACCACGAGCTTGCCGTCGCCGAGCTGGGCGCCGATGCCGTGGGCCCCTTTCCGGACCAGGTCGGTCTGTATCACATGGCTTGGGAACTGGCCGACATGGACGAGCTCAAGGACGCCTACCAGGTGGTGCTGGACAACAATGTCGAGATCGCCGGCTTTGGCGACCACGGGGAAACAAAAGGGCTATACATCAGGGACCCCGACGGCATCGAGATCGAGCTCTTCGTCGCCGCCCCGGAATTCGAGAAGACGCCCCTTGAAGAGATACTCACCGGGGCTTCCCGCCAAGGAGCCGCCGCCGGGTAACTGCTCTGGTCCCGTATGTTGGCCCAAGAGGGGGCCAGGGTCGTCATCGGCGACCTGCTGGAGGAAGAGGGGAAGCGCACCGAGCTGAGACCAACGAGTTGGGCGGGGAGTCTGCTTTCGTCCATCGCTGGGTTCACCGGTGGGCGGACGTCTTCGTACGCGGCCTGCAAACGCGCCGTGCGTCTTCTAACTAAGTCCACGGCGACCCGATACGAGGCGGACGGTATCCGTTGCAATTCGGTCCACCCCGAACACATCGCCTGCTGCGCGCTTTTCCTTGCCTCGGTTGAGTCGTCATTCATGACTGAGCGAGGTGGTCATCGTGGGCGGCCTCACCGGGAAATAAAGGCGCTAACTCCCGACTCGAACGCAATAATCCAGAGGAGAACCATGGCTGAGATTTTCGTTCTGGGAGGTGGCACTCCCACGCCGACCGCGGAGCGGTTCGGCAGTTCCCATGTCCTCAAGATCGGCGATGAACTGCTCATGTTCGACTGTGGTCCGGCGGCAACGCATAAGTTGGTGAAGGCCGGGCTTTTCCCCACCCAGGTGGACAACCTATTCTTCACTCACCATCACTTTGACCACAACATCGACTACCCCTGCTTCCTGCTCTGCCGCTGGGACCAAGCCGCCGGCAATGGGCCGGAATTGAACGTCTACGGACCGGCGCTCACGGAAGAGATCACCCAGGGTCTGATCGGTGAGAACGGCGTGTTCTCACCCGACTGGCGGGCCCGGGTGGGCCACCCATTGAGTCAGCAGGTCTACGTGAACCGTGGCGGCACGCTGCCCCGCGTCCCACCCAACCCCCGGGCCAAGAACATCGGAGCAGGGGAGGTGGCGTCGGGCAAGGACTGGCAGGTGAGCGCCGCCCCGGCCGAGCACGTTCAACCCTGGCTGGACTCCCTGGCCTACCGGGTGGATACACCGGACGGCAGCGTGGTCTTCACCGGAGACACCCAACCCTGCCAGTCGGTGATCGACCTGGCCCGGGACGCGGATATGATGCTCTGCATGTGCTGGGACGACCAAGAAGTCATGAACCAGACCGGAGAGGCCACCGGACAGTGCGGCACCACTGGAGCGGCCGAGATGGCCCAAGAGGCTGGTGTGAAGAAGCTGGTGCTGGTGCACATGGGCCCCGGCCTGTCCGCACAGGCGCCCTTCCACGACGCCAAGTCGGCGATGCAGCGCATCTACCAGGGTCAGATTATCTTCTCCGAGGAACTGCTCAAGATCGACCTCTAGCCGATGGGCTTTGCAGGCGTTACCGGTGCCAGCCCATCCCCTGGAAGTATCCCCGCAGGTAGGCCACCTGCCCTCCGTGGACGATGTTGTCCCAGACCAATATGCCCAGGGCCTCGTCGACCCGTAGAGTGGCTATCGGCGCGGTCCAGGGGATCTCCCGTTCTAGTTCGGCGTCCGTGATGGAATTCAGATAGTCCGCCGCCGCGGCGTTCGCCTTTTCGAAATAACCCATGAGGACGTCTTTGGACGGGGCCTGCCAAGCAGCCGCTTGCTCATTGCTCCATCCCATGCCGATATCGTTGGGCTCATCCGGCATGTTGAACTTTTCATGCCAGGCGTCCACCGTCCAGAGTTGCGGTTTATCCGTTAAACGAAAATGTATGAACCGGTCCGTGACCCGGGACATGTGCCAGATGAGCCAACTCATGGAGTTGGAATCTTCGTTGGGACGGACCGCCATGGCCGCTTCATCCACGTCCGACACCGCTGATTTCACCATCTGCCAGTTGCGCTCCAGCGCGGATAGGGTCGTTCGATTGGCTGACATAACGTTTCTCCCACTGTCAGGATAAATACCAGGCCTTCGGATCACCGGCGGGAACTAGGCTTGGAAGATAGGCAACGCCGGGGTCCTAGGAAAACAACGACGGCCCAGCCATCGATCGGCTGGGCCGTTAAAATTCATCGGGAACCGGGTTAGTCGTAGGGGTGGAGCTGGATCTCTTTCAGCGCCGGGATCACTTCCTTGCCCAGCAACTCGATGGACCGCATGGAATCCTCATGCTTCATGGGTCCTTCATTGCCGTAGATCAATAGATATCCGGGGTTGAGGTTCTCGACCACGTATTTCAGCTTCTCTATCACGGTGTCCGGTGTGCCGACGATGATCACGCCGGCCTTCTGTTGGTTCTCGTAGGATTGGGCCTCTCCCATGTTGCCGGCGAATACGCCGGTGGGGCGGCTGCGTTTTACCTCCAGAGCTTTCCGCGACTGATAGCCGGGCGGGTCCACATGTTCTCTGGGGCCCCTCTGCCGGTGTCCCTCCGTCCAAACAAAGTGACGGCCGATCTCCTGGGCCTTTTCCTCGGTGTCCGCCACCAATACCTTGAGCAGGTACCCGAAGTGCTCTGGGCCGGCTTTATAGCCAGCCTCCTCGGCGGTGTCGATGTAGATCTGCTTCAGCCATTCGGTGGTCTCCATGACGGCGCCCAGGTTCATGTAAGGGTGTCCGTGTTTGGCGGCCCAGACCACGCTCTCGGGGCTGCCCGTGCCGGGGAACCAGATGTCGGGCCGGGGTTTCTGCATGGGCAGCACCCAAGGATTGACCACCCGGTATTGATAATACTTCCCCTCGTACCGGAAGGGCCCAGGCTCGGTCCAGCATTTAACGATGAGGTCGTGGGCTTCCTCGAACCGTTCCCGGTTCTGGGTGGGGTCGATCCCAGCCTGGAGGGTCTCGACAGCCCCTCCCCGAACAAACCCGGATATGATCCGGCCCCCGGAATAACAATCAAGCATGGCCACCTCTTCGGCCATTCTGATGGGGTCGTTGACGGCGATCACGTTGCCGAGAATAGCGATCTTGACATTCTTGGTGATCTTGGCCAGGACGGCGGCATCCAGGTTGACCGCCGGTTTGGCGCACCAGTAGGCGGAGTGGTGCTCGTTGGTCATGATGCCGTCGAACCCGATCTCGTCGGCCAAGATGTACTGTTCGTGGTATTCGTTGTAGAGCTTGTGGGCCTTGTCGGGGTCGAAGTGGGCGTTTGGAAACGCCAATCTACCTGACTCGAATTTTTCCAGTTCGCCGTCGGATATATATCCTTGGGCCTGCTCCGAAAACCAATAGATGTCCATCTGGTCTTTGGGCCTGCTTAATTGCTCAACCATCGCCGCCTCCAAATCAATGTTGCAACACTATAACCGATTGCCATGGAGATGGGAGGGTCGCGGAATGTTTGGCTGCGGAAATGGGCGCGCCCCGATCATGTTGTTGATCTTCTGGGGGTCCACGGAGATTCGGACCTCCTCTGGTCTTACCGCTCGTAGGACCCTATGTCGCAAGAATCGCCTCTGGGCCTCGGGACCCCTCTCTGGTCCAAGGAAAGACAAGAACCGGCTGCTGAGGCGTCGATCGCTGGGCTATCCGGAAGCAGGGCGTTGGTAGCCGTTGGCCCGCCGTTGGCCTGCAAGCTCCCTAATTTGGCATCGACCGGCCGCACCGCGGTCCCCACCGAGTCCCCTTCACCCGCTATGAATTCACAACCGCTGTCGATGCCGATCAGATTATGGCCCAAGGAAGCTATGACGCCGAGACAGTCCGGCCCCTGGGACGCCGTATTGCCCGCTAGAATGGTGTCGGAGATCGATGCGCCTGCATTCGAGACCATCGTCCTGACCACCATCCCACCGCCCTCAAGGGCGGCATTGCCGGTGACCGTGCTATTGGTCAATGTCAGAACCCCGCGGTTGTCGATCCCGGCGGCATAATTCGCGGTGTTGTTGCTGATGGTGCTGTTGATAACCCGCAGGCGGCCCCAGTTGTTGATTCCTCCCGCTATGGCTGATTCATTGTGGCTTACCGTGGATGAGTCCAGAGTCATGACTCCGATACTGTGGTTGTAGACGCCGCCGCCGCTTATCTTCGAGCGATTTCCATCAAAGGTGGCCGACATTACATACGCCTCTCCCCAGTTGCTGAGCCCGGCGCCGCTGCCGCCAACGTTGTTCTCAATGACCGTGTTCGACACCTGGAAGATGCCGCCGTTGAATATCCCGGCGCCGAATCCACGCGACCTATTCCCGCTGACGGAGCCGTTCTCGATAGTGATCTTGGCGCCGTTGAAGATGCCGCCGCCGCCCCCGGCGTAGTTTTCGGTGACGATCGAATCGGAAATAGTGAGCGTTCCCTGATTGTAGATACCACCGCCGAATTCGGCGCGCATCGCTTCGATACCGCTGGAAGGCATCCCGACCGCTTCTGAATGGAATGGAATCATGCGCACTTCAGTCGATGTTTCGCTCCCATACCGGATCGTGACACCGGAGATGGACACCACGCTTCCCTCAGTGATTTTGATCACCCGGTGGACGGCCAAGTCCCAGGATACGGCCGCCTGAATCACGGTCGCCTCCGGTCCCGCTCCAACCAAGTTTAGGTCCTTGTCGATCACCAGTTCCCCGCCGGTCATCGTGTAGATTCCAGGGGAGATAATGATCGTCTCACCGGGTTGGGCCGATGCTATCCTGGCCCGAAGAATACAACCGGGGCAATCAGCCTGTTGAGTCCCTTCGATTGATGTAAGCGCCTCTCCGCCCGGCGTATTCTCCTCATCGCACGCAATGATTAGGATGATCCCCAACGCAAAAACGACGAAGAATCCCTTGAGCAGCGTAATCATCCGCGAATTTTAACAAATACCGTCAGATTCCGCCTGCACGGGAAGAGGAGCCTGCGGGACACATGAATGGCGCCGGTCCAACGCTTGTCAGGCAGGCCGTCACCGTTGGCGTCGCGCACACCTATTTTCGCGTTGTCGCCCCTTCTAACGTCTCCCAAATATCTGCGGCAAATACCCGTATGATATGGCGCGTAATTCGTGCTTGACACCGTGATTACCGGTACGTAGCATGTATCCAATCAAATAATCATTATCGTCCCGGTATACCGTAGTCCCACAGATTAAGGGGGTAACGATGCCTGATAAAGAAGACATCGCTTTGATAGCACACCTGATGCGGCGGGCCGGATTCGGCGCGTCCCGGCAGGAGTTGGAAACTAGAGCGGCCAAAGGCTACGAGGCCACGGTGGAGGAGTTGCTTCATCCCGAAGAGCAACCAGCCATTGACGACGATATTCTGTTCCGGTTCCTGCCCGGTTACGAAGGCGCTTTGGGCCCTCCCATCAACCAGGCCGAGTGGGTATACCGGATGGTCAACACCCAGCGCCCCCTGGAAGAAAAACTGGCCCTCTTCTGGCATCAACTGTTCGCCACCGGCAATTCCAAGGTGGACAATCCCCCGGAGATCACCCGGCAGATCGCCATGTTCCGGCGTCAGGCCTTGGGCAGCTTCCGCGACCTGTTGGTGGCGCTGGCCAAGAACCCGGCCATGATCTGGTGGCTGGACAACAACGGCAACCATAACGGGGCGATCAACGAGAACTGGGGCCGTGAACTGCTGGAACTCTTCTCCATGGGCGTCGGCAATTACTCCGAGGACGACATCAAAGACGCCTCCAGGGCATTCACCGGCTGGACCATCGAGCCGAAGATTCCGCGCAACCCTCTCGGCCGCTTCTACTGGAACTTCGAGTACCGGGCCGAGGACCACGATGACGGCGAGAAGACCTTCCTGGGCCACACCGGCCGGCTCAACGGCGAGGACATCATTGACATCGTAGTCAAGGAGCCGGCCACCGCCCGGTTCCTAGCCCGGCACCTCTACACCTTTTTCGTTGCCGACGAACCCCAGGTGCCCAGCTGGGATATCATCCCGCCCAATGACCCAGATGCCGTCGACCAGCTGATCAAGGCCTACGACGACTCCGATGGGGATATAAGGTCGATCCTGCGGGTGCTGTTCAACTCAGACTTCTTCAAAAACGCCCGCTTCGCCCGGGTGAAGAGCCCGGCCGAGCTGGTGGTCAGCACCGTGCGGTTGGTGGGCAATTTCCAGGGCCCGCGGCCCGGTTTCAACAGCCTGGCCATGGAGTGCAACTGGCAGGGCCAGGAGCTGCTCAACCCGCCCAGCGTGGAAAGCTGGCACACCGGTGGTGAATGGATCGACGGCGGCGCCTTGGTGCGCCGGGTCAACTTCGCCGCCGGACTTTTGGGAGACACCTCCCTGCCGGGGGTGCGGGCCATCATCGACGGCCTTCGCCAACGCGGGGTTTCGTCAGCCGAAGAGTTCGTCGATACCTGCCTAGAATTGGTGGGTCCGCTGGAATTCAGCGAGTCCACCCGCGCGGAACTCCTGGACCAGGCAACCGAAGGCGGTGGCTTGAGCTGGGAATCCGATGAAGAGTGCGAAAAGTCCGATAAGAAGATCGGCGTGATGCTGGCCTTGATCGCCGCATCCCGGGATTTCCAATTCGCCTAAGACAGACCCATTACTAACCGGTTCCTTAAATACAAGGGAGAGGTACGCACATGACAGTGACCAAGAAAGACCCGGTGGTGGTGATACTGCAACTCACCGGCGCCAACGATTACCTCAACACGATAATCCCCTACACCAACGGCCATTATCACGACAACCGGCCCAAGGTGGGGATCCCCCAAGACAAGGTACTGCCCATCGACGATGAGCTGGCATTCAACCCCAATATGGCGCCCTTAAAGAAGATGTATGACGACGGGAACGTCGCAATCATCCATGGCATCGGCTTCGAAAACTCGCCCAGGTCCCATTTCCGGGCCATGGACATCTGGCACACCTGCGAGCCGGACACTCTGGGCACGGAGGGCTGGGTGGCCAAGGTCATCCGCGACCTAGACCCTCAGGGTGAAAACGTGCTCAAGGGCGTCAACTTCGGCCAGGGCCTTCCCCGGGCCTTGGCGCTGCGCGGCGTGCCCGTGACCTCCGTGTCCAATCTGGAGTCCTACGGCGTCATGTCCAGCGTCCCGGGCATAACCAGCGAAGAGGAGCGGGCCCAGTTGCTGGACCGCTTCGCCCGGATGTACGCACCGGCCATCGGCACCGGCGCCACCATGGACTACCTGGGGCAGACCGGCCGTGACGCTCTGAGGGGGGCCGACATCATCAAGGCCGCCCCCGAGAAATACACCTCGACTATCGAGTACGCCGACAACGGCATCGCAAAATATCTGAGAGACGTGGCGCGCGTGCACTTGGCCGACCTGGGCACCCAGGTCTTCTACACCTCCCACGGGCCTTTCGATACCCATTTCAACCAGCCTCCCATGCACGCCAGGCTGTGGACCGAGGTTTCAGCGGCCATCAGCGACTTCTTTGACGACCTGCGGGAACATGACGCCGGGGATAACCTGATCATGATGATCTTCACCGAATTCGGCCGCCGCGTCCGCGACAATGGCACCGGCACCGACCACGGCGCGGGCGGCGGGGCCTTCATCATCGGCGACAAGGTCAAGGGCGGGATGTACGGCGATTATCCGTCTCTGAAACCCGAAGACCTGAGTCAGGGCGACCTTGCCCCAAGCTATGACTTCCGGGGCTTCTATGCCAGCGTGGTGGACCAGTGGCTGGGCCTGGACCCGGTTCCCATCGTGGGCGGTAAATTCGAGCAGCTGCAATTCGTCTAGGCGTCTAAAAATTGCTTCGACAAGCTCATCACGAACGGAAAGGTATTTTTACCGTTCGTCCTGAGCCCGTCGAAGGACCCGGCAAAGGGTCTCACGGAATTTTGGAATACCGAATAGGAGAGACCGAATGTTAACCACCGTCGCCGCAGGGCGCGTTTTTGACTATAGCTACTGCATCGGCATGTACGGAATGTCCGGGCAGGGATTCTGGGCGCCCCAGGACTTCGTCTTGGGCGAGGGAAACCTCATCTACGTCCTTAGCCGGGGCGTGGAGGAGATCGGCCAGCGTATCACCCGGGTTACACGAGACCACGAATTTTTGGGCCAGTTCGGCGGTTCTGGCCGGGGAGACGGCCAGTTCATCTGGCCCCGGTCCATCGACCTGGACAGTGATGGCAACGTCTATGCCTCCGATGATTTCCTGCACCGCATCTCGGTCTTTGACAAGGAGGGCGCGTTCCTGTCTTCCTGGGGCAAAGCAGGCAGCGGCGAGGGCGAACTGGACGGGCCGTCGGGCATCGCCTTCGATGCCGACGACAACATATTCGTGGTCGACAGCGCCAACAACCGCATCCAGAAGTTCACCAAAGACGGCGCTTTTCTCGGCGGCTTCGGCGGGCCGGGCGACGGCGAGGGTGAATTGGACCTTCCCTGGGGCATCTGCCTGGACGCGCAAGGGAACGTTTACGTGGCCGACTGGAAGAACAACCGGGTCCAGAAATTCGACCCGGAGGGCGGATTCCTGGTCATGTTCCAGGGTAATGACAGCGGTGTGGGAGACATGCACGGCCCCACCGGTGTGGCCGTGGACTCCGAGGGAGACGTTTACATCACAGACTGGGGCAACCACCGGGTACAGGTGTTCGGACCCGACGGCCAGTTCGTCACGACTTTGGTGGGCGACGCCCAACAGCCTTCACCCTGGACCCAGACCTACATCGACGCCAACCCGGACATAATCAAGGCCCGGCGCCGGGCGAACATGGAGCCCGAATGGCGTTTCCGGCGGCCCGTGGCGGTGAACGTGGACGCCAATGACAGCATCTTCGTCCTGGAGACCGCCCGCCACCGTTTGCAGGTGTACGACAAGATCAAGGACTACGAGGAGCACTCACTAAATCTCTAGTGAGCCTCAGTATCTTAGAGCCGGAAAAGGACCCCACTCGAATCTCCGAGTGGGGTCCTTTTTGACCGGGGTTTTGGCCGCGGCAGGCGTTGGTTGAACCAAAACCAAGCGGGTTTAAAACCCGCGCCTACGCGGCACATTGCTGTGCTCAGATCAAGTTCTACGAAAACTATCACGTTCCGTAGGGGCGGGTCTCTGACCCGCCCTGGTTCACATCAGGCATCGTTCATCGGCTGAATGACGGGTCATCCCGCCAGAAGAGATGACCTTTGCCCCACCCCCTGCGTTACAAAGAAGCCGTCGCGGCCTCTAAACCACCAATGGCGCCTCTCCCCCCTCTGGCCGGTCCACCTCAAACGCGTTGACGTTCAGCGCCAGCATTGAATAGTACCCCATCATCGTGGTCAGTTCGGTCAGCAGTTGGGCGCCGAAATGGTCCAGGGCGGCTTGGAACGTCCCTGGGCTCACCCGGTTGGCGCCGAACAGTTCCGTGGCGTAGTCCACCACTAGCTGCTCGGCATCCGGGAGCTTGGGCAAGGGTTTCTTGTCCCGAAGGGCGTCCACGAACGCGTCGCTGATTCCCTGCTGGCGGGCCCTGGCGGCGTGCGCGAACCAGATGTACTGGCAATCCATGGCCCGCGCGGTCATGATCATGACGATCTCTTGGATCTTCTGGGGCAGTTCCGACTCCTCCCTGAAATAAAAGACCAGATGGTTGGCCCGTTTCCGCATCTCGGGGCTGTTGATCATCACCGAGCCGGGTCCGTTTTCCATGGCGTTTTTGCTGATGGCCACTTCATGGTCAAAGGCTTCGCGGTACTTCTCGGGTACCTGGTCTCGAGTTACCGTGGGTGTTCGTGCCATGACGTCCCTCCTTGGTGAATGCCGCAGATCGCTGACTTTGGCCGCATGATAACGATGAACCTTATAGACGGCAAGACTAGGTCTGGTGGATGTGTATTGTTGGTACAATCGAATAAAATACGGCAGATTTAATCGGCTTGAAGGACGCTCAGTTGAATATCTCTCACGTTTATTCGGGTAATCCGGTCGACCGGGGCGAAAAAGCGCGCCGCGACGACCAGTGGATCGCTGACAAGATCAAGGACTCAACAAGTAAGTTCCTGCCCCTACGGGACCTCAATGTACTGGTGACCGATGGCGGCGAGGACGGCCTGGGCTGGCTTGGCGCCACCGATCTGGAGCGATTGAAGGTTGATGCCACCCCGGTGTTTCTTGGGCTTCTGGATGATACGGCCCACTTCACCGTGGATATATCCGGACAGGACAAGGCCGTGGCCGAACTCAGCGACGGGAACGGGTTTCGGTTCATGGACGCCAGGTCCGTCACGGAGATCATCAGCGGACCCGACTCCGGCATCGTCGCCCAGGCCAGGGCCCAGATCAACTGGCACAACCGCAACGGCTTCTGCGCCATCTGCGGCGGCGAGACCGTGATGAAACGTGGCGGGCAGGTGCGTAGATGCACCAGATGCGAGGTGGA
>JADFNR010000116.1:6868-10721 GCA_022563275.1 Chloroflexota bacterium | reverse complement strand
GGAATGCCCCGTTTCTCGAACTCCACGGTGTCGTGCACACTGCACAACGTACAGGAGCCTCAACCTCCCAGACCCGCTATGGCGACATCCACCTGGTTCGCCATCTCGTCGATCATCTCTTCGGCGGCCGGCTTGGAATAGTGCTCTTTGCGGCGGATTATCACCTTCTCGACGCCATAGCGTTCGCACAACGCTTCGCCTATCGTCTGAAGGATGATATCGGCTTGTTCTTTGGTGTTATCCAGCAGCCCAACCACTTTGCCCGAGAGATTGGCGGGGCGGGGAGCCAGAGGAACCGTCTCCTTGCCGCCGCCAGCAGTAGGGTCCACGAATCCAAGTCCGTTCGCCATGAAATTCTCCTTTCAACACCGGCCAAAATCGCCAGCACCAAGGCAAAGTCTCAAGATTGCAAGGACACATGGCCGCTCTTTAACCGAACGGCTTTTGGTGTCTGATCACGTTTCACCATCTACCAGGATTTCACAACCGGCAGCACTTCCTCAGCGAAGAGTTTCAGGCCGCGCTCCGCAATGGGGAAAGGCGTGCCACCAAATCGGAATGAAACGTTCAATTCGAAATCGCCGAGCAGTTTCCGGCGTTCTTCTAGCCCCCGCAGGATCTTGTCCGGCGTGCCCCAGCTCGCCGCCTTCATGAAACCCTCGACGGCCCCTTCGTGACCAAGGGAACGGGCGATCTCGGCCTTCTGTTGATAAGAGTCGTAACCCTTCACCGATTTGAAATGATCGCCGAGAAATTCGTAGTGATAAAAATTACTCTCGACGAATTTGCCCTGATATTGCCGCGCCTCATCTTCGCACAGGGCAATATCAGTTCCGCAGATGACAAACTCGGTGAGCATCAGGTTTGGCGGCTCCGTGCCGTGATATTCGCGGTGCAAGGCGCGGCCACGCTCGATCGCCGGCATCCGCATCTCCCAGGGACGGTCCGCGAACATGATGATATGCGCGCCTAGTTTAGCCGCGGAGACGATAGAATCCTCGCTAGAGGCGACTGCGTAGATACGTCCGTCGAAGGAATGCTGCGGCCGGGGCCTGATTTCCGTACGAGGCTGCTTGTAGTAAGTCCCGTCACCCTCTATAAACCCCGTCTTTAGGGCCTCGACTATCATCGGCGCTGCTTCATCGAAACGTTCCCGGGATTCGTCCATGCTGAGGCGGAAGGTCTCGAATTCACGCCGTGCCAGACCACGGCCGAACCCGAGCCGGAACCGGCCATTACTCAACAGGTCGAGAACGGCGGCATTTTCCGCGACGCGTAACGGGTCGTGCCAGGGAAGGATCACGGCGGCCGTACCCACGTCGATATGCGGATGCTTCGCTGCCAGGTGGGTCATCACGTGGATATTGTCCGGCACGAAGGAATAGTCGTTGAAATGATGCTCTGCCGACCAGAGGCAATCGAACCCGGAATCGGCGGCAATCTCGCCCAGGCGCAACTCCTCCTCCCACATCTGACCGTCCGACCCTTCTTCCCAGCCGTAACTCGAGAAGATCATCATCATTCCGACATCCATGGAACCACTCCTCCGTTCTGTATCCATTGGTAATCGATACCATAATACCAATTAGACTGATCTGCGTGGCCTTTAGCTTAGGGTCACAGGTTATCTGCTACGATTCGGATGCGTTAATAAGCTGTATGATGGCCGCCACGATAGCCGCTGGAGCGCCTGACGATGCAAGACCTCGACCTCAACATCGCTTTTTGGGATTACGACCGAACCCGGCCGCTGATGGACGGGAGAGTGCGGCCCGAGGGGATCAACCCCAAAATAACGGTACTACGTCCGCGCGAAATTTTCCCCCGCATGCTTCAAGACCAGGAGTTCCATGCCGCGGAAATGTCCTTAGCCTCTTACGTGATCCTAAAAGCGCGAGACCGGTGCCCCTTCGTGGCCATCCCAGTGATGCTGTCAAAGATATTCCGTCACGACTGCATCTACGTCCGGCCCGATGCCGGGATCGTCGAGCCAGCCGATCTGCGGGGCAAGCGGATAGGGCTGCCTCAATACAGTTCCACCGCAGGGGTTTTCATCAAAGGGCTGGTCCAGCACGAGTATGGGGTGCCGCCCACGGAAATATCCTGGTTCATGGGCGGCCAGGATGCTCCCGCTCCCGCGCCTCTAGTGCCCCTGGACCTGCCCGCGGATATACACCTGGAATTCATACCCGAAGATAAGACCCTGGAAGGAATGCTGGCCGACGGGGATCTGGACGCACTTTTCGCCACCTACATCCCCAATCAGTTTCTGAACGGCTCACCGAAAATCGCCCGCCTCTTCCCCAATTTCAAGGAGGTGGAACAGGACTACTACCGGCGGACCGGAATATTCCCCATCATGCATACGGTGGTTATCCGGGAGGACGTACATCGGGAGCACCCCTGGGTGGCCGCAAGTCTTTATGACGCCTTCTCTCAAGCTAAGGACCTGGCGGTCAACCGCCTGTACGATACTGACGCGTTGGCTCTGACTCTGCCCTTTCTGATCGACCACTTGGAGGAAACCTGGAAGACCTTTGGGTCCGATTACTGGTCCTACGGTGTGGAGTCCAACCGGCCCGCTTTGGAGGCGGTCGCCCAATATGTGGTGGACCAAGGTCTGGCGCCCCGTGTGGTCAGCGCCGAGGAGTTATTTCCGTTGGCCGCGGCATAAATCACCGCATCGGGTTTATATCCCGAAGAATGTTGTGTCCCCTAGAGGGCCCAGGTTTTATGGAGATAGTCGAAGCCCGAGGCAGCCGTTTTGCCAAGCGTGGTGGCCAAGTATCGTTTTGCCAAGATAAGAACGATGTTCTTAATCTAGGCGTGGAAAGAGGAGATGGTGCCCCAGGTGGGATTCGAACCCACGACCCGCTGCTTAGAAGATATTCCGGCCTTGAGCGCTGTGCTTCGAGCCTGAAATCGTCGAAGAAATTGTATAGTTATCGTCTGGCCAGAATGCCGAATTGGGCGCTTGGACGTCACGTCACCAGCATTCCGAACCTTTGGACTGTACCGATGAGTACAACATCCCTTCCCGCTCGCCTGCGTCCCCTAACGTGCGGAGTATAATAGTACGAGGTTTCTCAGAGTATTGAGACCTTGTTGGTCGTCTCACAATAACGGGGATTTCTTAACTTTTCCTGATCAGAATTTACAAGTATAAAGGTAGCAGCAAAAGCGTCCGGTCCAGGATCCGCCTGGACGAATCGTGTGGAGTCCATCTATAGCCGGTATCCAAATCGTACCTAGAGAATAAGATTTGCCAATGTCGGTGCAACACAGGGAGCAGCATGGAAACACTTCGAATACTAGTCGCAGATGATTCCCAGTTCATGCGGACGGCCTACAAGCGGATACTTGAAACCCAGGAAAATTTCGAGGTCGTCGGAATGGCGGTGGATGGCGAGGACGCGCTTCAACAAGCAATCGACCTGGTTCCCGATGTCGCAATTCTCGATGTCAGAATGCCCAAGTTAGATGGGTTGGAAACCGCTCACCGCATCCGTCTCCAGCACCCCGGAACTGCCATCGTCATGATATCCGCATACGACGATCTGGCGTTTGTGGCCGAACTCCTAAAGAACGGGCCGGAAGGAAAAGCCTATCTGCTGAAAAGCTCTCTCGACGACATCGGCGAGTTGATCAGGGTTATCGATGCGGTGACCAAACGTCAAACGGTCCTTGATCCCAGCATAGTGCTTAAATTGACCAGTCTTTACATTAGGCAGGATGTACCTCAGTCGGAAAGACTTACCCACGCGCAGAGAAGCGTTTTGGAGCTCATCGCCGAAGGCCGGGACGATTCATACATCGCTCGAAACCTTGGGCTGGAAGAGGAATCGGTGGCAGA
>JADFNR010000116.1:0-6771 GCA_022563275.1 Chloroflexota bacterium | reverse complement strand
TTAGGCAGGATATACCTCAGTCGGAAAGACTTACCCACGCGCAGAGAAGCGTTTTGGAGCTCATCGCCGAAGGCCGGGACGATTCATACATCGCTCGAAACCTTGGGCTGGAAGAGGAATCGGTGGCAGCGATCACCACCGATATATGCGAGAGACTAGGTCTGGAAGAAACTTCGGAACCGGGTCGCCGTAGCAAGGCGGTGGAATCCTTTTTCGTGAAGTGCACGTCACTACTGACGTAGCTCCGGTCTCCCGGTCCGAGCATGCTGACATCGGACCTCAAGTTACTGTCGTACGTTAAAACCTAAAGCGGGATAGCGTCCAACGTTCCAAAACCTCTCGACCGCTGCTTTTCACCGCCGGAGTTAGTCTTGGACTTGGAGACATTAGCGGCAGCTGCCCTCAGGTAGTCCAATGCCAACCGGGGCAAGAGAAACTTCTGCCGAACGCTTTCCCTTGCCGCTTCTCCCATGCGCTGTTGAAGAATGGTGTTTCTTTCCACCTCGATGATTCGTCGACTGCACATCTCCGCGGAGTCTACCAGGTAACCGGTAACACCATCTTCGATCTGTAGCCGTATCCCACCGACGTTTCCACCGAGGACCACCTTTCCCTTCCACATGGCTTCAGTAACAGTGAGACCAAACCCCTCCCGGATGGACTTCTGAATGATCAAACAGGAAGCGACCTGGAAAGCATTGACTATGTTGTCGATGGTATCCGGCAGATCCTCGGGGTAAAAGTACAGATGGATGTCCGGATCCCCAGCGGCATATTCGGTGACGCTATCCAAGATCTCCAGAGCCTGCGGGTCGTCCGAAGCTTGGCTCAATCCTAGCAACGCCAGCTGTAACCCGGGCACTGCTTGGCGCGCCGACCGGTAAGCATCGATCACCCCTCTAGGGTCTTTCCAAGGATCGAACCGGGATACCTGGGTCACCAGCGGCCGCCCAGGATCGATTCCCATAGCAGCAGTGATCCTAGTCGCCTCTGGTTCGTCTAGCGGCACATTTTTTGGACTTAACGGATCGATCGCCGGTGGCGCGATGTAAACCGGAATACCTTCGTCCAATCCGCGAGGCACGTAGGAATCTCGAGAGAATACCAGACCATCGTAGGCCCGAGTAAAGGGGAGCAGCAAGTTCAATACACTCATGTTGGGAGCGGTCCAGTCAATGTGGCAAACCCAGAACCGGATTTCGTCAAGCGTTTTCGGCAAGAGACTGGCCAGCGGCAACAATTGGGGGTCGTGAAGAAACCACACCTCCGCGCCTAGCTGGTGTTGTTGAATAAAATCGGCGGCGCCCCTGATACAACTGACATATACATGAATCTCCTCTGGAGACAGCGTACCTTGCTCTCCTTGCGTCAGGTTATGGATCCGCTTGGTAACTTGGAAGAATTCCTCTGGGGGGTCCACTACCACCCACTCCGAGGAAACGCCCAGGGCATCCATCAGCGGAACCAGAGACTGGAGGATCTCGGCAACCCCACCACCGGTAGCTGTGCTGTTGATATGCACGAACCGCAAGTGCTGCAACTCACCGGCAACTGAGGTCAAGTCACGTGCCAATCGGGGCTCAAGGAGAGACAAGTATTGGTCGATGTCGACTATTGGCCGGGTGGGCCTTCGAAACAATTGTGTGATTACGTTTCTCCTAAAACCGCCGTGATGTTAACGATTCGCGTAATATTTTTTCATTTCTCAAAGTAATTATCAAGTGAAAACTTCGCGAGGAATTGGAGCGTGTCTGATGGAAACGAAGAGCCGAGAGCAAAAATTGGGGACAACGGGGACAAACTATCGTAAAAAAATGGTGCCCCAGGTGGGATTCGAACCCACGACCCGCTGCTTAGAAGGCAGCCGCTCTATCCCCTGAGCTACTGGGACACACGAAGCCAGCCTGAGGCTGGAAGACGGTTCAACCCGGCTCATTACTATCTTACGAACGCTCCGAGAGGGGTGTCAAGGTGGCCTCAGCGGCAACTTGGTTTGTCTTATTATGTCAGGTAACCCGCTGTTGCGCGGATTGCGGATGGCCCGGCGCTCTGTCAAAATGAAAGCCCTCAGCAAGTGAGACGTAATTCTGTGGGAACACCTGTGCCGGCGGCCGAAGCAAGCTGCATTCGAGCCGACTGGGCCAACAGGAAAGTGATGGGCAATGGCAGACGAGTTACTGAACCTGGAATCTAAGCCCGCCGCAAAGCAGTTGATCGCGGGATGGCGGCGGCAATGGTCCGACGGCGGCGAGATATCGGGGGGCCTTCCCCGTTACCTGATCAGCAAGCTGGGCGCCGGCCAGATCGGCGAGATGGGCCCAGAAGTCTCCAAGCTCTGTTACCCGTTCCAGGTGCCGGGCACCCACGACACCTACCGCCCCAGAGTGGCTTACAACGAAGGCCTACCCGTCCAGCCCATGACCCGGCGCAACCGGTTCTACGACGCCGGAAACGGACTTATCATCTTCCTGGGCCAGGAACCTTGGTTCAGGATCGATGTATACGCCCAGGCGTTCTTCCAGGCCGTGGCGGAACTGGGATCGCCCACGATCGTGGCGGTGGAAGGGTATAACGGGGCCGCCCCGCCCGACATGGAACGCAGTGTCAGTTGCATCTACAGCCGGGCCGACATGAAAGAGAACCTGGACCGTTACGGTCTGCGCTACTCTAACTACGGCTCCCAGAGCCGCAACGGCCCCACCATCGCCATGGCGCTGGTCACCATCGCCCACTACGAACACCCGGAGTTTGAGATGTTGCGGATGGGCGCCATGGCGCCCATGTATCCCTTCTTGACCTCGAACAACGATCCCGTGGGGATCAGCCGGGACCACCGCGCTTTCTATGACATCATGCGGAGGTTGAAGTCGATGTTCGACCTGGAAATCGACCTTTCCGAGTTGTTGGCCCTCGGCGAAGCCGAGTCCCAGGAATTGGTGGACACGTTGGAGAAGATCGCGACGAACAATCCCACGGCCAAGGAACTGATCGAACGGGCCAAGGCGGACTTCAACCTCGTGCCCTTCGAGACTTCGGTGTCTTTGGACCCAGCATTGGACCGGACCCTGGAGGACATCCTCCGAAACGCACCGGACCAACCGGAAGATTAATAGAATTTACGTCTTAGATAATAAAATTGGGGTCATTCGCCCGCCACGAGCAGAGGATTGGCAAACAAAACCGTTCGTCCTGAGCCTGTCGAAGGATGCGCGAAAGTCTTGATCACGGTTGAGAACAAGCTTAACTCAGGCGGTGGTTCGACAAGCTCACCACGAGCGGAATGAGGAACGCTACCTTCATTGACAGGGCGCTAAATCGCGCTTGTTCTTCCGGGAATGAGATCAGAAAACCCGTCAGATAAGTCCCTCGGCCTCGGCGGCCTTTTCGATCAGTTCCCAACCGATATCGGTCCCCGGCACAAAACGATCGCAGGCCTCGCCTTCCAGGACCGCTTTTCCAACCGGGTCGTCGGCCGTAACCGAGAGGAAGGCAGACTCTATCTCCGCCGCCAGGGCCGGGTCCAAGTCACTCTGAGAAGTGAAACAGCAGTGGGAATATCCAGGGCTTGACCAGAAGATTCGGACCGCGTCCCGGGCTAAGGTGCCATCTTCGGCCATGGTTTCCAAGACCCGTTGGCTGACCGCCCCCGCGTCGAACTCGCCACTGCTGACCCGCTCGACCACGTCCCGTTCATCGGATTTGGTCTCGGACTGCCGGTCTTCGTAGAAACTGTTGGCCGACAGGTCTTTACTGGGGCTGATTCCCGAGTCTTTCAGGAAGGAATAGGCGAGGAGTCCCGCCTGCACCGAAGACCTGCGGCCAAAGGCGAAACTCCTATCTTTGAGGTCCTCCATGGTGTCGATGCCGGAGTCGGCCCGGGTGATGAAATGGGTGATGTAGTTGATGTCCACGTCGCGCATCGCGATAACCCGGCAGCCGTCGGCCGCCAGCCGTTTGATCTTCACGTAGCTGAGCGGGCCGTTCCAGGCCAGGTCGATCTCCCCTTTGACGAAGGCCTCGACCATGGTGTCGTAGTCCGAATACAACACCCAATCCAGGTCGATGCCTTGCCGCCGGAACAATTTCTCAAGTCCCTGAAAGACTTCCATGTGGGAGACTGTGGCGGTGCCGCCTAATTTGACCATACCGGACCTCTCTTTGGGGGCTTTTGGAAATCCCTGAAGATGTGCCGAGATTATAGATGAAGACCGCTGGGCCAGCAATCAAACTGTGCCGACCGCCGGATGATTTCGAGTTCTTTACGTTTGCCGCGGCGGACATATACGTACATTTACGTATCTGTCCGCCTTTTTTCATTTTTATTCGTCTTCCCAAAAATACGTAAATCCTCGGATGTCTGGTCGTCTGGCCGATTTTAATATCGGACTGCAACGGAACGATGAGGAGGACCAAATGAACTCAACAGCAGCCCAAGTGCTCAAACCAGGAAAATGAGGATTTTGAGATGAATGAACCAAACACAAACCGACAACTGAATAACGGCAACCTAGGCGTACTCGCCATCAAGAACGCACTAGGTAAACACACCCTGCGCCTACTGGGTGGATTGCTCCTGATCGGAATGCTGGCGATGGCTACCACATTCGGCCCGGTCTCGGCGGACAACGGGCCCGTGTATCAGTTCGCGGGCGATTACACCGTAAGCCCGCCAGTCCTGTCCGGCCCGCCAACGACAGAGAACGGTGTAACGTCCATCGCAGGAACCGTAGCTGTGGAAACTCGAGGCACCCAGGTGGGTTCTGTGGTAGTCGAATTCACGTGCGATCTAGGCACCGGACCCGGAGGGGCCAACGAATGTGAAGGAACGTACTTCTTTGAGGGCAGCCTCCGTGGCAAATCCGGCACCTTCAGAGCGACCATGACGAACTGGACCGCCGGCGGGGAGGCAGCCTTCACCAGCGTCGATTTCAAGCTGATAAGCGGAAGCGGCACCGGTGGACTTTCAAACCTGGTCAAAGCAGAAGGAAAGCTGCTGCGCGACGAAGCGGCCGGACCGGTCGGGGTCTATTTCGGCGAGGCCCAGTTCGAGATCATCGTCGTCCCGCCCAGCACTCTCACTGAGTTCAGCCTGCAAGATCTGTTCAGCATGGAATCCGACGGGGCGATCACCACCGAGGGATCGGTCGCGGAACTCACGCTCCGAGCCAGTTCTGATTAACGGGTCCTTGATCACTACTTATTGATCAAGTGCCCGAATCATCCGAGTGGAAAGGATGACCCGTCTCCTCATCCGGGTTGTCCCCACACTAAGAAAGCCGCCTCGATCGTATCGGGGCGGCTCTTTTGTATCAACAGAGGCCGCCCAATACCAGCAGACTTACACGCCGCCTCCCTCGTCATTCCGGCGAAGGCCGGAATCCATGCCCCTCGCGTTGAGTCATATTATTTGCGCGATTGGCATGGCCTAGGGGCGTTAGGTTTCGGCCTAAGTTGGGCCGGTTCGGCGGTTTCAGCACGGCTTCCGTGGATTCCGGCTTTCGCCGGAATGACGGTTTTGGCCGGAATGACGGTTTTGGCCACCGAGGAGGTGGCTACGACCTCCGGATGGCTAATCTTAGCTTCTGGGATACTCGGTGATTTACCCTCAGACCACCTGTGATATGGCGTGGTCCAAGATGTCCGCCGCTTCGTCCATCTGGGCTTCGGTGGTCGTGAAGGGCGGCACGAACCGGAACACGGAGCCTTTCCGGCGCACGCTCAAGATCAGCCCATTCTCCAAGCATAGCCGTCCGATGGCGCGGCCCTCGTCGTAAGCAGGTTCCCGGGTCTCACGGCTGGTGACCAGCTCGATGCCTTGCAGCAGGCCGCGGCCTCGGATGTCGCCGATGATCTCGTGCTTCCGGGCCAGGCGCTCCATGTGCTCCCGCCAATAGGCGCCGATGCGCTGGGCAACGTCGACCAAGATCTCCTCCAGGATGATGTCGATGCTGGCGATGGCGGCGTTGCAGGGCATCGGGTCGTTGGAATGGGAGTGTCCCACCACCAAACCGGACGCCGAGACCTTCTCTTCGATCTCGTCGGTGGTGATCGTGGCGCTGATGGCCACCCCGCCTCCGAAATGCTTGGAGATGGTGAAGATGTCGGGCACCACTCCTTCGTGTTCGAAGCCCCACATGGAACCCAGTTTGGCCAACCCGGTCTGGGCTTCATCCACGATCAACAGGGCGCCGCGCTCCTCGCATTTGCGCTTGAGCTCCCGGAGCCAGCCATCGGGGAGGTCGATTACGCCGCCAGCGCTGAACAACGGCTCGGTGATCACGCCGGCCAACTGGCCATCGGCCTGGGCGTCGAGCAGGTCGAAACTGGTGTTCAGGCAAGTGTAGTCACAGCCTCCTTTGTCCATACAGAAGGTGCAGCGGTACTCGTAGGGGGCGATGATGGGGTAGTGCCCTGGGGCGTAGGGGCCGTAGCCCTCGTGCCAGCCGGAGTAGGTGACCGCCCTGGTCGTGTCGGTCATGCCGTGGAAGCTCACCGCCGGGCTGGCAAACTCATAACCGCCCGTGAACCTTTTGGCGATGGCCATGGCCGCCTCGTTGGAGTCGCTGCCCGAGGTCAGGAACATGGAGCGGTCCATGCCTTCCGGGGTGATCTCCGCCAGGCGTCCGGCCAGGATTATCTCCCGGTCGTTGAACATGCTCATGTGGCTGTGGATCAGGGTCTCACAGCTCTCTTGGAGCGCCTGCACGATGCGGGGGTGATTGTGGCCTAGGGCGCCGCACATCTGGCCGGAGTTGAAGTCCAGGTACTCTT
>JADFNR010000183.1 GCA_022563275.1 Chloroflexota bacterium | reverse complement strand
GGATTCATCAAGATCTATGGCCTTTCGGTGCGCACCGAGAACCAGGTCCAGTCGGACTGAGTCAGAATCATCCCTGGTTTTGGAGATAATCGCTAAGGTCAACCGTTCGTGGTGAGCTCCGTCGAACCATGACCGCGCTGGGGCCAGGGTCCTTCGACAAGTCCGATTTCATCGAGACTCTCGACCTCGGTCGGAGCTCAGGACGAACGGTTGGGCGACGCGGTGTTTCGGTTGATAGTTAGAACTGATCCGGAGGACCTATGACAGTAGCGGCCCGCATGAATGACCTGGGCACCGAGACGGCATTTGAAGTGCTGGCCAAAGCCAGGGCATTGGAGGCCCAGGGGAAGTCGATAATTCACCTGGAGATCGGCGAACCCGACTTCGAGACTCCCCGGCATATCGTCGAGGCCGGCATGCAGGCCATCAGCGACGGGTTCACCCATTACGGCCCCACGGCGGGGTTGCCGGAATTGCGGGAGGCCATCGCCCGGAACAGCCGCGAGGTCCGGGGGACCGACACCGATCCGGCCAACATCGTGGTGACGCCGGGCGCCAAACCCATAATGTTCTACGTGCTCCTGGCCCTGGCCGAACCCGGCGTCGAGGTCATCTACCCCAACCCCGGCTTTCCCATCTACGAGTCCATGATCAAGTTCGCCGGCGCCACTCCGGTGCCCATGCAGCTTCTGGAAGAGACGGGCTACCACCCAGACCTGGCTGAATTGCCTGGTTTGATCACCGATAAGACCCGGCTCCTCATTATCAACTCGCCGGAGAACCCCTGCGGCTCGGCCCTCAGCAAGCAGGAATTGGAGACCATCGCGGGCGTCGTTATGCAGCACCCAGGTTTGTACGTGCTGGCCGACGAGATATACAAGGACATCCTCTACACCGGAGAGCACTACAGCATCTCGTCCATACCCGGTATGCAGGAACGCACCATCATCCTGGATGGCTTTTCCAAGAGCTACGCCATGACCGGCTGGCGTTTGGGTTATGGGATCATGCCCGAGGAACTGGTGCCCCATATCGTGAAACTGGCCGTGAACAGTGTTTCCTGCGCGGCATCTTTCACCCAGAAGGCGGCGGTGGCGGCCTTGGAGGGCCCCAGGGACGAGGTTGAGGCCATGGTGGCTGAGTTTGGCGTCCGCCGCAGGCTCATCGCCGACGGGCTGCGCAGCATCCCGGGGGTCAACTGCCCGGAACCCGAGGGAGCGTTCTATGCCTTTCCCAGCATCAAAGGGACTGGGCTCACCAGCAGCGAATTCGAGGACCGGGCGATGAACGAAGCCGGCGTCGCCCTGCTTTCCGGCAGCGCCTTCGGCGAGTACGGGGAAGGGTACGTACGCCTGTCCTACGCCAATTCCCAAGAGAATATCCAAAAGGCCATCAGCCAATTGGATAAGATGGTCCGCGGCCTCTAGTCAGTATTAACGGAGTGTGATATGCCCGAGATCAAAGTTGTCCATCCAGACGGCTTGGAAGTGGAGATTCAGTCCGGGGCCATGACCCGGTTGGCCGGAGTGTCTGAGAAGCTGACCGGTTCCACGGGCATCCACCTGGCGGTGGCCACCATCCCGCCCCACTGTGCCTCCAGTCCCCATTACCACGTGAATTGCGAGTCGGCCATCTACGTGGTCAAAGGCCACGGCCGCTTCGTGATCGGCGACAACCTGGAGACTGATCTGTCCATCGGCCCCGGCGATTTTATCTACGTGCCGGCCAATGCGGTCCACCAACCGATCAACGACGGTTCCGAAGACCTGGAGATAATCGTGGCCCGCAACACACCGGTGGAGATAGTGGTTGAGGTGGAGCCTTCCAAGGCGTAATGGTCATTTAGACCTCAGACATTTCCAACGATTCATACCATGCCATACGCTCGTCCTGAGCTCCGACCGAGGTCGAGAGTCTCGATGAAATCGGACCCGTCGAAGGATGCGCACAAGTCATGCTCCCGGTGAAAAAAACCTTGCTTCGGCGGTGGCTAGACAAGCTCACCATGAGCCGGACCAAGGTCAAAAGTTTCCCCTACCCACGCCCCAGCCTATGGGCTATACTATCCGCGCTCAAGCCAGCCAGTAGCAGATTCGGAGGAAAACCATGGACCTGGGTCTAACCGAGATACAGCAGATGCTGAAGACCAGCGCCCAGGATTTTTTGTCCCGGGAGTGTCCCCTCACCTTGGTCAGGGAGATGGAGGAAGACCCGCGGGGATACACCGATGAACTGTGGCGGCAGATGGTCGGCCTCGGCTGGACCGGGGTTGTTTTCCCTGAGCAATACGGCGGCACCGGCGGCAACTTCTCCGATCTGGGAGTG